>CAJUQN010000001.1:0-194588 GCA_910588625.1 uncultured Oscillospiraceae bacterium
TGCGGATGATGGCCACGTCGGTGGTAAAGGCCAGGGACTTGATCCGCCGCCCGAATACCCGGATACCGGAGCACTCGGAGATACAGGGGGGGATCATAATCATGTGATTGCGCAGGGTGCCCTCATAGGCGGGCACGGTCTTGCGGGCGCGGAGTTCTTGCGGCATGGACGCTCCTTTCTCGGTAGTAAGTGGAATCGATATGCGTCAAGAGTACCAGCTCCCGCCGGAGACGGGAGTATACCGCGCCACCAGCCGGGGAGCAAGTTCCTCCCAGCCCGCGGCGGACAGCAGGGCGGCATATTGGTCGGCGCCGGCCTTGGGGTCCAGCCACACCCGATCCACATGGGTGGCCAGCACTGTGGCGGTCAGACCGGAAAGCGCCTCGTCCCCCGGCAGCAGCGTCTCGTCAGTGTAAACGCCCAGCTTCACGTCTTTGGCCGCCAGCTCTTCCGAGATGCGTGCCAGAAAAGCGGACACAGGGACGGTCCGGTCTTCAGGGCGGTTGTCGCTGGTGGCCAGCACCTTGGTTTCCCCGGCGTTGGGATAGCCCGCGCAGTCCAGCACCACCTCGTCAAAGCCCATGTCGGCCAGCTCGCCGCACAGGGCAGACAGGTACTCCACCGCCTGCGAGTTGGCAGGGCTGGTCCAGCCCAGACCCGTGATATCAAACCACACATTGCCGCCCCGGGTCATGATGGAGCCGATCCAGTTCCGGGCCAGCACGGGGTCCCGGAAGCACTGGATGCGGGCCACCAGATACAGGTCGCTGGTCTGGGACAGGGCCTGCACCGCCTGGGCGGTCAGGTTATCCGACGCATTGGTGCCCAGCTGTGCGGCCAACGGGGCTTGAGACTGCCAGGCCAGCTTGCCGTACATATCCTTCATCTCCACCACCAAGGCGTTGCCGCCCCCCGCAGCCACGGCTTGGGCTGCGGAGCCGCTCCTCAGCTGAGCGGTGGTCACAGTGACGGCCCCCACAGGGTTATACTGGGGCGGGGGAGGCGGCGTGGGCTCCACGTCCAGGGTTGGCTCCACAGTCACGTCCAGCGGGTCAGTGTCCACCTCCAGCGGGTCGGAAGCGATGGGGGGCAGAGAGGCGCTCTCCTGAGCCCAAGGCCAGTGGATCTTGACGCCGTCCTCGGTGTACTCCAGATATTGGCCCATGAAAGCCATGAAAGCCACGCCCGCCGCCAGAATGACGGCCAGCACAGCGATGATGAACAGCAGGACGTTCCTGACCCGGCCTCCGTTTCGGCCGTGGTATTCACTGTATCCATATGTGTTTCGGTGTCCGCCCATGATGATTCCCCCAGGCAGCCGCGCGCAGGCGCGCGGACACAGTATCATATTTTAACGTGTCCCAAAAACGGGCACAAAACCAAAGCATAAATAGACGGAGGTTATTATATCACAAGCGGTTCCATAGTCCAACAGAAAAATGCTGATTTTTGTGAAAAAATTGTTAAAGCTGTTTCATATATGAGAAGGACCGCCCGTTTTTTTCCAGGCGGTCCCTATCGGCCCACCAGCTGAGCCATGAGCAGCAGGGCAAAGCCGGGGGCGCCCAGCACCCCCAGCACCAGGCCGTTGAGCAGGTTGACCCCCAACTGGACGCCCAGGAAGGCGCCGATGCTCTGGAACAGCCAAAGGAACACCATGCCCAGGCCGGAGCGGACGATCAGGCGGCCCAGAACGGCCAGCGGGCGGCGGCAGAAGGCGCATACCAGGACCAGGACCCCGGCCGCCGCCCACCAGAGCCAGCCGCTCACACAGCTCCCTCCTGGGGGGCGTCCAGCCGCTTGACCTGGCGGACAAAGTAGGAGTAGCGGCTTTGCAGGGCGTTGATCTCGTAGACGCAGGCATCTACCAGGTCGGGGTCGCAGTAGAGGTTGAATTGGGAATAGGCATAATTAAGCTGGTCCCGAGTTTGTTTCATACCCTCCAGCAGCTGGCGGCGTTCTTCCTCTTTTTGCTGATCGGCTTTTTTGCGGTTAAATTTGGCTGCTTGAACCATTGGTTTACCCTCCTTTACATAGGCGCGGCGCATTCTCCTGCCAACACTCTATGCCAAGTTTGGGCAAATATTCCAATTTTTATACAAAGGGGACGCCCCTGCCGGGGGCGGTACTTTCTCTCCTGTGGGAGAAAGTACCCAAAGAGAACACTTAGGGGGAGGCCGGTGGGCCTCCCCCTAAGGACCCCTTTTTACGGGGGAGCTTGATTCATTTTGCTGATTGTGGCTTTCCGGCGCATGCGGCCTTCGACGCTGGTGCCCCTGGTTGTGCTGCCGCCGGTATCTGCTCATTGGAGCGTTTGGTTTGGTCTATTGTTCTGCGCCTGCGTGGGCGCCGCACACGGTTTGGTGCGGGTGGATTAGCGCGCCCTTGCAAAGGTCAGCCCTACCACAACGCTTGCGCCCGCTTGACGCAGTGCGGAGGCGCATTCTGCCAATGTTGCGCCGCTGGTCGCCACGTCATCAATGAGGACAATGTGCTTGCCTGTCAAATCCAAGTCTGGAAGGGCCTGATAGGCCCCTTGAACATTGGCCTTTCGCGCTTCGTCCTCTCCGCTTTGGGATTGAACGGCAGTGGCGCGTATCTTTTCCAAAGTGTTTTCTACTGGGGCGTCTGTCAGCTCCCCTACCCGCTGAGCCAGCAATTCCGCTTGGTCATAGCCGCGCTCCCGTTTTCGTTTTGAGTGCAACGGCGCCCAGGTTATCAGATCCACTCGTTCCATCCAGCGATCCTGCAAACACTGGGCCATCAGCTGCCCGAACAGCTTGGCGTGGACCCGGCCTCCTTCAAACTTATAGCGGTGCATCGCCTTTCGCACATTGTCTTTATACCACAGCGGAGACAGGCAAGTATCACAAGATTCTACCGCTTTAGCATCACGCGGTTCGGTCCAAGGTAATTCATCCTGACAGGAAGCGCACCAGCCTTCCTCATCCCGCTCCAAAATCCGCCCACAAAATGGACACTTGGGCGGATAGAGCAGGTCCAGCAAAAAGTGGAGCAGACTCATTGCTCCTGCTCCAGCAGGTCAATGGGTCCATGTTCCTTTTCAAATTCCCGGACGCATTGGCTGACTAGATACAAAATCTGCCCGCTCATGGAACGGCCCTCATAAGCCGCCACGGACTGAAATTTGTCGTGGAGCTGTCGGTTCATCCGAATACTGAGGTATGCTTTATCATTCATAGGTCTACCCTCCCTGTGTAGACCTAACCATACCCCATCGAACTTATTTTTAGTCTATTTTTAGTTATTCTTATGGCACAAAATTTTTTGTTCAGACCACGCGCTTCTCAACGGTATCAATGGGGCCGTGTTCTTTTTCGAATTGCCGAACACAGTCCTGCATGAGGTGGACCATCTGCCAGGTCAGGGAGCGGCCCTCGTATTCGGCGATATAGGCTATTTTTCGCTTGAGTTCGTTATCAATGCGAAAGCCGACGTGTTTTTCCCGTTTCATTCCCATTCCGTCCTTTCTCTCAAATACCGTAACCTTATGATAGCGGATAAAACTAATTCTTAGTGTAATATGAACTTGTCGTAAGTTCATATTTTGCGTGCTGAAATTATCCCTGTTGTTGTGCCTCCTGCCCTTTCGGCAAAAAACACTGTACTTTTTCATCCGACTGTGATATACTCCCAGCAATAGGCTCCTCCCCTCGGGTCGAGTAGAGCCTTTTGAAATTGGCGTAAAGCGCCACAGCGGCGCTTTTTGATCGGCAGAGCACAGGAACGGCGCCGGCTGCGGGGCCGGGACCGCCTCTCCCCCGGCGAGACAGGGCCGGGCGGGGAGCTGGACCGGTCCGCTCAGCATACGCGGGGGTTACGCCGCGTATTTTGCCGTGTCCAGGGCTGTCTGCCATCTACATAGGCACAAAAAGGCGGTCTGTGTGAGACCGCCTATGGTACTATGCGCAAAAATCTTTACAATATTGAAAAGGAGTATTTATGGCGGAAAAACTGAAAATCATTTCCCTTGGCGGTCTCAACGAGATCGGAAAGAACCTCACCGTCTACGAGTACGGAAACGACATCATTCTGGTAGACGTGGGCATGGGCTTCCCCGATGACGATATGTACGGCATCGACGTGGTCATCCCTGACTTCACCTATCTGATTCAGAACCGGGACCGCATCCGGGCTATCTTCATCACCCACGGCCATGAGGATCACATCGGGGCTATCCCCTACCTCATGCGGGACGTGAACGCCCCCATCTACGCCACCCGGATGTCCGCCGGGCTCATCAAGCTGAAGCTGGACGAGCACCGCCTGACGGACAGGGTGAAGCTCATCACCTGCGAGGCCGGGGAGACGGTGAAGGCGGGGCGGTTCTCTGTGGAGTTCATCCACATTAACCACTCCATCGCCGATGCGGTGGCTTTCGCTATCCGCACCCCCATCGGGGTATGCGTCCACACCGGCGACTTCAAAATCGACCCCACCCCAATCCAGGGCGGCATGGCCGACCTGACCCGCCTGGGCGAACTGGGCAACGAGGGCGTGCTGGCCCTACTGTGCGACTCCACCAATGTGGAGCGCCCCGGTTTCACCAAGAGCGAACGGTCAGTGGGCGCATCGTTTGACGCCCTGTTCCGCGGCTGCGAGAGCCGCATCATCGTCACCACCTTCGCCTCCAACATCGACCGCATCCAGCAGATCATCGACGTGGCGGCGAAATACGGCCGCAAGGTGGCCGTCACTGGCCGGAGTATGGAAAACGCCATGAAGGTGTCCACCGAGCTGGGCTATATGAACATACCCGCCGGCACGGTGGTGGACATCGTCCACATCAAGGCCTTGCCCCCGGAGAAGGTGTGCATCATCACCACCGGCAGCCAGGGCGAGACCATGTCCGCCCTCACCCGGATGGCCTTCAACACCCACCGCCAGGTGGACATACAACCCGGCGATAGGGTCATCATCTCCGCCTCCGCCATCCCCGGCAACGAGGACTCCATCGGCAACGTCATCAACGAGCTCTACCGCCGGGAGGCCGAGGTGGTCAACGAACGGGAGCTCCCCCTCCATGTCTCCGGACACGCCTGTCAGGAGGAGCTGAAAATCATGCACGCCCTGGTCCGGCCCAAGTTCTTCATCCCGGTCCACGGCGAGCAGCGGCACCTGAAAACCCACTCCAAGCTGGCCCGTGATATGGGTATGGCCCCCAGGAACATCGTCATCAGCGACGTGGGCCGGGTCATTGAGCTCACCCAGAATAGCGTCAAGCTCAACGGCGCCGTCCCCGCAGGCAAGGTGTTCGTGGACGGCTACGGCGTGGGCGACGTGGGGGCAGTGGTCCTGCGGGACCGCCAGCACCTGGCCCAGGACGGTATGGTGGTGGTGGTGGTCTCCATGTCCGGGGAGGATGGCTCCGTCATCTCCGGGCCGGACATCATCACCCGGGGCTTCGTTTATGTTAAGGAGTCCGAGGAGCTAATGGAGGACCTGCGCCAGGTGGCGGTGGACGCGCTGCACACCTGCGAACAGCGCCACGTTCGGGACTGGTCGTCCATCAAATCCGAGATGAAGGGCGCATTGTCCGGATATCTATACAAAAAGACAAAACGGAACCCTATGATACTGCCTGTTATCATGGAAGTGTAAAACTGGACAAAGCCCTCCGCCTATGTTTTAGGCGGAGGGCTTTTTGCCTGTTGAAATAAGGGGAAACATTTGATATAATAGATTGTTATATTGGAAACAATGCCCTTGACCGGGCAGAGAGGAGGGGCGTCCATGAAATACCAGCACTGGAACCTGCGCCAACCCGCCGTGCCCTCTGCCCGCCGGGCGCTGGAAGCGGCGGGCCTGTCCCCGCTGTGCGCCGCTATGCTGTCCGCCCGGGGATTGGACGGGCCGGAAAAGGCCGCCCAATTCCTCTCCTGCGGTCCGGAACACTTCCACGACCCTTTCCTGCTCAAGGACATGGACAAGGCGGTGGCCCGCATCCGCCGGGCCATTGAAACTCACGAGTTAGTCTGCGTCTACGGCGATTATGACGTGGACGGCATTACCTCCACCTGCCTGCTCACCGAAGCTCTTGTCTGTCTGGGGGGCGAGGTGTCCAGCTATATCCCCGACCGCACCGAGGAGGGCTACGGCTTGAACTCCGGCGCCGTTACCCGTCTGGCGGAACAGGGTGTGAAGCTCATCGTCACCGTGGACTGTGGCATCACCGCCGCTCCCGAGGTGGAGTTCGCCCGCTCGCTGGGGGTGGATGTCGTTGTCACCGACCACCATCACTGTAAGGACAAGCTCCCCGCCGCCGTGGCGGTGGTGGATCCCCGTCGGCCCGACTGCACCTACCCCTTCCCGGAGCTGGCTGGTGTGGGCGTGGCGCTGAAAACGGCGCAAGCCCTGTTTCCAGCCGAGGATCGGGAGCGGGTGTTTCTGCGCTTCGGCGAATTAGCTGCCATCGGCACGGTGGCCGACGTGATGAAGCTAACGGACGAAAACCGCTCTTTCGTGCGCATAGGCCTGGATCTGCTGGCCCGCACCCAGCGCCCCGGCCTGCGGGCCCTTTTGCGGGAGGCAGGGCTGGAGCCCGGTTCCGCCCCCACTGCCGTCACCATTGGCTATGGACTGGCTCCGCGCATCAACGCCGCGGGGCGGATGGAGCAGGCCATGGTGGCCCTGGAGCTGCTTTTGACCCGCGATGAGGAGCGGGGAGAGGCCCTAGCCCAAACCCTGTGCCGCCTGAACCGGGAGCGTCAGGCCATTGAGTTGGAAATCTACGAACAATGTATCGCCCAGCTGGAGGAACAGCCCCAGCTGGCCGCGTCTGCCATTGTGCTGGCGGGGGAGGGCTGGCATCAAGGGGTTGTGGGTATCGTAGCCTCCCGGCTGGCGGAAAAATACGCTTGCCCCACCTTCATGATCTGCCTGGAGCACGGACAGGGCAAAGGCTCCTGCCGGTCCTTCGGCGGGTTTAACCTGTTTGCCGCCCTGGAGAGCTGCGCCCCTCTGCTGGAGGGCTACGGCGGCCACGAAATGGCCGCGGGGTTCACGATTCTGGAGGAGAACATCCCCGCTTTTCAGGAGAAAATACGCAGCCTGGTGTCCCTGCGTACCGGGGGCGAGCCTATGGAGGCCGCCATCGACGTGGACGCGGAGATTGACCACTGCGGGATGCTCAGTACCCCCCAGGTGGAGTCGCTGTCCGAGCTGGAGCCCTTCGGCACGGGCAACCCCAAGCCGGTGTTTTTGCTGCGGGGGGCGTCCATCGTCTCCTGCTGTGACGTGGGCGGCGGACGACATTTAAAAATGAAGCTGCGCCGGGACGGCGTGGTGCTGGACGCCATCTTTTTCTCCGCCAACTCCGCCGCCTGCGGCGTTACCGCCGGGGACCGGCTGGATGTGGTGTTCACCCCCCAGATCAACGAATTCCGGGGAAACCGCACCGTGCAGCTCCAGATCTGCGACCTGCGCTCCGCGCCCACCCGCGCCCAGCTGGAGCAGGAACTGTTTCAGCGACTGCGGGAAGGGGAGGACCTGTCCCGGTGGGAGGCGGGCCTGCTGTGCCCCTCCCGTCAGGATTTCGCCCGGCTGTGGCGGTTCCTGGAGCACAACTGCGTGGGGGGGCGGATGGAGGCCGGGCCCACGCTGCTGAAGCAGGCTGCCCGCCAGCCCGACGGGCGGTGCGCCTATGGCCGGACCCTGGTATGTCTCTACGTCATGGGAGACCGGGGGCTCATCCGCGTGGAGCGGGACCAGCTTCACCTGTGCCGCCCGGAGAATAAAGTGGACTTGGAGCAGGCTGCCATGATGCGGCAGCTCAGACTGTTCCTGCAAGAGGAATAATATAGATTTGACTGGGTGGAATGCCCAAGGAGGCGCCGGTTATGGACCTGGCACATAAGAGATATGAGGAATTGGAGCGGCAAATTTTGGCCGCCCATCCCGATGCGGATGTGGGCAAGATTCGCGCCGCTTTTGAATATGCCAACGAACACCACGGGCCCCAGCTGCGCAAAAGCGGGGAGCCCTATATCATCCACCCCATCGCGGTGGCGGAGATCATCAACGAGCTGGATTTGGACCGGGATTCCATCATCGCGGCCCTGCTTCACGACTGCATTGAGGACACCGACTCCACCCACGACGAGATCGGCCGGATGTTCGGCAATCAGGTGGCCGAGCTGGTGGAGGGCGTCACCAAGCTGACGAGGATGCAGTACACGTCCCGGGAGGACGAGCAGATGGAGAACCTGCGCAAAATGTTCATGGCCATGGCCAAGGACGTTCGGGTTATCCTCATCAAGCTGTGTGACCGTCTGCACAATATGCGTACGCTTCAATACCAGTCCGACGCCAAACAGAAGGAGAAGGCCCTGGAGACCATGGAGGTCTACGCCCCCATCGCCCACCGCCTCGGGATGCAAAAGATCAAGTGGGAGCTGGAGGACCTGGCCCTGGAGTACCTGGACCCGGTGGGCTTCCACGACGTCCACGAGGAGCTGGAGAAGATCACCACCCTCCACGCGGGATTCCTTGACAATATGCAGACCCACATCGAGGAGCGCTTGGCGGAGGAAGGGGTGCAGTGCAAGGTCTACGGGCGGCTGAAGCACATCTATTCCATCTACCGCAAGATGTATTCTCAGAACAAGACGTTGAACGAGATTTTCGACCTGTACGCCTTCCGGGTCATCGTGGAGGACATCCCCGCCTGCTATAATGTGCTGGGTTGTATCCACGATATGTTTAAGCCCGTGCTGGGGCGGTTCAAGGACTATATCGGCACCCCCAAGCCCAACGGTTATCAATCCCTCCACACCACCGTGGTGGGCCGGGACGGCATTCCCTTTGAGGTCCAGATCCGCACCTGGGATATGCACCAGACCGCCGAATACGGTGTGGCCGCCCACTGGAAGTACAAACAGGGGATGGCCAACCAGCGTTTAGGCACCGAGCGGGACTTCGAGTGGGTCCGCAAGCTGCTGGAGAGCCAGCAGGACACCGACCCAGACGAGTTCGTCCGTACCCTGCGGGTGGATATGTTCGCCGACGAGGTGTTTGTGTTCACCCCTAACGGCGACGTAAAGAGTCTGCCCGCTGGGGCCACGCCCATCGACTTCGCCTACGCCATCCATTCCGCCGTGGGCAACTCCATGACAGGGGCGCGGGTGAACGGGCGTATCGTCACCTTTGAAACGCCGCTGAAAAGCGGCGATATTGTGGAGATCATCACGTCCAAGTCCGCCCGCGGGCCCAGCCGGGACTGGATGAAAATCTGCAAGTCCAACGAGGCTCGGAACAAGATCCGCCAGTGGTTCAAAAAAGAACGCCGGGAGGAGAATATTGCCACCGGCCGCGCCATGTTCGAGTCCGAGCTGAAGCACGCGGGGCTGTCCCTGGGGGCCATTACCGCCAATTCGGACCTGCTGGACGTTCTGCTCAAGCGGGTGCGGTGCGGCCAGCTGGATGAGCTGTACGCTGCCATCGGCTACGGCGGGCTGTCCGCCCAGAAGGCCGCTGCCCGCATCAAAGAGGAGATGACCCGCCTGGGCCGTCTGGAGCGCCAGAAGGCGGAGCAAGAGGCCATTCAGGCATCCATCTCCACGGGGGAGACAGTCTATCCCTCGTCCACCTACAAAAACTCGATCCTCACCCCGCGCAAATCCAACAGCGGTATCATTGTAGCTGGGCTGGACAACTGCATGGTGAAGTTCTCCAAGTGCTGCACCCCTGTGCCGGGCGACCCGGTGGTGGGGTTCATCACCAAGGGGTACGGCGTGTCCATCCACCGGCAGGACTGCCCCAACGCGGACCCCGCCCGGCGCAAGCTCGAGGAGGAGGGGCGCTGGGTCAAGGTGTCCTGGGCGGAGAACGCGGTGGCGGAGGCGGGCTACCGCACCTCCATTGAGATCTCCGCCAAGGACCGGGACGGACTGGCGCTGGATGTGGCCATGGCTTTGTCCGCCGTCAAGGTGAAGGTGAATAACCTGTCCGCCCGCAGCCAGCCGGATGGGTACGCCATGATCTATTTGGAGCTGGCGGTCAAGGACCAGAAGGAGCTGACCGGGGTTATCAATAAGCTGTCCCAAATCTCTGGCGTATTTTTGGTTAAGCGGGCCGGCGGTTAAGCCAGCCTTTACAAAGGAGCCTGATCTCAAGTGTCTGATGTCACTTTCCAGCCGCTTTTATTCGGCGGCGATATCAACGTGTATAGTGTGGCCCGGGCGTTTCACGAGGCTTATGGGGTAAAAAGTATTGCCTTCGGCAAGTTTGCCGCCACCTTTCCCTGCGCCTACAGCGCCATCATCGACTACCGCGCCTGTGCGGAGAACGAGGACGAGGCGGCGTTCCTCCAAAACGTCAAAAACGTGGCGGCCGAGTGCGCGGACAAGACCGTGCTGGTCATCGGCTGCGGGGACAGCTATGTCAAGCTGTGTGCCCACCTCAAAGACCAGTTCCCCCAGAACGTAACGTGTAACTATATCAGTGGGGAAATGCTGGACCGGCTCACCGACAAGGAGCAGTTCTATGCCCTGTGTGACCAGTACGGCATCGACCACCCGGCCACCTTCGTCTATGACCGGGATATGGGCCATGGCTTTGAGCTGCCCTGGGGCGCGCCCTACGTGGCCAAGCCCGCCGACGGCGTGGCCTACTGGGCCACCGGACGCCGGGAGCTGAAAAAAGTCTATATCTGCGGCAGCTGGGAGGAGCTTCTGGCCGCTCTGGACGAGGTGTACGCCGCGGGATATCCAGGCAAGATGATTTTGCAGGAGTTCATCCCCGGAGACGATACCTATATGCGGGTGCTTACCAACTACTCCGACACCCACGGCAAGGTGAAGCTGATGTGCCTGGGCCATGTGCTTCTGGAGGAGCACTCCCCCCACGGCATCGGCAACCACGCCGTCATCATCACCGAGCATGACCGGGGGCTGTGCGACAAGATCCGCGGGATGCTGGAGGACTTGGGCTACGTGGGCTTTTCCAACTTCGACATCAAGTTTGACCGCCGGGACGGGAAGTACAAGGCCTTTGAGATCAACACCCGCCAGGGGCGGAGCAACTACTATGTCACCGGCTCCGGCCACAATATCGCCCAGTACCTGGTGGGCGACCTCATCGAAGGCCGGGAAATGCCGCTGACCGTCACCAACAACCGAACCATCTGGCGGATGATCCCTCGGGGTCTGGCGTACAAATATATTCCCCGGCGGTATCACGATGAAATGCGGGCATTGTTCAAGTCTGGCGCGGACCATCACTCCATGGAGTACCGCCCGGACTACACCCCCAAGCGCATCTGGCGCATTTGGAAGAACCACATTGGAAACTATGTCCGATTTGGTAAGTACTGCAAGAAACCCAGCGAGAATTAAGGAGGCGCCATGTCTGAGCAGCGTTTAGGCGTCCTGGGCGGCATGGGCCCCCAGGCCACCCAGGTGTTCTATCAGTTCGTCCTGGACCGCACCGACGCGGTCCGGGATCAGGACCATCTCCCCGCCCTCATCCTGTCCGACACCGGTATCCCTGACCGCACCGCCGCCATCCTCTCGGGGAACACCGGGGGGCTGTACCAGCGGCTGTTGAAGGACGCGAAAATGCTGGAAAACTGCGGCTGTACGGTGCTGGCCATCCCCTGCAATACGTCCCACTACTTTGCCGACCGGCTCCAGGGGGAGATCGGCGTGCCCATCATCCATATGCTGCGGGAGACTGCCGCCGCCCTGGCCGCCCAGGGAAAAAAGCGCCCCGGCATCCTGGGCACCGACGGCACCATCCAGACGGGCCTGTATCAGAAGGAGTGCGCCGCGGTGGGGCTGGAGGCCGTGGCCCCCGACCCGGACACGCAGAAGCTGGTCATGTCCATCATCTACGACGAGATCAAGCAGGGGGAGACGGGCAGCCGGGACAAGTTTGCAAAAATCGACCGGGCCATCCGGAAGGCGGGGTGCGACTGCGCGATCCTGGCCTGCACAGAGCTGTCCGTGTTTGCCACCTATCACACGCTTCCCTCCTTCTACACTGACGCCATGATGGTCATGGCCGAGCGGGCGGTGGAGCGGTGCGGCTATCCCCTGCGTACGATCTGATTTTCGGAGGTCATCACCATGGATTTGACACGCTTCTCTCTGCGGGAATATGTGGAGCTGATGGACAAGCTGGGGCAGCTGGCCGCGCCGGCGCCTGACGGATTGGATTTGGAGCGGACTGTGGAGCTGGTGTCCTACAGTTCCAAGGAAGTGGTTCCAGGCACGCTGTTCATCTGCAAGGGCGCCCACTTTAAGGTGGATTACTTGGCTGACGCCGCCAAACGCGGCGCATTTGCCTACGCCAGTGAGAATACCTATTCTGGCATAGACCTGCCCTGCATCTTGGTGAAGGATATGCGGCAGGTGTTGGCCCCGCTGGCGGTGAAGTATTACAACGCCCCCTCCCAAAAGCTGAAGGTCATCGGCATCACCGGGACCAAGGGGAAATCCTCCACCGCCTACTACCTGAAGTATATCCTGGACGAGCTGCTAGTTCCCCAGGGGAAAAGCTGCGGCGTCATCTCCTCCATCGATACCTGGGATGGGGTAGAGCGCTTCGAGTCCCATTTGACCACCCCCGAGCCGCTGGAGCTGCAAAAGCACTTCGCCCACGCCGTGGCCTCCGGGATGGAATACCTGGTGATGGAGGTTTCCAGTCAGGCCCTCAAATACCACCGCACGCTGGGGACCCGGTTCGCCGTGTCCGCGTTCTTGAACATCGGCGCCGACCACATCTCTCCCATTGAGCACCCGGATTTTGAGGATTATTTCCACTCCAAACAGAAAATTTTTGCCCAGGCGGACTTTTCCTGTGTCAACCTGGACTGTGACCACGGGGACGAAGCGCTGGCCGCCGCTCAGAGCGCCTGCGGGACGGTGCACACCTTCTCCCGGCACAATCCCGCCGCCAATGTGTACGGCCACGACGTGCGGAAAATAGGGGACGACATTCTGTTCCAGGTGGACGCCGCCCAGCTCTCCGGGCAGTACCGCCTGACCATGCCGGGGCTGTTCAACGTGGATAACGCCCTGGCGGCCATCGCCGTGTGCCAGGGGCTCAATATTCCGCAGAAGGCTGTTCTGGACGGCCTCAGCAAGGCCCGCGTGCCGGGGCGCATGGAGGTCTACTCCAACGCCTCCGGGGATGTCGCCGCCATCGTGGACTATGCCCACAACCGCATGAGCTTTGAAACCCTGTTCCGCTCCGTCCAGCAGGAGTACCCTGGGCGGCGCATCGTCACCGTCTTCGGCTGCCCCGGCAAAAAAGCCTTTGACCGCCGCCGGGACCTGGGCGAGGTGTCCGGGCAGTATTCCGACCTGGTGGTGCTCACCGAGGAGGATTCCGGCGAGGAGGACACGGTCTCTATCTGCAAGGAGATCGCCACACACGTGGCCTGCACCTGCGAAATTCAGCCCAACCGGGGGGAGGCCATCCGGCAGGCGGTGCTGAGCTGTCACCAGCCGTCGGTGATCCTCATCACCGGCAAGGGCGCGGAGACCCGGCAGAAGCGGGGGCTGGAGTATATCGACACCCCGTCGGATGTGGAGTACGCCCAGGCCTTCCTGCGGGAGCTGGACGCGCGGCGGGATTAGATTTGGTGAAAAAGTTGCGCAAAAGGGCCGCGCAACTGATAGTTGCCCGATATTTGGTGGACGCAACCGGACCTTTTTGGTAGAATGGCGCTATCAAAAGGAGGTAATATTATGGCAGGAAATTTTGTAGTAGCGATCCCTGTACTGCTCCTCAATATCGCGCTTTGGGCCCTTTTCATCTATTTCGTTGTCCTGGTTATCCGAGCTTTACGGAAATATCTCCGCTCCAACGCGGACAGCAAAAATCCGCCGGAGCAGGCCAAAAGTTTAGGGGAAACGCTCAAGGCCCACCGCACCAGCCGGGGCTTCACCCAGGAGTACGTGGCCGAGTCCCTGGGCGTCAGCCGTCAGGCGGTCAGCAAGTGGGAGAATGGCACATCCGACCCCAGCACCGCCAATCTGATGGCCCTGGCCAAGCTCTACGGCCTGTCGGTGGATGAGCTTTTGAAGCAAGTGGAAACAACCGAATAAGCGACAAAATGCCCCTCCCGTCCAGCGGGAGGGACATTTTTTTGCCCAAAACCATAGATTGGGGAAAACCGAAAAGGAGTTTTCCCTATGAAGCTGTCTCAGCTGCTGTCCGCCATCGGAGTGTCCTGCCCTCTGGAGGCGGAGGTCACCGCCCTCATCTGCGACTCCCGCGAAGTGGTTCCAGGAGCGCTGTTCGTGGCCATGGAGGGCGCCAACAACGACGGCCGAGCTCACATCCCCGAGGCCTTGGAGCGGGGCGTGGCCGCTGTAGTGTGCCGTCCGCCTCTGCCCGAAAGCGTCCCCGGCGCGTCGGTGGACGACCCTCGAGCCGCCCTGGCCCTCCTGGCCGCAGAGTTCTACTGCCATCCGGAAAAGGCCCTCACGCTCATCGCCGTCACCGGCACCAAAGGCAAGACCACCACCGCCCATATGCTCCGGGACATCCTCGCCGCCGCAGGATACAAAACCGGCATGATCGGCACTCTGGGCGCGTACATCGGCCTGGAAAAGCTGTCTGACACCCGCAACACCACTCCAGAGCCCATCGCCCTCCGCCGCACCCTTCAGCAGATGACTGACGCGGGCTGTACCCACGTGGTGATGGAGGTCTCCTCCCAGGCCATGAAGCTGAAACGAGTCCATGGCCTGACCTTCGCCGCCGGACTGTTCCTTAACCTGTCCCCGGACCACATTGGCGGTGCGGAGCACGCCGACTTTGAGGAATACCGCGCCTGCAAAGCCGCCATGTTCCGTCAGTGCAAAATCGCCGTGGGCAATGCCGACGACCCAAACTGGCCCGCGATGGCCGCTCAGGTCCCCAAGGGCGCTCCCGTCTCCACTTTTGGCTTCGGCGAACACGCCGATGTCCGCGCCCGCGCCGTCACGCCGGACCCGGACCGCCCCCTGTCCTCCCTCCTCACAGTTGAGAATGTGAATACCTATTCTATTCCCCTTCCTGGAACGTTCAACGCCGCCGACGCCCTGGCCGCTGCCGCCCTCAGCCGCACCTTGGGCATCCCCGACAGCTCCATCCGCGCCGGACTGTCCCGCGTCTGCGTTCCCGGCCGGGCGCAGGTTGTTCCGGCGCCCGCACCCTTCACCGTAATCATCGACTACGCCCACAACGGCGCCAGCTTTGACGCCATCCTCTCCGCCCTGGCCGAGCACCACCCAAAACGCATCCTCACCGTATTCGGCGCGGGCGGCGACCGTCCCAAGCTGCGCCGTACAGAGATGGCCCGTTCCGCCGCCCGGTGGGCGGACTACGCCGTGCTTACCGCCGACAACCCCCGCTCCGAGCGCGTCGAGGGAATCTGTGCCGATATCGCCGCCGCGCTGGGGGACCTGCCCCACGAAATCATCCCAGACCGCCGGGAGGCCATTTTTCGCGCCCTGTCGCTGGCAGGAACAGGGGATGTAGTGGCCCTGCTGGGCAAGGGCCACGAGGAGTACATTGAGGAAAACAGCGTGCGCCATCCCTTCTCGGAACGGGCGGTGGTAGAGGAGTTTTTCCGGGTACGACGTTGACTTTTGAGCAAAAGGCTCAGCTCCTAGCCTTTTGTGCGCTGGAATAGAAGCGAAGGCCCCTTTCCCGCTCCCAGCCGGGGCTTGACAGAAACTCTTTTACGGTGGATAATTAGAAAAACAGCTTAAAAGGGGGGACAACGTGTGAATAGGCTGACGCTTTTGGCTGTGTCCCTCCTGCTCCTGGCCCTGACGGCCTGCCAGCCCCGGTATATTGCCAACGGCCCCACACCGCCGCCCCGGGTGTCCGCTGCGCCCCCGGAAGAGCCGACCCTGCCCCTTGAGCCGACCCCGCCGCCGGTTCTCACCCCGGACGAGTATCTGACACTGTCTACCACCCTCCACCACCGGGTGATAGCGGAAGCGGAGCTCCTCACCCGTCTGGGCTTGTACGAATACAATTGGTGGGCGTCCCGCATCGGCGAGCCAGGCGGGGATGATCTGACCCAGCTGCTTCCCTCCGCATCGTCCTGGCTGGCGAGCAATGGAAATGCCGGCTTTGAAACTCTCTCCGCCACCTGGGTTGGCATCGTGTCCGACTATGCCCGCCTGAGCCAGACACCGCTCACCGGCCCGGTGCCCGACCGGCTCCCAGGTCAGGTGGACGCGCTAATCGCGGCCTACCACCAGCTCTACATCGCCGTGACAAATCCGAGGGGCACCGCCTCCGACTTTGCCCGGATGCTGTGTGCCTGTACCTATTCCATTGACGAAGCCCACGGCGAGTTGACTGCCCTGTTGGAGGTCAGCCTGCTATAACCCCGGTCAAGCAAAAGGGCTGACCCATCCAGCGGATACAAGAGGACCGCCACCCTTTGGGTGACGATCCTCTTTTTTGCTGTTTCGGGGCGTTACTTAGGACTAGCAGCTCACTTCACCGCGATGGCCTCGATCTCACACAGCACACCTTTGGGCAGATCCTTCACAGCCACGCAGGAGCGGGCGGGCTTGGACACAAAGTGCTTGGCGTACATCTCGTTGAATGCGGAAAAATCTCCCATATCGGCCAGGAAGCAGGTGGTCTTAAACACCTTGTCCATGCCGGTGCCCGCCTGGGCCAGGATGGCGGCCACATTCTTGCAGCTCTGCTCCGCCTGGGCGGCGATGCCCTCGGGCACGGTGCCGGAGGCCGGGTCCACGGGGATCTGGCCGGAGGTAAAGACGAAGCCGTTGACCTCAAAGCCCTGGGAATAGGGCCCGATGGCGGCGGGGGCGTTGTCGGTGTGGATGATGTTCATGGGTATCCCTCCAAATGAAAATTTTCGCGCTGAGTCTATCTCTCACAGGGGCCGGTTCAGCAGCCGCTGTCCGAGTTGATGATGACGGGCAGGACGCAGCCGCCCATACGGGCGTCGCTGCCCGCGGCGGCAATGGCCTGGGCCCTCAGCCGTACGTCGGCCTGATAATGCCGCAATGAGGGGGCGTCACCTTGCTGAGCGCCTCCAACCCCAGGGACGGGTCCCCGGCCAGGGCGATGGCGATGGACTCGGTGCTCCCCAGGGCGGGGACCAGCTCGTTGACCAGTATCTGTATATAGGTATCGTAAACGGTACGTTCCACAGGGAAATAGCTCCTTTTATCTATCTACACCTGCTGGCCGCAGGCGGCGCAGCTTTTGCTTCCCCCGTCGGCCAACCCCTGAAGGTCCTTCACATAGGCTGAGTACAGGGCGTACCCGCCGGACAGGTTATAGACCTTGGCCCCGTTCTGGGCCAGCATACGGCTTGCCACATGGCCCCGCAGGCCCACCTGGCAGGTGACGTAAATGGGCTTGGACAGGTCCACCTCACCCATGCGGTTCCTCAGCTCGTTGACGGGAATGTTGACAAAGCCGGGGATGGCGCCCAGCGCCTCCAGCTCGCCGGGGCTGCGCACGTCCAGCCGGACGGCATCCTGGGGGATGCTGGCCACATCCTCGGGATAGAACGGGGTCATGACGCCCCGCAGGACGTTCTCCGCCACGAAACCGGCCATATTCACCGGGTCCTTGGCGCTGGAGAAGGGGGGCGCATAGGCCAGCTCCATTTCCTCCAGATCATACACCGTTAGCCCGAAGCGGATGGCCACAGCCAGGGTGTCAATGCGCTTATCCACGCCCTCGCCGCCCACGATCTGCGCGCCCAGGATAGTCCCCTCGTCGTTATAGAGGAGCTTGACAAACATCTGGGCGCCGCCGGGGTAATACCCGGCGTGGCTGGCAGAGACGGTATAGGTCTTGTGATAGGGGGTCCCGGCGGCTTTGAGGCTCTCCTCCTTCTCCCCGGCGCAGGCCACAGTCATGTCAAAGAACTTCATGATGGAGGCGCCGATGCTCCCCTTATAGCTGGCATAGCGCCCGCACACCACATCGGCCACGATGCGGGCCTGCTTGTTGGCGGGCCCCGCCAGGGGGATGACCTGGGTCCTGCCGGATACCAGGTTGCGCACCACGGCGGCGTCGCCCAGGGCGTAGACGTCCTTCACGTTGGTATGGAGCTGTTCGTTCACCAAAATCTCGCCCCGCTGGCCCAGCTCTACGCCGCTCCCGGCCAGGAACTTGGTCTCGGGGGACACGCCGATGGACAAAATCACCATGTCGGCGGGGATGGCGGCGCCGTCCTCCAGCTGGACGGTGTTGGCAGTGAACCCGGCGCACTTCTTGCCCACGTACAGGCCCATGCCCGCGGCCCGGATGCGGTTGTGCACCATGTGGGCCATATCCAAATCCATGGGGGCCATCACGTGGGGGGCGGCCTCCACGATGGAGACGGACAGCCCCCGCTCGGCCAGATTCTCGGCCATCTCCAGGCCGATGAAGCCCGCGCCGATGACGGCGGCGGTCTTGGGCTTGGCGTTGGCGATGTGGTCATAGATGGCGTAGGTGTCCGGAATGTTTCGCAAGGTGAACACATGGTTGTCCTCCAGCCCGGGGAACCTGGGCTGGAGGGGGGACGCGCCGGGGGATAAAATCAGCTTGTCGTAGCTCTCAGTATACGTCTTTCCGGTGGAATGGTCAAAGACGGACACCGTTTTTGAAGCGGAGTCCACCCCAGTGACCTCGTGCTGGACCCGCACGTCTACGTTGAACCGGGCCCGGAAGGCGGCGGGGGTCTGAAGCTGGAGCTGGCCCCGGTCGGTGATGGCGCCGCCGATGTAGTAGGGCAGGCCGCAGTTGGCGAAGGAGATGAAGGCTCCCTTCTCGAACAGGATGATCTCCGCCTGTTCGTCATTGCGACGCAGGCGGGCGGCGGCTCCGGCACCTCCGGCCACGCCGCCGACGATGAGCACTTTCATAACAGCTTACCTCCTAAAATCAAAAAAATTAAAGATAATGGGGCGTATTGGGCGTCACGACCTCACGGCACGTCTCGGTGATACGCACCACATCTTCGATGTTGAAGCCCTGAACGCCCCCGATGCAGCAGGTCGCCTCCATGTCCAGCACCATGTCCCGCTCGCTGACGCCGGGCCGGACAATCCTGCTGACGGCGGTAATCCGCCACACCGCACAGCTTTCGGTACATCTCGGTTTCCTCCGGGGTCTTGACGCTCAGGGCAAAGGCAAACATCCTGGAGGCATTCTCATACTTGGCCCCAGAGAAGGCCTTACACAGGTTATTATAATTAGGAATGGGTCAGATAGTCCAGAATACACCGTATCGACTGTCTCTACTACGTTTTTTGAAACCATCGTGACGGAAACTCATTATGGGGGAAGCCCCCTTATTTACTCTGCCGGGATGATACCCCGATCCAGCTTCAGCCGCAGGACCCGCAAAACGCTCTCATCCAGCCGCTCCTGGGTGATGGCGCCGTCCTCCACCGCTTGGGTGAGGGCGGTGACGGCCTTGTCCAGGCTTTGCGGGGAAAGCAGTAAATCCACCCCCGCCTGGACGGCCTTTACGGCGATCTCGCCGCTGCCGTAGTGGTCGGTCATGGCCTGCATCTCCAGGCTGTCGGTGATGACCACGCCGTCAAAACCCAGCTCCTCCCGCAGAATTTCCGTGACGATTTTGTAAGACATCAGGGCGGGCTGGCCGTCGATGTCCGGGAGGATCAAGTGACCCATCATCACCGCGTCCGCCCCGGCGGCGATACCCGCTCGGAAGGGCAGAAACTCCGCCGCTCTCAAGTCATCCAGCGACTTGTAAACGTACACCGAGCCGTAGTGGCTGTCGGCGGAGGTGTCCCCATGGCCGGGGAAGTGCTTCAGCGTGCAGGCCACGCCGCCGGCGTGGAAGCCTTCCACAGCGGCGCTCACCAGCCCGGCGGCCTGCTCAAAGTCATTGCTGTAGGCCCGGTCACCGATGACGGTGTTGTTGGGGTTGGACCACACGTCCGCCACCGGGGCAAGGTCCATGTTAAAGCCGCAGGACTTCAAATCAGAGGCGATGGTTTTAGCGTTTTCTGCTGCCTTTTCGGCGCCCTGGTCCTTGAAATTCAGCATGGGACCGATGTAGGTGGTGCCAATGGTGTGCATCAGGCGGTTGACCCTGCCTCCCTCCTCATCACAGGTGAGAATGAGGGGAATTTTGGCAAAGGTCTGAACGTCAGTCAGCATGGTTTTGGTCTGGTCCATAGTCACCAGATTGCTGGCGTCGTACAGCAGGCCGGCCACGGGGTAGCGCTCCAAGGCTTGTCGAGTGGTCTCTCCCGCCGCTGTCACTTTGTATACGCCGGTGAGGTCTGCGGGCTGGACTACGAACAGCTGGCACACCTTTTCATGGAGGGTCATGTCCGCAAGCAGTATTTCTGCCGGGTCGGGCTCTGGGGTGGGCTCTGGGGAAGGCGCTGCAGGGGGCTCCTCGCTGGGTGCCTGGAAACTCTGAGAAAGCTGAGATGGGGTGGACTGCGCGGGCTGGGGCTGCTGGACGGTAGACTGCCGGAACAGCAGCCCCACAAATACTCCTGCGGCCAGCAAGATGACGGCCAGTGCTGCGATGGCGAGATGCCGCCACACTGGGGGAGGGGGATCGCTTCGTTTTCCTCGATACACGGCTGAGACCTCCGCAATTCATAAAATCAAGAGCCGGTTCTGAGGGCAGAACCGACTTTTATTCTATACTATTTTTTCCTCTTCCGCAAGGGGCGGAGACTTTCTATTTTGGCCCGTCCCAGCCGCATAGGGGACTTGCTGGGAGAAATAGGCTTAAAGTGCGGGAAATCGTGTTCCCGCACCATTCCTGTATGCACCACATAGATTGAAGTGAAACGAACGGCGGGCCGCAGACCGCGGACGCCGCCGAAACTTGGAGGAGGCTTTCGGATGCCCAACATACAGTACTTTCTGGGCGGCAACACGCCCGCAGGTTTTTACTCCCTGTATCATCAGCTGTCCGATCCCAATCGGATGCGGGCATTGTACATCGTCAAGGGCGGGCCGGGCAGCGGCAAGTCCACTCTCATGCGCCGGGTAGAGCGTCACGTTCGGGCCGCTGGGCTGGAGACTGAGCAGGTGCTTTGCTCCGGGGATCCGGATTCGCTGGATGCGCTGATCTTGCCTCAGCTTGGGGCGGCGCTGGTGGATGGTACAGCACCCCAGGGGGTGGTGGCAAAAGGACATTACGGGGGATTTGTTCCTTTTTCTTGAAAGAAAAAGGAACCGAAAAAGAACTTTAACCGCGAAACTGCGTTTCGCTCCTGGGGTTTGGTCAGAATTTCCAGGTGATGGACACGTCCTGCTTGCCTGTGTCCGGGTGCTTCTCGCCGATCTCGATTTTTTCGACCAGGCCCACCACCAGCTCCCGGGGGACGGTTTCCAGCCTGAGCAGCTCCCGCGCCCGCTCCAGCAGGCCGGTCTGCTGCTGGGTATTCTCCCGCTGGGTCAGCTCCTCGCCAATATGTGCCAGCCGCCGCTCCAGGCGGCTTTTTTCATCCAGAAAGGATTGGTTCAGCTCCACAAATTGGCTCTCACTAATGATGCCCGATACCTTGTCTAAGTACAGCGTTTTGAGGGCTTGACTGCGTTTTTCCAACTGGGTGGTCAGGGCTTTTTGTTCCTGCTCCAGGGCCTCCCGGCGGGTGTCCTTCTGGGGCTGGAGGTCACTGGGGTCAAGCTCATAGTAGGTCTGGACATAGTAGCGGATGCGCTCGGATACCAGGTCAATGAGCTGATCCAGCCGGACGGAGTGGCGGGTACAGAGCCGCTGCTTGCCGCTATCGGCGTACAGCTTGCAGCGGAGGTAGCTTTGCTTGCCGTTGGAGCACTTGCTCATGGTGGAGCCGCAGTCAGCGCACTTCACCAGCCCGGACAGCAGGTGGGCCTGGCCGGAGCCGTCTGTTTTGGTGCGCAGCTTCAAGGAACGCTGGACGGCGTCGAAGGTGGCCCGGTCGATGATGGGCTCGTGGGTGCCCTCAACGCGATACCACTCGCTTTCCGGGGTGTCGATGATGACCTTGGATTTGTAGCTCACCTTTTTCCGGCGGCCCTGGATCATCACCCCGGTGTACATCTCGTTGGTGAGGATGCGGCCCACCGTCACCTTGTTCCACAGGCCGAAGTCGTTCTTCATGGGGTGGTTGCAGGTCCAGCCCCGCTCCGCCTTGTAGCGGGTGGGGTTGGGGATGCCCTGCTGGTTCAGCAGATAGGCAATGTTCTGGCGGCCATGGCCTTCTATCGACAACTGGAAAATCTGCCGCACCACCTCCGCCGCCTCCGGATCGGGAATGATGTGGTTTTTGTCCGCCGGGTCTTTGCGGTAACCGTAGATGGGAAACCCTCCGATATACTTGCCTTCCCGCCGCTTCAGGTCGAACACCATGCGGACGTTTTCGGATAGGTCTTCCAAATACCACTCGTTCACAAGACCGTTGATCTGCCGGGCCTTTTTGTTGCCCTTCACCTCGGTGTCAGCATTGTCTGCCACGGCGATGAACCGGATGCCCCAGATGGGGAACAGGCCGTGGATGTATTTCTCCACCAGTTCCATGTCGCGGGTGAACCGGGACTGGGTCTTGCACAGGATGATTTGGAATTTTTTCTGCTTGGCGGTCTGGATCATGCGGTTGAAGTCCGGGCGGTCGCTGTCGATACCGGAGAAGTCCTCATCGCAGTAGATTGCGTAGATGTCCCAGCCGTGGTCAATGGCGTAGTGAGTCAGCAGGGATTTTTGGTTCTGGATGCTCTCGGATTCGGGCTGGTGTTTGTCCTCATCCTCCTTACTCAGCCGTGTATAGATTGCGCAAAGGATTTGTTACACCTCCTCAAAGGCGTAACTGCTCGGTACTATGATACCGCAGGAGCAGTCGGGCCGCAAGGATTTATTTGAAATGCCTGCGCCGATAAAACGACGCAGGCATCATTTGTAGAGTTCTTTTGTGAGCCAGGCAGTGATGGTTTGGTGGACTGTCTGATTAGGTGGCGCAGTGTGTTGCGGATGGTATTCGGTAATAGTCAAAGGTGGGTCTTTCATAAAATCACCTCCTGCAAAATGTACGTTTGCAAAGAAAAAAATATGAAAAGCAGACGTGTTAAACGTCCGCTTTCAATTCAAATATATGATTTTGAATAGTATTGCAGCAAAACCACCGAAATGTACCAGTTTGACTCGTAAAAATAAATACACGCAAATTATTTTTTCGTGTAAGGGACTGTACAAGAAGAATAAAATGGAGTACAATTAATATCACTAATCATTTGACCACATATAGTTAACATTTTAAAGGAGGATTATCGTATGGCAGACATTCACAATTTGTTCTCAAAGTTCAACAGCGAGATTTCTTTGTCTCCTGATAAAAAAGAAAACCTTCGCAGAGGAAGAGATGCTCTGCGCGGTAAGATTAAGACGTGGTTTGCTGATAACAATAAGCAAAAGCCAACTTTTTGCTGGCAGGGATCATTTGCTATGAAGACCACTGTTAATCCCATCAACGGTAATGAGTATGATTTAGACGATGGCGTATACCTATCCGGCTATTCCGATGCAGATCAAGAATCATGGCCTGCTCCTGCTACAGTTCATTCATGGATCAAATCAGCTGTTAATGGGCATACAAAGCAATCTCCAGTAGACAAAGACACATGTGTCCGGGTTGTGTATGAAGCTGGATATCACATTGATTATCCTATCTATATTATGCAAGATGATATTGCTTATTTGGCACACAAAAGAGACGGATGGATCGTTAGTGATCCAAAAGCATTCAAAGATTGGTTTATTGAGAAAGTTCAAGACAATGATGAACAGTTGCGTCGAGTCGTAAAATACATGAAAGCGTGGAAAGAATATAAAGAAATACCGCTCAAGGGAATCGAAATAACCATCCTTGTAGCAAATAATTTTGAAATCTATGAAGGACGTGACGAAAAAAGTTTGAGAGATACTTTGTCGAGCATTATCAATACTTTAAGCATGAATTTTTCCTGTGTAAAGCCTGTGTTGCCTGGTGAGGATTTGTTCGATGGGGTTAGCGAGACGAAGAAGAACAAAATCATAGATGGGCTAACTGACTTAAAAGATGCCCTTGATAAAGCCATCGCGGAAGACGATCCAGCAGTTGCATCCGATTACATGATTGGTATGTTTGGAAACCGTTTCCCCAAAGGGGAATCGGTTAAAAAAAGCAACGAAACCACATCTTCCTTTGTTCAAACAAGCTCTCCCGGGATTTTGCGACATGATGGACGTTCTGCTTGATCTTAATGTCCTTATTCGAGAATTAGAGGGACTCGGATTCACAGAAATTAGCACTTCTGAAGATACAATTTTTTGTAAAACAATAATATGTGAATATGTTATTGAACTGAGGGGGGTACTCCCACAAACTTTTCCATATGAATTTCCTACAATATATATTGGCGAGAAATGCTATGATCCTATCTCCCCTCTCCCTCATGTCAACTCTGATTTTGATATCTGTACCTTTGATAAGTCAACCGCTATACCAGATTTTAATGCACCAGTCCAAATAATTTGCGCCTCTTTTGTACAGGCACGAAAAATCATTGGTCAGGGCATTGCAAAAGAAAATATTGAAGATTTTCAAGAAGAATTCCGCAGCTATTGGATCATGGATTGCAATTTAGCAGCAGAAAGCATATTTGAATTTTCCAACAAAACGGCCATTATATCCGCTTACTATTCTAATCAGGCAAAAAGAGTCTATCTTGCGAAAGGCAAAAAAGAACTAGACCAATACCTTGGAAATATTGGCATTAAAAAGCGGTACCTTAATGATTATCATAATTGCCTTTATCTTCCACTAAGCATTAATCTGTATCCCCCATTCCCTAAAACTAATTACGGTATGTATAAACTGATTCACTCGGACAAGACGATTTCTGTGGCATATGATAATTTTTTGAAATCTTGTCTACCGGGTAGTGCATTTATTGCCTTTTCCATACCCCGATTTGGGAGCAGATGCTTACAGCTGTTCGTGCACCCCACTGTGTCATTTTCAGCAAATGGTTTTCGGAAAGGGCGGGTGCCAATTGAGTTGGCGTTTTTGCGTGACAGGAAAAAAACTGCTCCTATAAAATTCCTGGTAAACGATATGTGCCAAGAGCGATTATTTACTCGGGGAGGAATCGGTTTAATGAGTGATGTGACCAAAGTTGCGGTTATAGGTTGTGGATCGGTAGGCAGTTATATTGCTGAAGCTCTTTCAGAATATGGAATATCGTCTTTTGTTTTTGTTGATAATGACACATTATCAACTGAAAATGTTGCGCGCCATTATTGTGGGTATGAATATATTGGGAAGGAAAAAGCGAATGCACTGAGAGATCGCCTTCGCAAATACAACCCCAATATTATGTCTGATGTATATTCGGAAAACGGATTATTGTTCATCGAAAATCATGAGGTTGAACTGAACACTTGCGATTTAATTTTTGTGGCAACTGCAAATTTAGCTTTAGAGCACAAAATTGTATCAGAAATGTGTGCAGAACGAATTACAAAGCCTGTAATACTAACTTGGGTGGAGCCTCTCTTGGCTGCTGGACATGCTATCTTACTTAACAAGCAACAAAATATATTTGAATCACTTTTCGAGAAAGAGTATACTTTTAAAGAGCGTGTAATCACAAACGGAGAATCTTTCCAAAAAAGAGAATTTGGCTGTCAATCAACATATATTCCATACGGTGCTTTTGATTTAAAAAGATTTATTTACGATTTTTTACATTATTTGTTTGTTGACAACATACCCAAAGGAAAAAATCGAAACTATCTTTTTACTTGGTGCGGTAATCTTCCAGCAGTACAGCGCGCTGGTGGTACTATTTCTTCCAAGTGGTCTAACGCTTTGCCCTATAGCAAACATATAAAGAGGATAGATTGATGGAACGTATTCGTTTTGAAGATGGAACGATTCTCTATATAGAAGATATTGTCTTGGCTAAACTATTTAAATATCTTCAGCGAAGCAGTACATCTAAAGAGGCAGGCGGTATTCTTTTCGGAAAGCAAGCCAAAGGACGGGAAGAATACTATTTGTGTGATGTTTCTGAGCCTTCACATATGGACAAGAGAGGTAGGTTTTCTTTTGTACGCAATAAAGTGTCTGCGCAACGAATTATCAATAAAAAGTGGGATGAGTCAAATGGTATAGAAAACTATTTGGGTGAATGGCACTCTCATCCAGAGAATAGGCCTACTCCATCACATATTGATCGGAGTTTAATTCGACAAGTTATAAGAGACGGAACTAATGCGTTCAAAAAAGTTTTTCTTATTATTGTGGGGAAAGATCAATCATTATATATTGGTGTAGCGGATAGCGAGACTTCTCACGAAATTTACACTTCTCAAATTAGGAGTTTTATATGAAAACAGCCAACAAAATTCCCTCTTCTCCCACTGAAGGAAACCCGGGCGGCCGTACAAAAAGCTCCCCAGCCTTTCCGAGGCTGGGGAGCTTTTTGTACGGGAACGAATCAATAGCGGCGGATGACCGCCACCACACGGCCCAGGATAGAACAGCCCTCGCCGTCGATGGGCTGATACTGACCGCTGGAGTTCTCCGGGTGGAGCCAGATGTGGCCGTCGCTCTCCCGGCGGAAGGTCTTGACGGTGGCCTCGTCCTCAAAGAGGGCCACCACGATGTCGCCGTTCCGGGCCAGGGGCTGTTGATGGACCACGACGACATCGCCAGGCAGGATACCCGCCTCGACCATGGACTCGCCCCGGACCTTCAGGGCAAAATGCTCCCCAGTGAGGCCGCCAGTGTCGAAGGTAAGGTACTCCTCGATGTTTTCCTGGGCCAGGATGGGGGACCCCGCCGCCACATAGCCCACCAGGGGCACCTGGTCCTTCCGGTTGTGACTGGCGTCGATGATGGAGATGGCCCGAGTCTTGCCCTCAGCCTGGGTGATGACGCCCGCTTCCCGCAGGCCCTTCAGGTGAAAGTGGACGGTGGCGGGGGATTTCAGCCCCACGGCCTCAGCGATCTCCCGGACGGAGGGGGGATAGCCGTGGGTGTCGGAAAAGGACAGGATATAGTCGTAGATCTGCTGTTGTTTGGGGGTGAGTTTAGCCATGGCGCAAGCTCCTTCCAAAGTTGTCCCGTGACGGTCAGGACGCTGAACGTTACCGGCTGTGCGACGGTCCGCGGTGGGGGATATAAGTTGGTATAGGTATTATACCACAGCTCGTTCGAGATGTCAAACGCCTGTTCTAAATTTTTTGTAATTTTGAGTGAACGCTCTCGGCGCCCTTTTTCCGGGCCAAATCAAATACGATCAGAGCAATACAGCCCAGAATAAGAATACCTAGAATTAGAATTGCGCAGTTTCGGAAGAATTCCTGTGGAAGAACGTTGATGATTTGGTCCTCGTTGGGGTCGAACAGCCAGTTGTCTTTCCCGGGGAAGAACAGAGCGTGGAACGCCACAAAGGCCCGGTCAAAGTCCAGCGCGGCCAGGATGGCAACGATGAGGAATATGACCCCCAGCCCTGTCCCGGCCCAGAAGGCTGGGCCACGGCCCAGCAGGGGGGCGGGACGGTGGCGCCCCCGGTAGATGAAAATTGACATGGCTGCCAGCAGGCCCATGGTGCAGGCCAGCACGTTCAGATCCAGCTTGAACAGGAGTCGCACATCGGTGAAGTGGGCCTTGCCGCTCTCCGACCACTTGAGGACGCCGGTGGAAAAGTCCTCCGCGCCCAGACAGTAGTCCAGCATCTCATCAAAAGCGGTCCTGATCTCCTCCTGCGTGTACCCGGTCCGCTCCACCAGCTGGAGGGGGCCGATATGGGCGTAGTAGAAGGGGCGGCACAGGATGGGCGCGGCGACGGCCGCGGTCAAAAGGGCCAGGGCGATGGCAAAGGCCATGAATACAGTGAGGGACTTGCTGCTTTTCATAAAGCATCCTCCTTTTCAGGTCGGGCGGACAAGGCGATGAGCACTTGCGAGGGAAGATAAAAGAACCACATCCCAACGGAAGCGGTGGGATACAGGGGCGAAGCCAAGGGAAGGACATTGTACAATCCCACGCAGGCGTCGCACCCTACGAACAGGGTGAGGCCCAAGGCGAAGGTCCGCCCGCGCTTCCCCCTCAAGGTCCAGGACAGGGCCGTGTTGGACAGCAGTTGGGAAAAGTAAAGCGCCGCCAGCAGATTCGTCAGGGAAGCCATCCCGGCGGCGTACACCGCCAGCCCCGCCCCCAGGGCCAGCCCGGTGCGCAGAGCATAGCCCCTTCCCGCTCCCGCCCGGCGCAGGCGGACAAAGTAGACTGTCTGAACACACAAAAACAGGGCGATGCCCACAGGGTAGTGGTCGTTGCGCACCAGCAGGAACCAGTCCGCCCCAGCGGTCAAGGCCAGGGCCATGGGAACCAGCCTGTCCCCGCCCCTTGACGCGCACAGCAGGGCGTACCCCAGGCACAGCGCCACCCCGGCGTATTTGATGGAGATGGTCTGTTCCCCCCGCTCCATCAGATCCAGCAGGAGGAAAGCGGCGTAAATCACTACCTCCACCGACAAGAACGTGGCAGTGAGGCTGGACGGCGCCCGTTTTTTCATTCGTCCGCCCCTCCGGGATCGGTCAGGTCCCGCTTGATTCCGGAGACCACCTGATAAAACTCCTCAGAGGTTTGTATCCTGCACGCCTTGTCCTTCCAGTAGGACGCATAGGGCACGCCCTTTAGATACCAGGCCAGGTGCTTGCGCATTTCCAGGCAGGCAATTTTTTCGCCCTTGTGGTCCTGGGTCAGCTCAAACTGGCGGATGGCCGTATCCATCCGCTTGTCCAGGCTTGGCAGGGGCGGGACCTCCCGGCCTTCCAGGGCGGCGGCGCACTGCTCCAGGAGCCAAGGGTTGCCAAAGGCCCCCCGGCCCACCATGGCCATGTCCGCGCCGGTGTATTTCAAAATCCGCACCGCATCGTTGGCGGAGAACACGTCCCCGTTGGCAATGACCGGGATGGACACCGCCTCTTTGACCTCCCGGATGTAGTCCCAGTTGGCTGCGCCGGAATACATCTGAGTTTTTGTCCGTCCGTGAACTGCTACGGCGGACACGCCCGCGTCCTCCATACGTTTGGCAAACTCCACGCAGTTGATGGAGCCCTTGTCCCAGCCTAGGCGGAATTTGACGGTGACGGGCCTCCCCGCCGCGCCGCGCACGACAGCCTGCGCCACCCGCGCCGCCTTGTCCGGGTCCCGCATGAGGGCGGAGCCGTCCCCGGAGTTGGCCACCTTGGGCACGGGACAGCCCATGTTGATGTCGATGATGTCAGCCCCGGAGCGCTCCAGCGCCAGCGCCGCGCCCTTCTCCATAAAGGGCTCGTCACAGCCGAAGATCTGGACGGCGGCGGGGTGCTCGCCCGCCCCCAGTTTCAAAAGGGTGGGGGTCTTTCTGTCGCCGTAGCACAGCGCCTTCGCGCTGACCATTTCCGTCACCGTGTAGCACCCGGACTTATCCCGGCACACGGTGCGGAAGGCCAGGTCGGTGACCCCGGCCATGGGGCCTAGAGCCAGCCGGGTATTCAGTTCCACGCTGCCAATTTTCATGGGATATTCTCCTGATTCGAAAATGTACCCCTTATGATATCAAATTCCCCCCAAAAAGGCAAGACAGGTTGCGACCGGGTTTTTGAAGTGCTTGTCCTATAATTGAATTACCGTAATATGGAACTTTATACTTATGATTTGACCACGGAGGGATATGCCATGACAGCAAATGAGGGGACCAGACGGGAAAAGCAGGGGCGGCAGCTGTCCGTCCCCGTGGTGATGCGGATGAGCGACTGCGGGGTCCGGTTCCTGTTGTCGGCTGTGCTGGCAGGGGCGGAGCTGATGGGGGGACACGCGCTGTTTGCCTTGGCCCTGGTTGGGGTGTGCAGGCCGGGGATGGAGGGTTTGGCGGCGCTTCTTGGAGCGGCGCTGGGTTATCTGTCCTTCCGGGGGGTGTTGGAGGGTCTGCGGTACATCGCGGCGTCCATGATGATATACGCCGTGGCGCTGGCCATGGGAGAGTTTGAGATCTACCACCGTCCCTGGTTCATGCCCGCCGTGGCGGCGGCGCTGAACGGTATGGTGGCCTTTGTCTACCAATCCGCCGCCGGTTGGGACCGGGGGTCTGTGGTGGGCTTTGTGACAGAGGTGGTACTTACCGCCGGAACGGTGTGCCTGTACCGTCAAGCCTTCGACCTGTGGGAGACGCGCCGTCCTGGCGGGGAGATTTCCGTCCGTCAGATGGCGGGGACGATCACCCTAGCTGCCACACTGATGATGACGCTCACCCGGGTGACGGTGGCGGGGCAGTATTCCCTGGGCCGGGTGCTGTGCGTGCCCATTGTGCTCATCGCCGCCTGGAAAGGGGGCGTGGGCATGGGCGCCGCCGCCGGGGTAGCCGCTGGGATGGCCATGGGCTTTTCCGCTGGAGCGCCCACCTGGTACACATTAGCCTACGCCCTGCCCGGATTGGTGACGGGCATTTTCGTCAAACAAAGCCGCCTGATGTGCGCCGCAGCCTACGCTTTGAGCGGCGCGGCGGCGATTTTATGGACCTGGGACCTGGGGCCGGGGGACGCCCTGACCTGGGAGCTGACGGCGGGGGTGGCGGTGTTCCTGCTGCTGCCGGACAAGCTCCTGCGGCGGCTGGCCACCCTCATCCGCCAGGAGGAGCCGGAGGATGAGAGCCTCCACGCCCGCCAGTTCACCGCAGGGCGGCTCAAGCAGACCGCGGAGGCATTTCGGGCGGTGTCCGGAGGACTGCGGGCGTCGTTTCAGGCCCCGGTAATCCCCAATGACGGGGACGCCGCCCGCATTTTTGACCGGGCCGCGGACCGTGTGTGTGTCAAGTGCAAGCAGAAGGAGCGCTGTTGGCAAAGGGAGTATCAGGTAACCAAAACCGCCCTGGCCGACGCCCTCACCCCCATGCTGGACCGGGGGGCCGGAGCGCTGGAGGATTTCCCGCCCCACTTCTCCAGCCGGTGCATCCGGTTTGAGACGTTTTTGGTAGCGGCGAACGGGGAGCTGTCCGCCCTGCTCAACCGGCGGCGGTACGACAGCCGGGTTCGGGAGAGCCGGGCGGCGGTGTGTGCTCAATATGGACATATGGCCGCGGTGCTGGACCGCGCCGCGGCTGAGCTGGCCCAGGAACCGGCGGTGGACGTACGCCGTCAGCGCCTGGTAAAGCAGCGTATGGCCGCGCTGGGATTGGAGGGCCGGTGCACTGTCTATTCCGACCAGTTCGGGCACCTGCAGCTGGAGGTGGAGGGTCCCGGCGTGGAGCGGCTGAGCCGGGAGGGGGAGATCAGCCGCCTGTCCTCCATCGTGGGCTGTCCCTTGCGGGACGCGGACAGTCAGCGCGGGCGCGTCCACCTTGCCCAAAAGGAACCTTTAATGGCGGTGGCCGGGGTGGCAGGTGCGGACCGGGAGGGTCAGCCCATCAGCGGCGACGCGGGGGTGTGGTTTAAGGATGACTCCGGCAAAGTGAACTTCCTGCTGTGCGACGGCATGGGGAGCGGAAGCGCCGCCCGGGAGGACAGCGAGGGCGCTTTGCGTTTGCTGGAAAAGTTCCTCCTGGCGGGCCTGGAGCCAGAGGAGGCGTTGACCACTGTGGGCGAAGCCCTGGCCCTCCGCGGTGAGGAGGAGGGCGGATTCACCACTGTAGACCTCTTGCAGATCGACCTGTTCAACGGCAAAAGCGCAGTGTACAAACTGGGGGCGGCCCCCACCTACCTCCGCCGCAGCGGCGCGGTGGAGCGGTTGTCCGGCCAGTCTTTTCCCGCAGGGGTTGCGGCGGGAGAGCTGTCCGCACCGGACGCTTTCACCATCGCCTTGGATGCCGGGGACTGTGTGCTGTTGGTCAGCGACGGCGTGACCACCGGCAAAGACGACCGCTGGCTGCGACAGCTGTTATCGGAATTCGATGGCATCTCCCCCCAGTCCCTGGCGGCCCAGGTGCTCCAAGAGAGCGATTTGCGCTCGGGCAGCGCGGATGACCGCACCGTCATCGCCATTAAGCTGGATTTGAGGACATAAAAGAGGGCTTCCTCCAATGAAGTGAGGTGCCGCAACGACGTATTCTATGTAAGGCATGGCTGTGACTGTAAAAGGTCACAGTCATGCCGTTTCAGGCCGTTTTCCGCTCTCTGCGCCACTATCCCCTGCCGTCCACAGCTTCACAGAGGTCATCATCGATGTCGATGATCCCAGCGGCCTTGTAGTAAATCTCAATCTTTTGTCTGCGATGTCCACCGATTTGTGTCCAGGGGCACCAGGCCATGTGATCGTCCACCATCCCCACCGCCTGATCGTGGTAGTCAATGTAGATCTGGTCCGGGCCTGCCCATTCACACCGGCGGATCTGTTCCATTTGCGTGTACCCCCCTTTTTATTGCAGTTTATCATAGAATGATGAAAAAGCAAAGTAGAGGTGATGATTTATCACAAAAGTAAAAGAGAAAACGTCCATATCTGAAAAAGTAAAAGCAAAAATGCAGGCCGCGCCGAAGGAGCTTCTTCGGCGCGGCCTGCTCATTGGACGGAGAAGCAGAAGGTCCAACTCCGGGATGCCGCCGAGGACGGGCGGCGGGAGAACACCGGGGCTGACCGGGTCCAGGATACCGCTCAGATGGGCGCCCGTCTGGCAGTGGACACGCTGGGAAGGCTGGCGCTGGGCAAGAAAAAGCCTGTTGCTGGTCCGGGGAGGCCATTTCGGAAGATACGCCCCAGGCTGGTCCCGACAGCCAGACCCCTGGTACTCCGATGGAACCGAATACCCCGCCTAGCGATGCAGGACCTGTGCGGATCAAGACGAGAGAAACTGTTCACGACGCGCAAGTGACGGGATATGGCCGAGCCGAACTGCCCAAAACAGACCAGCCGGTGGTCAAGACAAAGGATGCCTTCGCCCTCGGTCAAATCGTAGTGGCGGGATTAAGAAAGATCATGTTCTGTACAAACGGATGATGAATTCGGCGCCAATATCAGGCGTGCTGTCCGCCGAAATGCTCCAGCCATGGCGCTCGATGATGGTTTTCACCACGGCCAGCCCCAGCCCGGCCCCGCCCGTCTTTCGGGACCGGGACTTGTTGACCCGGTAGAACGGCTCAAAGATATGGGGCAGCTCCTCCGGCGGGATGCCAATCCCCGTGTCCCGGACGCGGATCGTCCCCGCGTTGCCCTCGCAGCTGGAGGAAACCCAGATGGTTCCGCCCTCCCGGCCATACTTTACGGCGTTTTCCACAAGATTGAAGAAGGCGCGGTACAGCAGGCTCTCTTTCCCCGTCACAACGGGGAACTGCGCGCAGTCGATCTCCGCGCGGATGTGTTTGGCCTCAAGCTCCGGGATCAGCTCCTCAAAAATATCGGAAAACAGCTTGGGCAGGGACACCTCTTCCCGCTCAAGCTGGCTCTGCTCATCGCAAAGGCGCATCAGGTCGTCGATCACGGCCCGCAGCCGCGCCGTGTTGCGCTCCACCACGTCCAGCATTTTGAGGCAGTCCTCCCCCGTGGGCGCCTCATCCATCCGCAGCACCTGGACGCTGGCCTGCATGGTGGCCAGCGGCGTTTTCAGCTCGTGGGCCACGTTGGCGGAGAACTGTTTCCGGGCGGCAAAGGAGTCGCTCAGCCGCTCCAGCATGACATTAAAGGAGCGGCACAGGGTTCCCACTTCGTCGCCGCGCCCGGTTTCGGCCACCCGCTCGTCCAGGTTGTGTTCCGTGATGGCCGCGATCTGCCGGTTCAGCTCCCGGATCGGCTTCAGCGTGTGCTTGGTCGCAAAATAGACCGCGGTTGTCCCAAGGACGGAGATGACCACAAGGGCGGCCAGCCCCGCCAGGTTGAAATCACGCCTTGCCGTTGTTATGGAGGCCACGCCCTCAATCGGCGTAAGAATGGGGTCCCCCTCATAAGTCACCAGGATGCGCTCGGGATCAAACAGCTCCGTGTCGTCTCCGATGGTGGCCGGAACCGGAACGGCCACTGCTTTGAGCTGCTTTGCGGCGTTATAAGAGGCCGACAGGGTGAGCGCGATGGAACACAGCAGCAAGATCACGCCGGTCATCACCGTCAGGCGGACACACAGGGAATCTCGTTTCATTCCGGCTCATCTCCAATCAAATAGCCGACTCCGCGCACATTGCGGATCAGCTCCTTCCCGCACCCGGCCTCGGCCAGCTTTTTCTTGATGGCGTGGATGTGGTATTTCAGCGTATCGGGGAACAGCTCCGCCTCGCTGTCCCAGGCGTGCTCCAGAACCCGCGCGGTATCCACCACCTGGTTTTTATGGAGCGTCAGGTACTCCAGGATGGCGTACTCCTTTTTGGTCAGCGGGAGCTTGACCGAACCGAAGCAGGCCGACTTGGCCGCCATGTCCACGCTCAGGCCGCCGCAGGTCAGGACGTTGGCCACCTGGACATAGGCGATCCGGCACAGCGTCCTGATCCGGGCCTCCAGCTCCAGAAAGTCGAAGGGCTTGGTCAGGTAGTCGTTGGCCCCCATGTCCAGCCCCTTGACCCGGTCGTCCACCGCGTTCCGCGCCGACAGGATGAGGATTTTAGCCTTGGCGTCTTTCCGCCGGATCCGGCGCAGCACCTCCAGGCCGTCCACGACCGGGAGGTTCAGGTCCAGCACGATCACATCGTACTCATAGGCCCGGTAGTAGTCCAGCGCTTCCTCGCCGTCATAGGCCGCGTCCACCGCATAGCCGCGCTTGCGCAGACCGGCGCACACGATATCGGACAGCTCCTGTTCATCTTCCACGTATAGAATTCTCATGACTCAGCCCCGCTCCTTGATAAACACTGAGCAATCGGGGCGGATATACCGCCCCGATTGCCTGTTTGGCGCAGTGGTGGTTACTTGCCCAGATCGATATTGACTCCAACAACGCTGTCGTCATCCATGACGTTGAGGACGATGGGCTCGCCCTCCAGCACCTGGCTGAAGTCAATTTCGTCCAATTCCTGATTCACAACTTCGGCATCGGCGAGGCTGACCACGCCCGCTTTCACGGTGGTGGCGGTGACCAGAGAGCAGGGGACAGTCTCGGGATCAATGGACGCAACGGCAATAGGCGCGCCTTCCTGCATCTCGCTGAAGTCCACGGTGGACAGATCCCCTTCCACTGCCTCTACCCAGGCAAGGCCCGTATCCGCGTCCGTCATGGTGTTGGCGGGAGAGTCCACGCTGGATGCGGAGGCGATGGTGGCCAGGGAGGCCGTCATCATAACGGCGGCGCCGGTAGCGAACAGGTTTTTCTTTGCAAATTTCATAGTGGTGTTCCTTTCTGATTGGTTTTGTATTTTTATCAGGGCTGCAACCTGTGATCGGAGTATAGCACGGCTATGGTTGAGAATCCGTTAGGAAACCTGCGGACGGGATTTTTTCTCAGCCGCACGAAAATATATCATAGAAAGCCATTTTACGCAACTTTTAAAAGTACCAAAGCCGCTCCTCGCGGCAACGGCGCACAAACGCCCGCAAAAGTTCTCGCAGTGGCCAACGACAGAAAACTTTTGAAAATCCTCTCCCATTTTCCGGCGGAGTATGGTATACTGGACTCGACAAAATCTCCTTATGGCGGCAGCGCAGACAGGATGAGTCTGATTTTCAGGATCGAGAATGACAGAGCCGCGATGAAGGCTTACGAGTTTGGGGGAAAGCTCAATTCTGAACCAGCCCGCGTTTCAGAACAGATGACGCTGTATCAGAACATGACTGAGCAAAGACAGGAGGCATAAAAATGGCAAAGTCAACAAAAGGAAACTGCTATCTCTGCGGCGCGGAGCTGGGGAAAACGGCGATGAAAAACCACCTCCTCAAGGATCACGACAGTGAAAGCGGCCAGGAATGCCGCTTGTTCAGGATCGAAGGCGCCTACGATAAAAATTACTGGCTGTACGTGGATATCCCGGTGGACAAGACGCTGAATGTGCTGGATAAGTTTTTGCGCAAGATCTGGCTGGAGTGCTGCGGACATTTGAGCGAGTTTCAAGGCGCGGGAAAGAGCACCAGGGTTGGGCGCTTTTCCGAAGGAGATCAGTTTTTACATCTCTACGACTTTGGCAGCACGACGGAGACGCTGATCACGGTCATGGGAACCACCTGGCGGCCGCCTCAGAAGGAGGCCGTCCGCCTGCTGGCCCGGAACGTGCCGCCGCAATTTTCCTGTAATAAATGCGGTGCGCTCGCCGAGTATGTGGACGCGGAGGGCCTCTGGGTCGATGAGAGCCCATTCTATTGCGCAAAGTGCGCCGGAAAATATGCGGATGAGGATATGCTGCTCCCGGTGACCAATTCTCCGCGCATGGGTGTGTGCGGCTACGCCGGCGAGCTTGATACCTTCACGTTTGTACAGCCGTCGGGTGCGCCGGCTTCCGCGCCCCGGACCTCCGCCCGAAAAGGGCACCGGAAGGAACTCCGCAAACAGCCCGAGAACAGCGTGGCGGGGCTGTACCCCGATGAGCTGTATGAGCTGGCCTTCGCCTTTCGGAGCGCCAAGCCGTGGGACAGGCTGTATGAGGATGAGCTGTTTGCCATCCCGCTCCCAAACGGTGAAACCGGGTACTGCTCGGTTATGGGGAAGAGGGGGGAGCACTTCGCCCTGGCCGTCTATCCGGGGGAACAGGGCCTGCAGAGTTTTCAGCATGTGCAGGAGGCTGCGGACGCCATTGAGTGGTTCGAGCTGCCGAACCCGCTGAAAATGCAGGAGTATATGCTGTCCCAGATGTGCATCCAGTGTTCCCTGGAAAACAAGAATATGCTGCTGCCGGAGGAGCTGTCCTCCGTCCGCGATTATGCCGCCCGCCACAATATCAGATTCCGGGGAAGCAATTCTTTCCCACAGTTTCTAGAATACCGTCCGGCTGCCTATCCCGCGCGGATCACGTCGGAGGAGGATATCCAAATCCTCTGCGAGGCGCTCCGCGCCGCCCTGGCTGTGAACGAACGGCTGCTGAACGCCCAATGGGTTGAATTGGAAAAGGAGCCGCTTGGATTTTCGGACGGTCTGGCCGCCGCCCGGCCGCTGCCTGTGCTGGCGCGGGTGCAGGATGGTTACGCCTGGAGTATCGGTATGCTGCCGGGCGTCATATCCCCAGACTATCCCCGGCCCGTTTTGCGGGATGATATCCTGCTTGCGCGGCTGAAGAGGGCAAAGAAGCGGAATACGACCTGGGTCTGCGATGTGGTGATGTGTCCGCAGCCGGTTCAGGAAGAAGAGGACGGCGCGCCTGTTTTTCCCTATATTCTGTTTATGGCGGACAAAGAGACAGAAGCCGCTTTGATGCCAGCCATGGTGTGCGGCTATGAGCAGGAGGCGGACACGCTGCTCCACAACCTGGGGGAGCGAATGCTGGAGTCCTGCGTCCCGCGCCGGATGGTCGTGACGGATGACAGGACGCACGCTTTCCTGGAAGCTCTCACTGGCTCCCTGGGGATCGAGCTGGTGCAGGCCGACTCAGATGAGCTGTTGGAGGATTTGGAAGCTGAGTTTATGGACATTTCAACGGACGGCGGGACCGATGACCTGGATGAGGAAGATATGGCGGAGCTGGCGGCCGGGCTTCTGATGAATTTGGATGACGCGGCGCTTCTCCGGCTTCCACAGCCCGTTTGGGAGAACCTGCGGGCGGCGATCAACGAAGGGGATGTTTCGGCGGAGGTCAAAGACCGTTTTTGTGAGGTGAATGAAAAACGGCGCGGGCACACATCCGCCAAGCCCACAAAACCGGATTCGCAATAAGCGTGTGCGGCGCTCTTTTCCCTGCCCCGCCCGTTATGGTTAATATCAGCTTGGGTCAGCGTAAAAATGCCTGGCCAAACAAGACCCATACCAGAAAATTTCCAGGGAGCACCGGGCCGCGCGGCCTGGTGCTCCCTGCTGCTTTTAGTGATTTTGCGCACTGCTTTCATGCCGCCTGGGCCATGACTGGGCGGCGTCCTATCCTTTGTCCGGAACCTTTTTGGCAAGTCCGCCAGGGAACATGAGCCGGGAAGAATTCAAGGTCCGGGCGGAGCCGGCGGCGAGGGGCCGGATGGTCTTTTCTTTGTGGACAGCAGCGCATAACGCATTGTGCCCGAGTCCGTACAACGTTGCCTTTTCTCCCGCCGCCTGGGAAGGATTTTGTTTGGCGTTGCCCTCAGGCAGGCAACGCCGCCCCGGTTATCCCTCCCTTATGGGAGGGATAAAAAATGCAACAAACTGAAAAGTACAAATTAAATCTCATCGAGCCGTCCGACCCGTTCCTGCCGGACGGGCTCAACGAAAACACGCAGAAGATCGAGGACGCCTTGACCGCCCATGAGAACACTGTTGAACAGCGTCTCACAGTGCTGGAGGGGCACAAGGTTGCCCTGGGGAGCTACACCGGCACTTGCCGGGACACTACGGAGGCGGAACAGACAAAGGAACAGTTCGTCTACCTGGGCTTCCGCCCCAGGGTCGGCGTTTTTTGGCTCCCCAACACATATGTGCCCTTGTTCGAGTTCCTGCGGGACCCCAACGAGCACCGCTATATCCGCGTGTCCGACGACGGCTTTTATGTCAGAGCCTCCATGAACAGCATCTCGTACGTAGTCACTTATCTGATTTTTTCCTGAGCAGGAAGAAAAGCCCCCCGGGAAATCCCGGGGGGCTTTTTGTGCTCTTTTACCAGCTCAGGGCCCTATCAATAGCTCAGGGTGAAGGTTCCGGAGCTCAAGGTGGTAGTGCCGGTGGAGATGCTGTAGGTGAAGGTGCCCGCGCCGAAGCCGGTGAGGCCGGAGCCCACAGCCGCAGGGTTGTTCGGGCCGCCCGCGAAGTTCACAACCACGTAATCCACGCCAGAAACGGGAGTGCCGGTCTCCTGATAGACCAGATTACTGGACGCATTGGTGATGCGGATCGTGGTGGCAGCACTGGTCCCGATGAACGGGAAGTACAGCACATCCTGTGCGGCGGAGGCGGGGGCATTGTCGGTAGACGCCTTGGCATTGGGGCTGTACACCACGGTACCGGCAGTGCCGCTGGCCAGCATGGCGTCCAGCTCAGCCTGGGTGCCCACGGTGAAGTTGTTGGCGCCGCCCAGAGTGGCCACGGGATTCACAGGCGTGATATCCGGGTCGCGGGCGATGTAGATCTCGGTCACAGCGTTGGCGGCAGTGGTGTCATACACCATGGTCACGTCGCACTGCAGGTTGCCGATGTTCAGCCAATCCAGCTCGCCGATGATCTTGCAGTTGGGAGCCAGGTAGTACTCAGCGGTGTTGGTGGTAGGACCGGCAGTAATACTGGTCACAGTGATGCGATGGCCGTTGCTCACCCGCTGGTATCTGACGGAGGTGTCGCCCACGTTGACAGTGGACACCATATCGTCAAAGTACACAGCCTCAGTGGTTTCGGTGTAGGGGTTGCCGAAGGCGGCGCCCAGACCGAAGTGCTGATCCTTAATAGCTTCGGCAGCATCCCAAGCCGTACCGCTCAGCTGGATGTTATTGGCGCGGTTGTCCGTAGTGGCGGGCCTGGCGCTGTCGAAGTCCAGAGTGATGCCACTGACATTGCTGTTCAGCGGAGCGACCTCGTTGGCCAGGATGAACGGGCTGACGTTGGTGCCAGCGCTAGCGGTCTGGGAGCTGTTCTCAGCCACCATCACGTTGGACACGATGTCGTTGGTGAACTGGAGGGCGAACAGGTGAGCGCTGTAATTGCGGCTGCCCACGATGGTGTCGTACATATTGCGGCTGCCAGCGCCGGTGAAGCCGATGGTCTTCTCCTCGCCGTTCAGGTAGCCGGTGATGGAGCCGATGTTGTCGCTGTTCCAGCTGGCCGTGCCGCCGTTGTAGTAGAACAGGCCGTAAGTGACGGTGCTGGGCATGGAGCCGTTGGCGATGTACACCACATCGGCGCGGCCGTCGCCGTCAGTGTCGGTCCAGTCAACCTCAGCGCCGGTCACGAAGTTCACGTCGCCGGGCAGCTCGCTCAGGCCGTTGTAGCAGTTGATGGTGCGGGCGCGGCTGTTGTCGCCCAGCTTCACCATGATCATGGCGTCGCTGCTCAGGTAGACATACTTGCCGTTGATCAGCATGTAGCCCAGGGTCTTGAACAGCTTGTCGTTGGCCACGGCCTCGTCGTTGGCCATATCCTGGAAGTGGCGGTTGGTGTTGCCGTAGGTGCCCACAGCGCCGCCGCCGTTGGTGTAGGAACCGACCACCTCGGTGGCGACGACGGCGTCGTCATTGGCCACGGTGAAGCGGAACAGGTTGTTGTACAGGATGCCAAACGCGTCGGTCGCGCCGATGCCAGTGGCGAAATGCGCGTTGGTGTTGGTGTTGGTGCTGGCGGACATATAGATCCAGCCCGGAGCAGTGATGCCAGTGGTCGGCGCGAAGGTCGGGTTGGGCACGGCGGAAGACATGGCGGTGAAGGTGCCGTTGTCGAACACGGGCCGCAGTTCCAGAGAGGTGCCGGTGGTAGTCGTGTCAATCACGGTGCCGGGGGTGGCACGGTAAGTGTTAGTACCCACATTATTAGTGCCGGGGGCGACAGTGGGCAGCGGAGTGGTGGTGTCCTCGCCCACCAGGAACCTGTCGATCTCCACGGTGCCGGTGGTGCCGTCGGCGTAACGCACGGTGGCCACGGCCTTCACCGCGCCGGTGGTGTCGGACTCGCCCTGACGCTGAGCGGAGTAGATGCTGGTGATAACACCATAATTCACAGCATGGGCGTCACCGATGCCGATGAGGTTGCCGTACTGGTCGAAGAACCAGGTGAAGGTGGTGTTGGTCACGCGGCCCGCGCGGTCCAGGAACAGGCAGATCTGATCGTTGTATTCCTTGCCGTCCACGGTGTGCTTGCCGGTGTTCCAGGAGGTCACGGTCTGCTTGCCCTGGATGGAGTCGGCCTTCTGCAGGACCCAGACATTGGCGTCCTGGTTGTTGAATTTGCCGGCGCGCAGGGTGCCGGTGACCACCTTATTGGTGGTGAAAGCGGCCTCTTCCAGCAGAGTCTGGGTGTTGCGCACGGTGTTGTTGCCCAGGATGGCGACGGCGGCAGTGGCGGGAGCAGTAAAGCCGGCTGCGTTCTGGGTCTTGTTGGTGTAGGCGTTCAGCAGGATGTAGTCGCCCTTGCTGTACTCATCCCAGTTGTCCTTGTCGCCGGAACCCTTGGTGATAACCCGGTTGGACAGAGCGTTGACGCCGTTGGCCCCAGGATTCTGGGTGGTGTTCATGCCGTCGTAGATGGTCACTTCCAGCTGAGCGGGAGTGATGACATGACCGGCGGCGTCCAGCTTGGCGTCGGTCTTGCTGGTGACCAGCGCCAGCATGGTGTCAACCATGGTCACGACCTTGTCGTGGTTGTCCTCGTTATCGGTGAACCAGGGGTTCTCCATCTCGTAGTACACCTTGGTCAGACGGCCCTGGCCGCCCACGCGGGTCACGGTGTCGGTGGCCACCACGCGGTAGGTGTCGGTGAGGGAGGTCTTCTGGTTGACGTACAGGCGGAAGGTCTTTTCGCCGTCGAAGTCCACGGCGGCGGCCACGTCGCACTCGCGGACCTGCTCGGTGGTCTCGTAGTCAGCGGCCTGCTTGATGGTAGCCACAGTTTTGGTGTTGGCGGTGGCTTCATACCAGGGGTGGTTGGTGGGAATCATGTAGCCCTTGCCGCCCTTAATGGTGGTCACAGAGGCGCCGTCCCAGGCGCCGTTGTTGCGCCAGCGGTAGCCGGGGTTGCCCCAGTCGTCAACGACCTGCCAGGCGGTGTCATGGAACAGGCCGAACACCTGCTGGCCCAGGGTGATGTTGAAGATGGTGCTGTCGCTGCCGGCCACGCTCTGCTTATCGTTGTAAGCCAGGGCGGGGGTGTAGGTCACGGTGGGGACGGTGGCGATGGTCATGAAGATCAGGTCGGCCACGACCTCACGGGGAGCGGCCATGTTCAGGGTCTGCTCCATGTGAGCGGCGGTGACGTTGCGGGTCACGCCCAGCTGGCGGGCCAGAGAGGCCACGTTGACCTGCCAAGAGCCGCCGGTGAACTCGTTGTTCTTGCCGTAGCCCACAGCGCGCAGGATCATGGCCAGGACCTCATACCCGGTCACCTGTCCGTAAGGCTGGAAGGTGGTGGGGCTGGTGCCCTTGATGTACCCGGCGTTCTGGCAGTAGCCGACATAGCCGGCGAACCAGTCGTCGGACTTCACATCGGTGAAGGTGCCATAGTCCTTGTACAGCGCGGTCTGCCGGTCGGTCACGTCGCCGGTGACGGCGCGGTAGATCACAGCCGCCGCCTCAGCGCGGGTGATCTTGTCGCTGGGACGGAAGCCCTTCTCGTCGCCCTGCATAACTTCCAGGCCGGTCAGCACCCGGACGCCTTCGTCGAACTCGGCGGTGATGCTGTCCTTATCCTGGTAGTCGTCATACTTGACGGCGGCGTTGGCAGTCAGCATCAGGCTGAACGCCATCACCATCGCAAGCACGAGCGCGAGAAGCTTCTTCAAGTTTCTCATTGGATAGTTTCCTCCTTGATTATTTTTGCCGTCAAGCCGGAATTTTTCGGCGGGAGTGAATAGGATAGGCCATCCTCTCAAGGTTGCCCGTCAAAAAAGCTCCGTCCATCAGGCTAAACGCATAATACCACCCGCCGGAGGTAAAAGTCAATGGGTCAAGCCCAAGTGTAACACAACTGTAACAAAGCGAAAAGTTGTATATAAGGAGTCAACAAAGCGAAAAAACAAAAAATCGCAATGTTTTGGGTCCAGGCGCTATCAAAACTTCGACATCTAGTGGTGCAGCGCCCCGCGATAGGATGCAGCGGGGCTGAAAAAAACCGCAAAAAAACGCGAAAAAATCAAAATTTTTACGTAAAAAACCGGCCCATGTTGCCCTGCGGCGCTGTCAAAACCACCCGGATTGCACGCCGGGCCGCTCTTCCCGGCCTTTTCAGACGCCCAGTCCGCACGGGGCAAAACCTCCTCTCAAACGGGGGCGAAAAGTTCCGGGCCCGCCCCCGCCCCAGGCTGTCCGCTCCAAGGCGGCAAAAACTCCCCCAGACGGGGGAGTTTTCGCAAAAGGCACGTTGCACGTCAAGCGTTCCGCTTCTTCATAAAAACCAGGAAGCCGATCATCAGCACCAGGCCGATGGGCAGAGCGATCAGCCCCGGCGCCCCGGCAAAGGCCAGCGCGCCCGCAATGAGGTAGGTAATCCCCGCAATCACCGCGCAGGAGATGGCGTAGGGCAGCTGAGTTGAGACATGGTTCACGTGGTCGCACTGGGCGCCCGCGGAGGCCATGATGGTGGTGTCGGAGATGGGGGAGCAGTGGTCGCCGCACACCGCGCCGGCCATGCAGGCGGAGATGCAGATGATGGCCAGGGGATCGTCCATGGAGAACACGTGCTGGACGATGGGGATGAGGATGCCGAAGGTGCCCCAGGAGGTGCCGGTGGCGAAGGCCAGCAGGCAGCCCACCACGAACACCACCACGGGCAGCAGCACCTGAATGCCGGAGGCGGTGCGCACGAAGTCACGGACGAAGAATTTGGCGCCCAGGGAGTCGGTCATGCTCTTCAGGGACCAGGCGAAGGTGAGGATCATGATGGCGGGCACCATAGCCTTGAAGCCCTCGGGAATGCAACCCATGATGTCCCGGAAGGACATGGAGCGGCGGATAAGGTAGTAGATGATGGCGAAGACCAGGCCGAAGGCGGAGCCCAGCATCAGGCCCACGGAGGCGTCGGAGTTGGAGAAGGCGGTGATAAAGTCATCGCCGTTGAAGAAGCCGCCGGAGTAGATCATGCCAATGACACAGGCCACCACCAACACCACGATGGGCAGGACCAGGTCCAGCACGGAGCCTTTGGACTCGTCGGCCTTGTCGGTGACCATGGCATAGGGATTGGAACCGGAGAACAGGTCTCCATTTTCCACGGCATTCTTTTCATACTTGGCCATGGGACCGAAGTCCACGTTCAGGACCACCAGGCCGATCATCATGACGATGGTAAACAGGGCGTAGAAGTTGTAGGGGATGGCGCGGATAAAGAGGTTCAGGCCCTGGCCGTCCTCAGCAAAAGCGGCCACGGCGGCGGCCCAGGAGGAGATGGGGGCGATGATGCACACGGGAGCGGCGGTGGCGTCAATGAGATAGGCCAGCTTCACGCGGGAGATGTTGTGCTTGTCGGTGATGGGCCGCATAACGGAGCCCACGGTGAGGCAGTTGAAGTAGTCGTCGATGAAAATCAGGCAGCCCAGCACGATGGAGGACAGCTGCGCGCCCACCCGGGATTTGATGTTCTTCTGGGCCCAGCGCCCAAAGGCAGCGGAGCCGCCCGCCTTATTCATCAGGCACACGATGGCCCCCAGGATGACCAGGAAGATCAGGATGCCCACGTTGTAGCTGTCAGACAGGGAGGCCACGATGCCGTCGTTGAAGGCGTGGAGGACGGTGCCCTCAAAGCTGAAATTGGAGTACAGCAGGCCACCCACCAAAATGCCCACGAACAGGGAGGAGTAGACTTCCTTGGTAATCAGAGCCAGCGCGATGGCAACGATGGGGGGCAGGAGGGACCAGATAGTGTTGTAGAAGTTGCTGGGGGACAGGATGTAACCTGTGTATTCGCTGTCCGCACAGGTTTCGCAGGGGACGGCCTCGCCCTCGTCGGACAGGACCACGCCCAGGGCGCCGCAGTCCGGGCACCCGATGTACTTGGTGCCGGTGAGTTCGGTGGGGTCTACCGAATCGGCAAAGGCGGTGGTGGTCAGGGCGAACATCAGCATTACAATCAGTGCAATGACGCCCAGACGGTTTCTTCTTTTCATTCTTCTCTCTCCTTACATTCCAGTAAATGCCGAAAGACCACAAAAAAACGAGCGCTCCAACAGGAGCGCCCGCAATAGGCAAAACCCGCCGCCGCAAATGGGCGGTGAATTGATAGCGCTCCACGATTCGTGACAGTCCGGGGGATATTCTCCCACGACCCAGGCTGGGGACCCAGGCAGGTCCCTTTACCTTCGGCGGGCGTCCCTCTCCCACGGGACCGGCTGCCTGACCTTGGTCCCACGGTACGCATGGCGTCCGCGCCTCTATCAAACGGTATTCACTTGGTTGATGGGGGAATACTATCACAATTCTTCCTCGAAGTCAATAGGAAGTCCCCACAAAATCCCGCTGATTTCCGAACATTTCAAGCAAAAACCCTCCGGCATGGCAAAAGCCCTCCGCCAATCTGGCGGAGGGCCTGCCCCATTCGTCAGCCTGCGGGAACGCAGGACTCCCGCCAGGGTTGGAAGCGAACAAAAGCTCTTTGGGGTTGCCTTCTCTCTAGAAAAAGTAACTCACACCAGCTGGATGATGGCCATCTCGGCCGCGTCGCCGCGGCGGGGGCCCATCTTCAGCACTCGGGTGTAGCCGCCGTTGCGGTCGGCATACTTGGGGGCAATCTCGTGGAACAGCTTATTGGCCACACTCTCCTTGGTGATGTAGGAGAGCGCCTGACGGTAAGCGGCCAGATCATTCTTCTTGCCCAGGGTAATCATCTTCTCGGCGATGGGAGCGACCTCCTTCGCGCGGGCGTAGGTGGTCTTGATCTGCCCGTTCTCCAGCAGATAGGTGGTCATAGCGCGCAGCATGGCGCGGCGCTGATCGCTGGGACGGCCCAGCTTACGATTTTTAGCCATTTTGTAAGCACTCCTTCGACCTCGCGTTGCGAAGTCCAATAAATTCGTTCTGGCGCCCGATTTCCCGGGACATAACGCACTATGCGCGCGGACAGGAACGTTACATACTCCCGCGCCGCCCCGTCGGCACAAGCTCCATATCCTTCGCTGTGCCTCCTCCCCCGCGAAGCCCGCTTCGCGGGGGACCTCAAAACAGCGTTTGCGCTGTTTTAAAGATTCTCGTCGTTGGCCAGGGACAGGCCCATCATGGCCAGCTTGTTGATGACTTCCTCCAGAGACTTACGGCCCAGATTTCGGACCTTCATCATCTCGTCCTCGGTCTTGGAAATCAGGTCCTCCACCGTGTTGATATTGGCCCGCTTCAGGCAGTTAAAGGACCGGACGGACAGGTCCAGCTCCTCAATGGTCAGCTCCAGCACCTTGTCGCGCTGGGCCTCCGCCTTTTCCACCACTGTGGCCTTGGAGCCCATGGTCTCAGACAAATCGGTGAACAAAGTGAAGTGGTCCACCAGGATGCGGGCCCCCAGAGACACCGCATCGCGGGCGGAAATGGTGCCGTTGGTCCAGACCTCTAAGGTGAGCTTATCGTAATCAGTGGCATCGCCCACGCGGGTGTTCTCCACAAAATAGTTCACCTTCCGTACGGGGGTATAGACGGAGTCCACGGGAATCAGGCCGATGACAGCCTGAGCGGGCTTGTTCTTGTCCGCGGTGACATAGCCCCGGCCCTGGGAAAGGGTCAGTTCCATGTTCAGCGTGGCCTCGGGGCCCAGGGTGGCGAGGTGGTGGTCAGGGTTGAGGATCTCCACGTCACTGTCCGTCTTGATGTCGCCGGCGGTGACTTCGCCCTCGCCGGAGGCCTCGATGTAGACCGTTTTGACCCCTTCACTGTACAGCTTGGCGACGATGCCCTTGATGTTCAGGACAATCTCCGTCACGTCCTCCTTGATCCCGGGGATCACGGAAAACTCATGCTGCACACCGGCAATCTTGATGCCGGTAACCGCCGTGCCGGGCAGGGAGGACAGCAGAATTCGGCGCAGGGAGTTGCCGATGGTGGTGCCATACCCTCGCTCCAGCGGCTCGACCACGTATTTGCCGTAGGACTCGTCGCCAACGTTCTCAATACATTCGATGCGCGGCTTCTGGATTTCTACCATTCGTGTGTTACCCTCCTTTAACATTGGCGAAAGCTGCCGGGCGTCCACTCAGCGGACCTGTCCAAGGGCGGACCCGCTGCCGCGTCCTCACGCGGCGGAACGTCCGGTTGCCGTGGGAGCGGCATTACTTGGAGTACAACTCCACGATGAGGTTGACGGCCACGTCGAAGTCGATGTCGTCCCGCTGCGGCATGGCAATGACCTTGCCCTCCAGCGGAGCGTTCTTATTTTTCTCTAACCACTTGGGAGCGGCCACAAAACGATCGTCCTCCACGATCTTCTTGAACTTGGCGGAGGAGCGGCTCTTCTCGCGCACGGCGACGACATCACCGGTCTTGATGAGGTAAGAGGGGATGTTCACCCGCTTGCCGTTGACGGTGAAGTGGCCGTGGTTGACCAGCTGACGGGCCTCGCGCCGGGTGGCGGCCAGGCCCAGACGGAACACCACGTTGTCCAGGCGGCGCTCCAGCAGGGTCATCAGCTCGTCGCCGGTGTTGCCCTTCATGCGGGCAGCCTTCTCGTAGTAGGCGCGGAACTGCTTCTCCAGCACGCCGTACACGAACTTAACCTTCTGCTTCTCAGTGAGCTGGAGCGCGTACTCGCTCTTCTTGGGGCGGCGCTGGGGGCCGGGGTTCCGGTTGGACTCCTTGTTCACGCCCATGACGGCGGGGGAGATACCCAGCGTACGGCAGCGCTTCAGGTAGGGCTGCATATTCTTAGCCATATCGGTTTTCCTCCTTCCAGATCAGACGCGGCGGCGCTTGGGCGGACGGCAGCCGTTGTGGGGGACGGGGGTCACGTCCTTGATGAGGGTGACCTCCAGGCCCACGGCCTGCAGCGCGCGGATCGCAGCCTCACGGCCCTGGCCGGGACCCTTGACGTACACCTCGACGCTCTTCAGGCCGCACTGGTCGATGGCGGCGTTGGCGGCGGTCTCGGCGGCAGTCTGGGCGGCGAATGGGGTGGACTTGCGGGAGCCCCGGAAGCCCATCTCACCAGAGGAAGCCCAGGACAGGGCGTTGCCCTGCATATCAGTGACGGTGATCATGGTGTTGTTGAAGGAGGAGCGGATGTGCACCTGACCCTTCTCCACGTTTTTGCGCTCGCGGCGGCGCTTGATTACTTTCTTATTAGCAGCCATGTCAGATTATCCCTCCTTACTTCTTCTTGTTGGCGACGGTGCGCTTGGGACCCTTGCGGGTGCGGGCGTTGGTCTTGGAGCGCTGTCCGCGGACGGGGAGGCCCTTGCGATGGCGGATACCACGGTAGCAGCCGATCTCGGTCAGACGCTTGATGTCCATTGCCACGTTACGGCGAAGGTCGCCCTCCACGGTGTACTCGTGGCTGATGATCTCACGCAGCTTAGCCTCCTCCGCGTCGGTGAGATCCTTCACGCGGGTATCTGGGTTGATGCCCGCCTCCTCGAGAATCTTGCCCGCGCTGGTGCGGCCAATGCCATAAATATAGGTGAGTCCGATCTCGACTCGCTTTTCCTTCGGCAGATCAATGCCGGCAATACGTGCCATACTCTATGCCCCTCCTTTAACCTTGTCTTTGCTTGTGCTTGGGGTTTTCGCAAATGACCATGACTTTGCCCTTGCGCTTGATGATCTTGCACTTCTCGCACATGGGCTTGACAGACGGTCTGACTTTCATATCGTTTAACCTCCTGTTAATGCCTGATGGCCCCCTCGTCGCCATAAGCTCCATAGCCGTTCGCCCCGCCCTGCGGGCAGAGTTCACTCATTCCGCTATGGCTCCTCTCCCCACCGAACCCGCTTCGCTGGACTTCGGCGGGGTTCCCTTTTGGAGGCAAGGCCCCATAGGAAGGGTGCACATGACAACTCGGGTCGTTTATAATTTACTTGGAGCGCCAGGTAATTCTTCCACGGGTCAGGTCGTAGGGCGACATCTGAACCGTAACTTTATCGCCGGGCAGGATGCGGATAAAGTTCATCCGCAGCTTGCCGGAAATGTGTGCCAGGATAATGTGTCCATTTCCAATATCCACGTTGAACGTGGTGTTAGGCAGGGCCTCGGTGACGACGCCCTCCAACTCGATCATGTCGTCTTTTGCCAAAGCGTCATACCTCCAGTTGATCTCGGAACGCGGCCAGCGCCCGTCTCAGTGCCTTGTCTGACAGGGCCTCGCCCTGTTTCAGCGTGTGAATGGCGGGATGGTCGAACCCATCGGTGAGCAGCTCCACATGGCCCAGCTTTTTCCGCTTGGGCCGGACCATTTTCCGCCGCTTGCCGTCGGCAATCAGCAACAGGCCCGCAGGGTCGGAACCCACCACGCAGAACAGTCCCTCTACGTCCCGTCCGGCGCTCGCCCGAACGATCCAGCCCGTATAATCAGTCATAGGCCCCGTCCTCAGTGACGGTGGTGATCTCCGGTCCGTTGTCGGTGACCAGGATGGTGTTCTCATAGTGGGCGGTCAGGGAGCCGTCCGCCGAAACGGTGGTCCAGCCGTCCTTGAGCACCTTCACATGCCAGTCGCCGGCGCACACCATAGGCTCCACCGCGATGGCCATACCCGCCTGGAGGCGGGCGCCATGTCCGGCCGGCCCGAAGTTGGGCACCTCCGGCGCCTCGTGGAGCTTGGTCCCCACGCCGTGGCCCACAAAGTCCCGGACCACGCCGTAGCCGTGGGACTCCACATAGACCTGCACTGCGTGAGAGATATCGGACACACGGCGGCCCACCTGGACCTGCTGGTAACCCTCCCAGAAGCTCTGACGGGTAACGTCGATGAGCCGCTGGGCCTCCTCCGAAATGGCCCCGCAGGGATAGGTGGCGGCGCAGTCGCCGTGGAAACCGTCGATGATGGCGCCCACGTCGATGCTGACGATGTCGCCCTCCTTGAGTACGATCTTCTTCGAGGGGATGCCGTGGATAACCACCTCGTTCACCGAGATGCACGCGGACCCGGAAAAGCCGCCGTATCCCAGGAAGGAGGGCTGTCCTCCCTTGCTGCGGATGAACTTGCGCACCGCGTCGTCGATCTCTTTGGTGGTGGCGCCGGGGCGGACCATGCTGCCCGCCAGCGCCCTGGCCTGGGCGGTAACCCGCCCAGCCCTGCGCATAGCCTCCTGTTCCCGAGGGGATTTCAGGGTGATAAGTTCCATAATCAGATCCCCAGTGCGTCCGCAATGGCCTTGGTGGTGGCCTCGATGCCGGGCTGGAAAGCCACCGACTTGAGCACACCCCGCTGAGCGTAAAACTCCTTCAAAGGCTCTGTCTGGCTGTGGTACACGTCGAGGCGGCTTTGGACAGTCTCAGGCTTATCATCGTCCCGCTGGACCAGAGCCGCGCCGCAGGCGTCGCACACACCCTCGCTCTTGGGAGGCGCGGCCACCACATGATAGGTGGCGCCGCAGGCGGCGCAGGCCCGGCGACCGGTCATACGGTTCATGATCTCCGAATCGGGGACCTCGATGTCCAGCACGCAGTCGAACTTGACGCCCGCGCGCTCCAGCGCCTGGGCCTGGGGGATGGTGCGGGGCACGCCGTCCAGAATAAACCCGTTCTGGCAGTCGGCCTCGGCCAGCCGCTCCACGATGATGTCGATGATGACCTGGTCGGGCACCAGCTGGCCCGCGTCCATGTAACGCTTGGCCTGGAGTCCCACGGGCGTGCCGTTCTTCACAGCAGCCCGCAGGATGTTGCCTGTGGAAATGGTGGGAATGCCCAGCCGATCGCTGAGGATGGCGGCCTGGGTCCCCTTTCCGGCGCCGGGGGCGCCGAACATAATCAGTTTCATACCCGCTGCCTCCACGGCTTACTCAAGGAAGCCCTTGTAGTGGCGCATCATCAGCTGGGCCTCCAGAGCCTTCACGGTCTCCAGGGCCACGCCCACCACAATGATGACGGACGTGCCGCCGATGGCCAAACTGCTGCCCGCGCTGCTCTTGGCCAGCACCATGATATTGCCCACGATGGTGGGCAGCAGGGCCACCACGGCCAGGTACAGCGCGCCGAACATGGTGACGCGGGACACAACCTTGTTGAGGAAGTCACTGGTGGGCTTGCCCGGGCGGAAGCCGGGGATGAAGCCGCCGTTCTTCTTCAGGTTGTTGGCCACCTCGATGGGGTTGAACTGAATGGTGTTGTAGAAGTAGCTGAACAAAACGATCAGCAGGAAATACACGATGCAGTAGGGCACGCCCCGGGTATCAAAGATATCCAGGAAGGTGTTCCAGCCGCTGCCCTTCACCTGGGCGGAGGGCACGAACATCCCGATGGTGGCGGGGATGGACGCGATGGACTGGGCAAAGATGATGGGCAGAACGCCGGACATATTCACCTTGATGGGCAGATGGCTGGACTGGCCGCCGTACATCTTCCGGCCCACCACCCGCTTGGCGTACTGCACGGGGATGCGGCGCTCGGAGTTGTCCATGAACACAATGAAGGCCACCAGCAGCAGCATACCCAGCACGATGAGCAGGATAAAGGCGGGGTGGAGCACCATAGCGGTCTCCGGGTTGGCGTCGTTCATCCAACCGATGACGCCCAGATAGATGTTATACACCATGTTGGGCACACGGCCCACGATGCCGGCGAACAGGATGATGGAGATGCCGTTGCCGATGCCGAACTCGGTGATCTGCTCACCCAACCACATCAGGAAGGCGGAGCCGGCCACGAAGGCGGCAATGATGACAAAGGCGGGCCATACGCCGGTGACGGTCAGCAGACTCTGGCCGTTGGAGCCGGCCCGCAGGAAGGTGTAGTAGCCAAAGGCCTGGATCAGGGCGATGGCCACGGTGGCGTACCGGGTGATGGCCTGGAGTTTCTTTTTGCCCTCTTCGCCGCCCTCCTTCTGGAGGCGCTCCAGCGCGGGGATGGCGATGGTCAGCAGCTGAATAATGATGGAGCTGTTGATATAGGGCTGGATGCTCAAAGCAAACACGGTGGCTTGCGCGAAGGCATCGCCGCTCATCACGTTGAGCAGGGAGAAAATGCTGGCGGACTGGGACTGGATATAGCTGCCGAGCGTGTCGGTGTCAATGAAAGGCACCGGTACCGCCGCGCCCACGCGGAAGATCAGCAGGGCGAAGATGGTGAACAACAGCTTATTGCGCAGCTCCGGCACCTTCCAGGCGTTGCGAATGGTCTGAATCATCCTCAGATCACCTCCGCAGTACCGCCCGCCTTTTCGATCTTCTCCTTGGCAGAAGCGGAGAACGCGGAAGCCCGAACCGTGAGCTTCTTGGTCAATTCCCCGTTGCCCAGGACCTTGACGCCGTACTCACACTTGGAAATGATACCCTTTTCCAGCAAATCGCAAACATTGACCACAGCGCCGTCCTCGAACTTGTTCAGGGAGGAGACGTTAATAGCCTCCAGGCGCTTGGCAAAAATGTTGTTGAAGCCCCGCTTGGGCAGGCGGCGGGCCAGAGGCATCTGGCCGCCCTCAAACCCGATGCGGACACCGCCGCCGCTGCGGGCCCACTGGCCCTTGTGGCCGCGACCGGCGGTCTTGCCGTTGCCGGTGCCGGGACCGCGCCCCTTGCGCTTACCCACCTGGGTGGAGCCGGGAGCGGGAGACAGTTCATGCAGATTCATGGTCGCAACCTCCTTAGGCGTTCTCGGTGACCTGGAGCAGGTAACCGATGTGGGCGATCTTGCCCCGGGTAGCCTCGTTGTCGGGCTGTACGGTGGTGTCGCCGATCTTGCGCAAACCCAGGGCCTCAGCGGTGGCCTTATGCTTGGCCAGACGGCCGTTCAGGCTCTTGACGAGCTTGATGTTGATGGTTTTAGCCATTGTCTTGAGCCTCCTTAACCTAAGATCTCTTCCACGCTCTTGCCGCGGATCTTCGCGACCTCAGCGGGGCTGCGCAGGGACTTGAGACCCTCCATGGTGGCGGCCACCACGTTCTGGGGGTTGTTGGTGCGCAGGCACTTGGCGCGGATGTCGGACACGCCGGCGGCCTCCATCACGGCGCGCACCGGGCCTCCGGCGATGATGCCGGTACCCTTGGAAGCGGGCTTGAGCAGGACGCGGCCGGCGCCGAACTCGCCGATGACCTCGTGGGGGATGGTGGTGCCGGACAGAGTGACATTTACCATGTTCTTCTTGGCGTCCTCGATGCCCTTGCGGATGGCCTCGGCCACCTCAGCGGCCTTGCCCAGGCCATAGCCCACGCGGCCCTTCTCGTCGCCGACCACCATCAGGGCGGAGAACTTGGCCACGCGACCGCCCTTCACGGTCTTGGAGACGCGGTTCAGATAGACCAGCTTCTCCACGAACTCTTTGGGTTCTCTTTCAAATCTAGGCATTCTTTTTTCCTCCTCCCTTAGAACTGCAGGCCGCCCTCGCGGGCGCCCTCGGCCAGAGCCTTCACGCGGCCGTGGTACAGGTAGCCGCCGCGGTCGAACACGACAGCCTCAATGCCCTTGTCCTTGGCGCGCTGGGCGATGGCCTCGCCCACCTTCTTGGCGGCCTCACAGTTGCTGCCGGGGCCCTCGAAGCCCTTCTCCTGGGAAGAAGCGGAGACCAGGGTAACACCCTTGGTATCGTCGATGATCTGGGCGTAGATGTTGGTCTCACTGCGGAACACGTTCAGGCGGGGACGCTCGGGGGTGCCGGACACCTTGCCGCGAACGCGCTTATGACGGTGCAGGCGCTGAGCCTTAGTATTGGGACGGTTAATCATAATCGGCACACCTCCTTATTATTTCTTGACGCCGGTCTTACCAACCTTGCGGCGGATGACCTCGTCAGAGTACTTGATGCCCTTGCCCTTGTAGGGCTCGGGAGGACGCTTCTCGCGGACCTCGGCGGCAAACTGGCCCACCAGCTGCTTGTCGAAGCCGGAAACCACGATCTGGTTGGCGCTGGGGGTTTCCACGGTGATGCCAGCGGGGGCCTCCATGATGACCTGATGAGAGAAGCCCAGGTTCATGACCAGCTTGCCGCCCTCCATGGCCACACGGTAGCCCACGCCGTTGACGTCCAGGGTCTTTTTGAAGCCCTCGGTGACACCCACCACCATGTTGTGGAGCAGGGTGCGGGTCAGACCGTGGAGGGAGCGGTTCTCCTTCAAATCGTTGGGACGGGTGACGTGCAGCTCAGCGCCCTCCTGCTTAATGGTCATATTGGGGTGCAGCTGCTGGGTGAGGGTACCCTTGGGGCCCTTCACGGTGACGAGGTTGTTATCCTCGATCTTGATCTCCACGCCGGCGGGAACGGCGATAGGAGCTCTGCCAATTCTAGACATTCCTATAACCCTCCTTACCAGACGAACGCCAAGACTTCGCCGCCGACATGGGCCTGGCGGGCCTTCTTGTCGGTCATGACGCCCTTGGACGTGGAAACGATGGCGATGCCCAGGCCGCGCAGCACGCGGGGCAGCTCCTCCGCGCCGGCATAGACGCGCAGGCCGGGCTTGGATACCCGCTTCAGGCCGGTAATGGCCTTCTCTTTTCCGGGCTGGATATACTTCAAAGTGATGCGGATGACACCCTGAGTTCCATCATTGATGGTCTGGAAGTTCTTGATATAGCCTTCGTCCAGAAGAATCTGAGCGATGGCCTTCTTCATGTTGGAAGCAGGAACATCCACGGTGTCATGCTTGGCGTTGCTCGCGTTGCGGATGCGGGTGAGCATATCCGCAATGGGATCAGTGATTTGCATGAGTCTTACCTCCTATTAAGATTACCGGAGTTGTCACGCTCCGCCTGTTCCCGGCGGCTCCGCGCTTCTTCCGGTATAAGCGGAAAGGTATCGGAAGTTAGGCATCGTCTCCCGACCTGTTGTCCGCCTTTTCCCTCGCTGGGGGTCTCTTAATGCGGCACTTAACGCAAAATCCGGCGAATTTTGTAAGTGCCATATAACAGGCCCATAGGCGGGAGCGTTCAGACTCCCGCCTTTGGACTCGTTACCATGAAATTACCAGGACGCCTTCCGGACGCCGGGGATCTCGCCCTTATACGCCAGCTCCCGGAAGCAGATACGGCAGATGCCGTAGTTGCGCAGGTAGGCGTGGGGGCGGCCGCAGATCTTGCAGCGGTTGTAGCGGCGGCTGGAGAACTTGGGCTCAGCCTGCTGCTTGTTGATCATGGATTTCTTGGCCATAGCTTGTTCCCTTCCTCTCTCAGCCGTTGGTGGTGAACGGGGCGCCCAGCAGCGTCAGCAGCTCCTTGGCCTCCTCGTCGGTCTTGGCGGTGGTGCAGATGACCACATCCATGCCCCGGATCTTGTCGATCTTGTCGTACTCGATCTCGGGGAAGATCAGCTGCTCCTTCAGGCCCAGGGCGTAGTTGCCCCGGCCGTCGAAGGCGTTGGGATTGATGCCCCGGAAGTCGCGGACGCGGGGCAGGGCCACGTTGAACAGGCGGTCCATAAACTCCCACATCTTGTCCTGGCGCAGGGTGACCTTAGCGCCGATGGGCATATCCTTGCGGATCTTGAAGTTGGCGATGGGCTTCTTGGTCTTGGTGATGATGGGCTTCTGGCCGGTGATGGCGGTCAGGTCGGCCACCACGCTGTCCAGCACCTTCACGTTGTCCTTGGCCTCTCCGCAGCCGCAGTTGACCACGATCTTGGCGATGCGGGGGATCTCCATGGTGGACTTATAGCCGAACTTCTGCATGAGGGCAGGAGCCACATCGGCGGTGTACTTCGCCTTCAGGTTAGGCACTTTTTTCTCATCTGCCATTGTGATACTCCTCCTCTCTTAAATCTCGGCGCCGCAGTGCTTGCACACGCGGACCTTCTTGCCGCCCTCCACCTTGTGGGCGGGGCGGGTGGCCTTATTGCACTTGGGGCACACGGTCATAACCTTGCAGGCGTAAATCGGGGTCTCCTTCTGGATGATACCGCCTTCCTCGCCCTGCTGGCGGGGCTTCTGGTGCTTGGAGGCCAGGTTGACCTTCTCCACGATGACCTTGCCGCCCTTGGGGTCCACGGACAGAACCTTGCCCTGCTTGCCCTTGTCCTTGCCGGACAGGACCACCACGGTGTCGTTCTTCTTTACATTCATGCTCATACCTCGCTCCCCCCTTACAGCACTTCGGGAGCCAGAGACAGGATCTTCATGTAATCCTTGTCCCGCAGCTCACGGGCCACCGGGCCAAAGATACGGGTGCCCCGGGGGTTCTTGTCGTCGCGGATGAGGACGGCAGCGTTGTCGTCAAAGCGGAGGTAGCTGCCGTCGGGGCGGCGCACGCCCCGGGCGGAGCGGACGATGACGGCCTTGACCACCTCGCCCTTCTTCACCTGGCCGCCGGGCGCGGCCTTCCGAACGGAGGCCACCACTACGTCGCCGATGTTGCCAAACTTGCGCCGGGACCCGCCCAGCACACGGATGGTCTTGATCTCTTTGGCGCCGGTATTATCGGCCACCTTCAGATAGCTTTCTTCTTGGATCATACTGGCACCTCCTTTTACTTCGCCTTCTCGATGATTTCAACCACGCGCCAGCGCTTGTCCTTGGACAGGGGGCGGGTCTCCATCACGCGGACGCGATCGCCCACGCCGCACTGGTTGTTCTCGTCGTGGGCCTTCAGCTTGTAGGTCCTTTTTACGATCTTCTTGTACAGAGGATGGGCCACGCGGTCGGCGATGGCGACCACAACGGTCTTGTCCATCTTGTCCGAAACCACCAGGCCGACTCTGGTCTTACGAGAAGAGGTTCTCACTTCACTCATCGTTTACTCCTCCTTATCGGCCCTGCTGCTCACGCAGGATGGTCTTGACGCGGGCGATGTCCTTCTTGACCTCCGCGATGCGGATGGGGTTGTCGAGCTGATTGGTGGCGTGCTGAAGACGGAGGTTGAACAGGTCCTTCTTCAGCTCCACCAGCTTGGCGTCCAGCTCGGCGGCGCTCATCTTACGCACTTCGACTGCCTTCATCTTCATTCACCACCCTTCTCCTCAGTCTCTTTCTTGACGATCTTGCACTTGATGGGCAGCTTGTGGCTGGCCAGGCGCAGAGCCTCGCGGGCGACCTCTTCGGACACGCCTGCGATCTCGAACATGACGCGGCCGGGCTTGACCACGGCCACCCATCCCTCGGGAGCGCCCTTACCGGAACCCATACGGGTACCCAGCGCCTTCTTGGTGATGGGCTTGTCGGGGAAGATCTTGATCCAGACCTTACCGCCACGCTTGGTATAACGGGTCATAGCCACACGGGCGGCCTCAATCTGGTTGCCGGTGATCCAGGAGGGCTCGCAGGCCTGGAGGCCCCACTCGCCGTAGGAGACCTTATTGCCGCGGCTGGCGGCGCCGGTCATGCGGCCGCGGTGGACGCGGCGGTACTTTACTCTCTTAGGCAGCAGCATTACTGGGCGCCTCCTTCCTTAGGAGCAGAGGGACGCGGGCCGTTATTGGGACGGGGGCCGTTATTGGAACGGGGCCCGCCCTGGCGGTCGCGGTTGAAGCCGCCCTGACGCCGGTCTCCGCCCTGGCGGTTGAAGCCGCCCCTGCGGTCGTCTCGGCGGCGGGGCCGCTGCTCGCGCTCCTTATAGTTCTTGGTGTCGATGGTGCGGGGGGTGGTGCGCAGGGTCTGGGTGAGCACCTCGCCCTTGTAAATCCAGACCTTCACGCCCAGACGGCCGTAGGTGGTGGCCGCCTCCGCGAAGCCGTACTCGATGTCGGCGCGGATAGTCTGCAGGGGAATGGTGCCGTCATGGTAGTGCTCGGTGCGGGCGATTTCCGCGCCGTTCAGGCGGCCGGAGACCTGGACCTTAATGCCCAGAGCGCCCATGCGCATGGCGCGGCCCATGGCGTTCTTCATGGCCCGGCGGAAGGCGATGCGCTTCTCCAGCTGCTGGGCGATGTTCTCGGCCACCAGCTGGGCGTTCTTATCCACGTCCTTGACCTCGACGATGTTCAGGGCCACGCTCTTGCCCAGCTTTTTCTCCAGCTCGACGCGCAGCTTCTCAATCTCCTCGCCGCCCTTGCCAATCACAACGCCAGGACGGGCGCAGTGCACGTAAATGCGGATCTTGGCGTTGTCGCGCTCGATCTCGATCTTGGGCACGCCGGCGGCGTACAGCTTTTTCTTGAGCTCCTTGCGGAGGTTGTAGTCCTCGACCAGCAGGTCGCCCACCTTCTCGTCACGGGCGTACCAGCGGGAGTCCCAGTCTTTGATGACGCCCACGCGCAGGCCGTGGGGATTCACTTTCTGTCCCATTTATTTCGACCTCCTTTTCAGCGCTCTTTGACCACGACGGTCACATGGGAAGTTCTCTTCTTGATGCCATAGGCGCGGCCCTTGGCCCGGGGCATATAGCGCTTGATGATGGGGCCCGGGGTGGCGTAGGTCTCGGCCACGAAGAGCTTCTCGGGGTCCATGCCGTGGTTGTTCTCGGCGTTGGCCGCGGCGCTGTGAACCAGCTTGGACAGGGGGTCGGAGGCGGCCTTGGGAATCAGGTTCAGGATGGCTTCAGCGTCCTTGACGCTCTTGCCGCGGATCTGGTCGCACACAATGCCGACCTTCCGGGGAGAGATACGGATGTATCTCAGTGTGGCTTTCGCTTCCATTCTCTCTCCTCCTCCTTACTTACCGGTCTTGCTGCCCGCATGGCCCTTAAAGGTGCGGGTGGGCGCGAACTCGCCCAGCTTATGGCCCACCATATCCTCGGTGACATAGACGGGCACGTGCTTGCGGCCGTCGTGGACGGCGAAGGTGTGGCCCACGAAGGAGGGGAAGATGGTGGAGGCGCGGCTCCAGGTCTTGAGGACCTTCTTCTCGTTCTTCTTGTTCATCTCGTCCACGCGCTTCAGCAGCTCGGGAGCGCAAAACGGGCCCTTCTTGATACTTCTGCTCATCTGTTACACTCCCTCCCTTACTTGCCGTTGCGGCGGCGCACGATAAATTTATCGGTGCGGTTCTTCTTCTTGCGGGTCTTGTAACCCATGGCGGGCTTGCCCCAGGGGGTCACAGGACCGGGACGGCCAACGGGGGACTTGCCCTCGCCGCCGCCGTGGGGATGGTCGTTGGGGTTCATGACGGAGCCGCGGACGGTGGGACGCCAGCCCATGTGGCGGCGGCGTCCGGCCTTACCGATGTGGATGTTGGCCCAGTCGGTGTTGCCCACCTGGCCGATAGTGGCCAGGCACTCCTCGCGGACCAGCCGAACCTCGCCGGAGGGCAGGCGCACCTGAGCCATACCGTTCTCCTTGGCCATCAGCTGGGCGGCGGCGCCGGCGGAGCGCACCAGCTGGGCGCCCTTGCCGGGGTAGAGCTCAATGCAGTGGATGGTCTCGCCCACGGGAATCTCCGAAATGGGCAGGCAGTTGCCGGGCAGGATGTCCGCGCCGGAGCCGGTCATGATGGTGTGGCCCGCCTTCAGGCCCACGGGGGCCAGGATATAGCGGCGCTCCCCGTCCTCATACTCGATGAGGGCGATGTTGGCGGAGCGGTTGGGGTCATACTGGAGGTTAATCACAGTGGCCTTACCCGGCTTATTCCGCTTAAAGTCAATGACGCGGTACTTGCGCTTGTTGCCGCCGCCGCGGTGGCGGACGGTAATGCGGCCATAGCTGTTGCGGCCGGCGTTCTTCTTGAGGCTCTCCAGCAGGGAGCGCTCAGGCTTTGCCTTCTTGTCAATCCCCTCGAAGGCGGACACGGTCATGTGACGGCGGGAGGGGGTTGTGGGCTTATATGTCTTGATAGCCATTCTTCATTCTCCTCCTTACACCATGCCTTCGAAGAACTCGATGGTCTTGGAATCCTCAGTCAGGGTAATCATGGCCTTCTTCCAGTGGGGACGGCGTCCCTCGGGATAACGGCCCATGCGCTTGACCTTGCCCTGCATATTCAGGGTGTTGACCTTAGCCACCTTCACGCCGAAGATCTCCTCGCAGGCCTTGGCGATTTCGATCTTGTTGGCGTCCCTGGCCACCTCGAAAGTGTACTTCTTCTCAGTGGCGGCGGCCATGGACTGCTCGGTGATGATGGGGCGCTTGATGACGTCGTATGCGGTCTTCATCAGGCGAACACCTCCTCGATGGCGGCCAGCGCGGCCTGGTCGATGATGACCTGGTTGGCGTTGACGATGTCGTAGACGTTGATGAGGTTAGCGGGGCTGGTCATGACACCAGGAATGTTCCGGGCGGACAGCACCACGTTGGAGTCGCTGGTAACCACCACGGCCTTCTTGGACTCCACAGCGTTCAGGAAGCTCTGGAAGGTCTTGGTCTTAATCTCGCCCATCTCCAGCTTATCCACCACCAGCACGTTGCCGGCGGCGGCCTTGGCGGACAAAGCGGACTTCAGCGCCAGGCGGCGCACCTTCTTATTGAGGGTGTACCGGTAGGAGCGGGGCTTGGGGGCGAACACGATGCCGCCGTGGGTCCACTGGGGCGCCCGGGTGGACCCCTGACGGGCGTGGCCGGTGCCCTTCTGGCGCCAGGGCTTCCTGCCGCCGCCGGACACTTCCGCGCGGGTCAGGCTGCTCTGGGTGCCCTGACGGCAGTTGGCCAAGTGGTTCTTGACCACGTCGTGGACCACATACTGGTTGGGCTCGATGCCGAAGACGGCCTCGGAGAGCTCGACCTCGCCGATCTGCTTACCGGCCATATTGTAAAGGTTAGCCTTAGGCATTTGTCATTCTCTCCTTTCTCACTTGTTACGCGCAGAGGCCTTCTGCGGGTTGACGCGGGCGGACTGCTTCTGCGGGTTGACGCGGCCGCTGCCCTCGACCAGGTGCTTCTCGGCCAGCTTCTTGGCGCTGGTGCGCAGGGCCACCACGCCGCCCCGGGGACCGGGCACCGCGCCGCGCACGGCGATGACGCCCAGCTCCTCGTCCACCTGGACCACGTCCAGGTTCATGACGGTGACCTGCTCGTTGCCCATCTGGCCCGCGCCGTTGTGCCCCTTAAAGATGCGGGAGGGGTCGGTGCTGGAGCCCATGGAGCCGGAATGGCGGTGGACGGGGCCGCCGCCGTGGGTGTTCTTCTGCACGTGGCCGCCGCAGCGCTTGACGGCACCCTGGTAGCCGTGGCCCTTGCTGATGCCGGTGATGTCCACCCGGTCGCCGGGGGCGAACACGGCGGCGGTGAGCTCGTCGCCCACGTTCAGCTCGTCGGCTTTGTCCAGCTTGAACTCCTTGAGCACCCGCAGGCACTTGCCGGCCTTCTTGCTGTGGCCCGCTTCGGGCTTGGAAAGCTTCTTCTCCGGGACTTCTTCAAATCCCAGCTGGACGGCGGTGTAGCCGTCCTTTTCCTCGGTCTTCTTCTGCACCACGGTGCAGGGGCCCGCCTGGATGACGGTGACCGGGATGACCTTACCGGCTTCGTCGAAGATCTGGGTCATACCCACCTTCTTGCCGATGATGGCCTTTTCCATGTGTATTCCTCCTTATTAAGGTTATTGGTTGAAAAACGTGGGCATTGGGCTCCCATTGGTTTTCCAACATGACCCGTCCGCCTCAAAACGCGGCGGACTGCGGTGCAAACTAGAAATGCTGCGTGGGATTACAGTTTGATCTCAATCTCCACGCCGGCGGGGAGATCCAGGCTCATCAGGGCCTCCACGGTCTTCTGGGAGGGCTTGACAACGTCGATGAGCCGCTTGTGGGTGCGGCGCTCGAACTGCTCCCGGGAGTCCTTATTTACGTGGGGGGAACGCAAGATGGTGACGATCTCCCGCTTGGTGGGCAGGGGAATGGGGCCGGAGACGGCGGAACCGCTGCGCTTGGCGGTCTCCACGATCTTCTCGGCGGCCTGGTCGATGAGCTGATGGTCATAGGCCTTCAGCCGGATGCGGATCATTTCTTTCTGAGCTGCCATTGTTTTTCCTCCTTGACATACGAAGTGACACTGGAACAACTGCGTCCTCGCTTCGTACGGTGAGCGATTCCGTCCACGTTTCCGTGCGTATCACTCCCCGGCATGAATAAAACCGGCGCAAAGCGAGCCGGTTCCACCCACCCAAGGCGATATACGCCAGCGGAAGGGAATCTCTCAGCCGCCCGATTTTACGGACATACTCCGCGGAAGTTACCTCGCCAGGCGAGCAATCTCCCGCATCATCGCAGCGCGCCCTTTCACAGGCGCTTGACTATTGTACAACAGACTGATGCAGAAAGTCAAGGAGTTTTTTGCCCATTTTGCAAAGTTTTTTCACGGTTTTGGGGCTTTTATCGAAAAGGCGTATGTGCAACATGACCACCCCTCCAAGACAAGCGCTTCAGGCACAAAGAAGCCTTCCCCCTCAAAGAGGGAAGGCTTTTGTTTTTCGCTTAGTACGCCACGCCCCAGTAAACCATATGCTTGGCGGGCTTCCCGCAGCAGGCGCACACGTCGCTCAAATGCTCCTGCTCAAAGGGGATGCATCGGGAGGATACCCCGGCCTCTTCCTTCATCTTCAGCTCGCAGTCCAACTCGCCGCACCACATGGTCTTGGCAAAGCCGCCCTGGCTCTCCATCTTCTCCTTGACCTCCGCCAGCGTGGCGCAAGGGTAGGTGTTGTCCTCCAGGTTCTTCTTGGCCCGCTCGTACAGCCCAGCGTGGATATCCTCCAGCATCTTAGCCACGGTGGCCTCGATGCCATCCAAGGAGACGAAAGACTTCTCCCCGCTGTCCCGGCGCACCAGCACGCACTGGTTTTTCTCCATGTCCTTGGGACCAAGCTCCAGGCGCAGGGGCACGCCCTTCATCTCGTACTCCGCGAACTTCCAGCCGGGGGAGTTGTCGCTGTCGTCCATTCTCACCCGGAACCCCGCCTTTTTCAGCCGGTCCATCACGGCCTGGTTGGCCTCGACGACCCCCTCCTTGTGCTGGGCCACGGGGATGACAATAACCTGGGTGGGGGCCACTTTCGGCGGGAGCACCAGCCCCCGGTTGTCGCCGTGGGTCATGATGACGCCGCCGATGGTGCGGGTGGTGATGCCCCAGGAGGTTTCAAACGGGGTGGCCTGCTGGTTGTTCTTGTCCGCGAAGGAGATGCCAAAGGCCCGGGCGAACCCATCCCCGAAGTAGTGGCTGGTGCCGTTCTGGAGGGCCTTCTTATCGTGCATCATACATTCAATCGTATAGGTGCGCTCCGCCCCGGCGAACTTCTCCTTGTCGGTCTTGAGGCCCATGACCACCGGCATGGCCAGCACGTCCTCGCACAGCTCGGCGTAAATGCGGTGCATCCGCTCCGTCTCCTCGATGGCCTCCTCGGCGGTGGCGTGAAGGGTGTGGCCCTCCTGCCACAAAAATTCCCGGTGGCGCAGGAAGGGCCGGGTGGTCTTCTCCCAGCGCAGCACGGAGCACCACTGGTTATAGAGCATGGGCAGGTCCCGCCAGGAGTGGACGATGTCCGCCCAGTGGTCGCAGAACAGGGTTTCCGACGTGGGGCGGATGCACATACGCTCGTCCAGCTTTTCGCTGCCGCCGTAGGTCACCCAGGCGCACTCCGGGGCGAAGCCCTCAATGTGGTCCTTTTCCTTCTGGAGCAGGGACTCGGGGATCAGCATGGGCATGGCCACATTCTGGTGGCCAGTCTCCTTAAAACGCCGGTCCAGATACCCTTGGATATTCTCCCAGATGGCGTAGCCGTAGGGGCGGAGGATAAACATCCCCTTGGTCTTGGCATAGCCAATAAGCTCCGCCTTGGTACACACGTCGGTGTACCACTGGGCGAAGTCCACGTCCATATCGGTGATCTGGCTGACCTGCTTGTTTTTGTCCTGTGCCATGTCGTTTCCATCCTTTATATATCAAAATAGAGTTTTCCATATCCTAGGCAAGTGCACAATATTTTATTGCCAAACCGCGAAAAAGTCAAGGCCCCCTTTCCCTTCCTGCCCATAACAGTTTATAATATAAGATTTAGAAATAACTTTTTGTTATTTCCATTTTTACCGGCCTTTGGGCCAAGCTGTTGGAAGGAACGGCAAATCGAAAGAAAAGGAGCTATTAGTATGTCACATCCCAACACCCGCGCCAGCCGCATCACCCTGCGCCCCATCGCCCCATCACCCAAAGTCGGCTTTCCCATGCCCCAAACCAGGCTTCCCGCCAGCTCCAGCGTCACGCTGGAGCGCTGGCTTGACATCTGGATGGAGAAGGACATCGAGCCCTTCCGGGCCGACACTACCATCAACGGCTATGACAGCATCATTCACAACCACATCTGTCCCGCCCTGGGCAAGGTCCGGCTGGCGGACCTGACGCCAGAGCTCATCAACGGCTACTATCAGTGGCTGTCCGAGACAAAGAGCCTGTCCTCCAACACCATTCGAAAGCACCACATTCTGCTCCACACGGCGCTGAAGTCCGCCTTCCGGCAGGGGGTTATCCCCACCAACCCCGTCCAGCGGGCCACACCGCCCAGGGCCACCACGGTGGAAGTGTCCTATTACACGCCCACCCGCTTGGCCCAGCTTCTCCAAGCTGTGCAGGGGGACCCGCTGGAGGTCCCTGTCTGGCTGGCCTGTTTCCTTGGTCTGCGCCGGAGTGAGATTTTGGGCCTGCGCTGGCGGGATGTGGACCTGCGCTCCGGTCAGATCTCCGTGCGCTGGGTGCGCACCACCGTGGGCTCCCGGGTTGTGGAAAAGACCCCTAAGACTTTCGACAGCTGCCGCACCCTGTCCATCTCCGCCCTGGCGGACTTGCTGGACCTGCTCCACAACCTCCAGGCCAAGCGCATCCGGGACGAGATGCCCTGCGGGCTGGATGATTTCCTTCTGCTGGACGCCATGGGCCAGCCCCTGCACCCCAATCTGATGTCCACCGCTTTCTCTGCCTTTATCCGCCGAAACGATCTGCCCCCCATCACCTTCCACGGCCTGCGGCACACCTTCGCCAGCATGGCCAACAGTGCCCGGGTGCCCATGTACCAGATCAGCCGGGCCATGGGGCACAGCAGTCCCAGCATCACCCAGCGCATTTACACCCACCTGTTTGACCAGACCCACGGGGAGGTGCTGGCGGCGGTGGCGGACACCATCTCCCGGGAGGGCGATTTCAGCCACCGGCGGACCTCATAAAAAAGAGACGCGCTGTGCAGCACGCCTCTTGAACCCCCTTCATTCGCTTTTTGGCCCAAAGGCTTTCACGGGCAGCAGGTTGCTGAGGGCGATGAGCTCCTCGTCAAATCCTCCCCGGTCCCAGGTGAGGGCGGGGGTCTGGAACACGCTCCCCCCCGGCGTACCCAGAGGAATGGACGCCACCACCTTTAGCCCTTTTCCGGGGACACACTCCGCCACCAGTGTTCCACCATGCAGGTCCGCCACCCGCCGGGCGATGGCAATTCCCACGCCGCTCCTGCGCCAGTCTGGTATGGCCTCCTCTTCGCCGGTAAACAGGCGGCTCATGCGCTCCGGCTCCACCCCCGGTCCGTTGTCCTCCACGGTGAATACCGCCCGCTGGCCGTGCTGTGTCAGGCTCAACGCGACGCGCTTTCCCGCCTTGGCCCCGTTGGACACCAGCTCCATCAGCATTTGGCGGATCAACCCTTCGTCCGCCAGGGCCCCCATCCATTCGGGAGCATCTACCGCCAGCTCTACCCCCGCATAGGCCAACAGCTGGCCCAGCCGCTCTCCAAGCTCCCGGGTCAGCCGGGCAAAATCGGTGAGGGCAGGCTCCAGACGGGCGGAAACATCCTGGCCGCCCAGCCGGTCCGTCAATTCCAAACGGCCCACAATGCGCAGCATCCGGCAGATGCCCTGCTCCAGTGCCGCCAGATACCGCTTACTCTTTTCATCCGTGGCGCTCTGCTCCAATACCTGGGTGGCCGTGGTCATCTGCGCCAGCTGTAAGCGCAGCTCCGCCGCCGTCCGTGCTGCGCCTTGGTCGATGGACGGTCTGTCCATGCTCCCGCCCCCTTTCTCCACTGTCTTATGTTATGCGGATTTCAATTTATCTCCCCTGGGAATACCTTCCGCTCTTATTGTCGAATTTTGTCATATTTTGTCGAATGCTGTCGAATCTGTCTCATTGTAGCAGACCCGCCCCGATTTGGCAAGGGCGGGGAAGAGAAAAGCGCCCGGAGTGTACTGCTCCGGGCGCTTTTGCATATAATTATGTGCTACTCTTTGTCCAGCCGCTCCGCCACGCTAGCCATGGGGTTTGGCTCATAGCCTTCCACCTTGCCCGCGTCCACCGCCTGGGCCAGGGCCGGGTCAATGGGCAGCTTGGCCAGTACCGGCAGGGACAGCTCCGCCCCCAGGGCGTCGATGGTGCTGGGGCCGAACACGGGGTGCTCGCCGCCGCAGTCGGGGCAGCGGAAATAGGAGTAGTTCTCCACCAGGCCCAGCACGGACACGTTCAACATCTCCGCCATCCGCACCGCCTTAGTGACGATCATGCCCACCAGGGCCTGGGGGGCTGTGACCACAATGACCCCGTCCACCGGCAGGGACTGGAACACCGTCAGGGGCACGTCTCCCGTTCCGGGAGGCATATCCACAAACAGGTAGTCCAGCTCGCCCCACACCACATCGGTCCAGAACTGCTCCACCGCGCCGGCAATGACGGGCCCCCGCCACACTACTGGGTCTGTCTCGTGCTCAATGAGCAGGTTCAGGCTCATCAGCTTGATGCCGCCCTCAGTAACGGCGGGGAGAATGCCGCCCTCGGAGCCCAGCGCCCGCTGGTGGATATTGAAGGCCTGGGGCACGGAGGGGCCTGTGATGTCGGCATCCAGCACACCCACCTTCTTGCCCCGTTTGGCCATAGCAGCGGCCAAAGTGCAGGTGACGGCGGACTTGCCCACGCCTCCCTTGCCACTGACCACGGCGATAACCTTTTTGATGTTTGACTGGTCGTTGGCGGGCTTCAAAAAGCTCTGGGGCTCAGTGCGCTCCCCGCAGCTCTGGCCGCAGGAGGAGCAGTCGTGGCTGCATTCGCTCATTTTGATCCATCTCCTTACCGCGCCCCGCATCGAAAAAAGGGCGCAAAAATTTTTTCGCAAAGTACCTTGACAGACGAGGTATCTCGTGCTATATTATAGCTCACATAGGTACTTCGCCTTATGAGGTATCTTGGATAGCCGGGTATCCCAGGTATCCGGAAAAGGACCCAGAACAGAAGGGAGGACGCCATGTCGATTTCAGCGGATACCCTGCGCGGACACACGGACGCTATCATTTTAACACAATTGATGCGCGGGGACAACTACGGTTATGAGATCAACAAGAACATTCTAGAGTGCACCCAAGGAGAGTATGGCTTCAAGGAGGCCACCCTATACACCGCCTTTAAGCGTCTGGAGCAGAGCGGTCTCATCGCCTCCTATTGGGGGGACGACGGCCCCGGCGCCCGCCGGAGGTACTACGCCATCACGCAGGCGGGCCGCAAGCGCTGGGCGGAGGCCCGCCAGGAATGGGAAAATACCCGCGCCCTGCTGGACGCGCTCACTTCGATAGAGGAGGTTTGAAACATGATGGAAGACATCAAGCGCAAATTTATCGACGCGGTGGCCGGAACCCTGCACGCCGCGCCTCAGTCCACCGCCAAGGATGAATTGGTGGAGGAACTGTCCGACAACCTGTATCACCGCTTTCTGGACATGACCAGCGCGGGCGTACCCGAGGAGGAGGCGTTCCAGCGGGCCATGGACGATCTGGGGGACGTGGATGAACTGCTGAACTACCTGAACGCGGAGCCAGGCGCTTCCAATCAGGGGAGCAATCAGGCCTATAACAGCGGCTGCAACGCCCCTCAGAGCGATTTTGACGCCGTCCTCGCCGGGGTCTCCGAGGCGTGCAATTCCGCCATCGACCAGGCGAAGATTGCCCTCAAGCAGGCCAAGGAGGCCATCCAGCGCCGCACTACGGTGCAGCGGGACAACGGCCACGTGCGGGTTCATTTCAACTCCAAGCCCAACGATCCCACTCCCGATGATTCTCCCAAGCAGCCCCAGGCTTCCGGCACCCCTGAACAGCCCACAGCCCAGACCTCTGACGGCTGGGAGTTCGAGGCCGAGCTGAACACCGACGAGGGCCGCTTTTTCGCCGGGGGAGGGCCCAAGCAGAAAAAAGACGTGGTCTATGGCTTTGGCTACGACAAGACCAAGGGCGGCTTTTTCACCCAGTGGGGCGAGTACGGCGGGGACGCCCAGGAGAGTGGCGGCCCACATTTTACCGGGGAGGACGCATCCATGACCAACAATGACGACGGCTCTTATTCCGTCACCGCCCTGCGGGACCTGCGGGGCATCGAGGTATTCACCGGGGCGGGGGACGTCTCCATCCATATGTCCGAGGCCCCCGACGCCGGGGTTATCATCGACGGCGACGTGGACGACCTGGATGTGACCTGTTCCGCCGACGGAGTGCTCACCATCCGGGAGGGACGCACCGCCAGCTCCTCCTTCTTCTCCCTCCGGGGGCTCCGCTCCGCCGATGTGGAGCTGTTCCTGCCCCGCCGTCATTGGGAGATGCTCACCATCAACACCGCCAGCGGGGATGTGGACATCGACCGGGACGGGCTGGATGTGGACCAGCTGTCCGTCAAAACCGCCAGCGGCGACCTGAACGTCCGCCTGCGGGCCTGCCGGCTGCTTCGGTTCAACTCCGCCAGCGGGGACTTGGATTTGGAGGGCACCTGTGCTGAACTCCATGCCGAAACCATGAGCGGCGACATCGGCCTGCGGGGGCAGTTCGAGTGCGCCGCCCTGAAAACCGCCAGCGGCGACATCGACCTGGAGGGCCTTGTTGCCCAATTCCGGGGCCACACCATGAGCGGGGACGTGAATGTGGAGACCTCCGCCCTGCCCCAGGTACTGGAGCTATCCTCCAAGTCCGGGGACTGCGAGGCCCACTTACCTGACGCGGGGCCCTTCTCCGTGCACATGAAAACGGTCAGCGGCGATATGCGCTGTGACTTCCCCGTCAACTATATCAACGGTCAGGCCGTCTACGGGGACGGCTCCGGACCGGTGTACTCCATCACCACCGTCAGCGGCGACGTGTCGCTGGAGCGTTATTAAAGAAAAGAGGTCTTTGAAATGAGCTGTATTTTCATCGACGATATCAGGGGGCCGCTGACCTCTGGGACGAGCATTGTCCTGGGGGCCGCCGGGCAGCGGGGAAGGCGGGACAGATGCCCCGTAGACGCTGGCCTGTGTCAGACCTCTATCGGCCTTCTGCCCGCAGGGGGCAGCTGCCCCTGCGGCTCCATCCCCCGGCCCCTCTGATTTTTTGAATGACGGTCACCCCTTTGACTTTTGAAAGGAGATCCTATCATGAAAAGATTGTATCGTACCGACTGCTCTGACTCCGTAATATGCGGCGTCTGTGGCGGAATCGCCCGTTACCTCGGTGTCGATCCCACGGTCGTGCGCGTAGCCACCGTCCTGCTGGCGTGGTTCGCGGGCTTGTCCCTGTGGGTTTATATCATCGCCGCCCTGATTATGCCCAAGGAAAGCTCCATGTTCTGAGCCGTCCGTCCAAACGGCAAACCAGACAGGCACAGATTCCAGGATCGGCAGAGCGCCGTCCGGCTGGGACTGATCCTCCCCCGGCCGGGCGGGCTTATTTTCCCAGCGCAGGAACGAAAAGCCCCCGCCGTACGGCGGGGGCTTTTGCTGTCCTTTGGTCGCGCTTATTTCGCGGGCACGTTCTTAGTGGCGACGATGTCCACTCCAGTGCCGCACACATTGGCCAGCACTACCTGGCCGATGGCCACGGGGGCCTCCAGCTCGATGTTCTGGATGGCCTTCACGCAGTCGAAAATTTTTCCCTTGGGGATGTCGTTGGCGGTCTTGACGGAAACCATGGCCAACTTGCCGCCCTTCACCTTCACGGTGCTGGTGACGATGCGGGTGGGATTGGTCAGCTCCTTGCGGGCATATGCGTCGCCTCGGGGGCAGGTGTTGCCCTTGACCTCTTTGACCTCGCCGCCCTCCAGGGTGACGGTCAGCGGACAGCCCAGCGGGCAGTTGATACAGATCAGATTCTTCTCTTCCATCTCTTACGCCTCCTCCAGAGTCACGGTGATGCCTTCCGCCTCGGGGTGGTCGGTCAGCAGGCTGGTCTTGAGAACGACCGTCTCCATCTCACCGGGGGCCAGCACGGGGCGCTTGCGGCTGAAGATGCAGGCGTCCCCCGCATAGACCGCCACCTTTTTGTTCTTATATACGTTGCCCACGCGGAAGCGCAGGGTGACGTTCTCCCCAGCGGCGTCGGGCCGGATGGCCACGGGCACGGTGTAGCGCACGCCGTTCTCGCACCTAACGGGCAGGGCCTTGTGGTCCTCGGTCTTGCACCCGGAGGCGATATAGTCGGCGGCATGACGTCCGGCGGCCCCGGCCTCCTCGGACACGTAGTCCACCAGGTCATGGACGTGGAGCACGTTGCCCGCGGCGAACACGCCGGGGATATTGGTCTCCAGGCTCTCGTTTACGGTGGGGCCGTTGGTGATGGGGTTGATCTCCACGCCCGCGGAGCGGCTCAGCTCGTTCTCAGGGATGAGGCCGCAGGACAGCAGAAGGGTGTCGCACTCATAGCGCTCCTCCGTGCCGGGGATGGGCCGGTTCTTCTCGTCCACCTGGGCAATGGTGATGGCCTCGACCCGCTTTTTGCCCTCGATGTCCACTACGGTGTGGCTCAGCTTCAGGGGGATGCCGTAGTCGTCCAGGCACTGGACGATGTTCCGCTTCAGGCCGCCGGAGTAGGGCATGAGCTCGGCCACCACTTGGACCTTAGCGCCCTCCAGGGTCATGCGGCGGGCCATGATGAGGCCGATGTCGCCGGAGCCCAGGATGACCACCTTGCGGCCGGGCATATAGCCCTCCATGTTCACCAGACGCTGGGCGGTGCCCGCGGTGAAGATACCGGCGGGGCGGTAGCCGGGGATGTTCAGCGCGCCGCGGGGGCGCTCCCGGCAGCCCATGGCTAGGATGACCGCCTTGGGATGGAGCTGGAACAGCCCGTCCTCCCGGTTCATAGCGGTGACGGTCTTGTCCGCCGCCAGATCCAGCACCATGGTGTTCAGCTTATAGGGGATGTCCAGCTTCTTGACCTGCTCGATAAAGCGCCCGGCATACTCGGGGCCGGTGAGCTCCTCCTTGAAGGTGTGCAGGCCGAAGCCGTTGTGGATGCACTGGTTCAGGATGCCGCCCAGCTCGTTGTCCCGCTCCAGGATCAGGATATCCTTCAGCCCCGCCTCGTGGGCGGCGACCGCCGCGGCTAAGCCGGCAGGGCCGCCGCCGATGATAACAAGATCATATTCTCTCATGGTTCAGCCCTCCTCAAATGGCGTCCTTGTTGACGCCCACGATCAACTTGGACCCTGCGCCGGACTTGGTGATCTCGCTCTGGTCCACGCCCAGCTCCCGGGCCAGGATCTCCATGACCCTGGGGGAGCAGAAGCCGCCCTGGCACCGGCCCATACCGGCCCGGACACGGCGTTTCACCCCGTCCACGCTGCGGGCCCCGGGCACGCGGTGGATGGCGTCGATGATCTCGCCCTCGGTGACGGTCTCGCAGCGGCAGATGACCGTGCCATAAGCCGGATTTTCCTTGATGAGGGCGGCGTGGGCCTCGTTGTCCAGCGTCTTGGGGTCCAGAATGCCCTTGCGGCGCGGGTCGAAGGAGAGGTCCACCTCCAAGCCCAAAATGTCCTTCACGATGCCCGCCACCATGCGGCCGATGGCGGGGGAGGAGGACAAGCCGGGAGACTCGATGGCGGCGCAGTCCACAAAGCCGGGCTTGATCTCGCCGATGAAGAACTCGTGGCGGGCCTCATGGGCGCGCAGTCCGGCGAAGCTGGTGATGGTCTGGCGCAGAGGCACGTTTTTCACGGCCATGCCGCACTTGGCGCGCACGTCGTCCAAACCTTCCTGGGTGGTGTTGACACCCTCTTTGTCCTCAATATCGATGGCGGTGGGGCCCACGATGGTATTGCCGTGGACGGTGGGGGCCACCAGCACACCCTTGCCGTACTTGCCGGGGAGTTGGAAGATGGTGTTGTGGACATGGCCCTGGGTGGTGTGGTCCAGCAGGAAGTAGTCGCCTCGGCGGGGGATGATGGTCATATTGTCGTCGGCCACCATGTTGTGGAGTTTGTCGGAGTACAGGCCAGCCGCATTAACCACCACCTTGGCCTCCACGTCCCCCTTGGGGGTGGTCACCTTCCAGCCGCCGTCGATCTTTTCGATGCCCGTGACCTCACTGTCGAACTGGAACTTGACGCCGTTGTGGGCGGCATTCTCCGCCAGGGCGAAGGTGAGTCCGAAGGGGCACACGATGCCGCCGGTGGGGGCGTACAGGGCCGCCACAGCCTCATCGCTGATGTTGGGCTCCATCTGGACCAGCTCGTCCCGCTCCACGATGCGCAGACCCTCCACCCCGTTGGCCACGCCGTTGGCGTACAGCTTGTTCAGAGCGGGGCGGTCCTCCTCGCTCATCATGACCACCAGGGAGCCGTTCTGTTCGTAGGCGAAATCCAGCTCCCGGGCCAGCTCGGGCATGAGCAGGCTGCCCGCCACGTTCAGCTTGGCCATCAGGGACCCGTTCGCGGCGTCGTAGCCCGCGTGGACGATGGCGCTGTTGGCCTTCGTGGTGCCGCAGCACACATCCTCTTCCCGCTCCAGCACCAGCACGTCCGCCTTGTACCGGGAGATTTCCCGGGCGATGGCGCAGCCGGACACGCCCGCGCCGACAATGACGATATCAACCATACAGGTTCACTCCTTTTGCGTCTAATTTTTTCCAATTTTGGATAGTAAGAACCGGGCAGCCCGGTCCGGTCCCTCCCTTGTTCAAGGGGAGGGACCAGGGCTGCCCGGCTCACAGCGTTCTCATCACTCAGCATGAGAGTCCAGGGATATTAAGCGGTCCCGAAAGACCTTGGGTCAGGCAGATGTCTGCTTCAATTAGAAGCCCATGCCCTGCAGACCCATGTGCAGGAAAGTAGCCAGCAGGGCGCCAATGACCGGGCCAACCAGAGTGACAACCGCGTAGCCCCAGTTGGAGCCGCCCTTGCCCTTAATGGGGAGGATCTGGTGAGCGATACGGGGACCGATGTCACGTGCGGGGTTCATGGCGTAGCCAGTCAGGCCGCCCAGGGACATACCGCAGGAAACAATGATGCCGAAGACCATGAACTTCTCCACACCGGCAACGGTGGTGGCGGGGATGCCCAGAATGGCAAATACCAGAACGAAGGTGGCCACGATTTCAGCCAGCAGGTTCAAGGGCATATTGGGGACGGAGGGGCCGCAGGAGAAGACGCCCAGCTTGGTGCCGGGGTCATCAGTGGCGTCGAACTGGTCCTTAAACAGAATGTACACCAGGCAAGCGCCCACGATAGCGCCGGCAAACTGCGCCACGATGTAGCCGGGGACCTGCGCCCAGTCAAACATACCGTGGGCGGCCAGGGCGATGGTCAGGGCGGGGTTGAAGCTGGCGCCGGAAGCCGCGCCGAAGATGAAGGCGGGAACCATAACGGCAAGGCCCCAGGCGATGGTGATCTGGATGGAGCCAGCGCCCTTCATGCCGGACTTGTTCAGCGTTACGTTGGCAACCACGCCGTCACCCAACAGGATGAGCATCATGGTGCCCAGGAATTCAGCAACATACGGTAACATAAACAGAAACCTCCTCTTTTATTCTCTATACCCGGGGCGGGTTCCCGCCCCGGGGACAGAACCATGTGGGTTGTTACGCCGCGGCGCTCACGCCGCGGAAAACAGGACCTTAGTCCTCCTTGGCCCAGCCGTAGGAGCACTTGACGGCCTTGCTCCAGCCCTTGCAGCGCTTGGCGCGGTCAGCCTCGTCGATGGCGGGCTCGAAGGTGCGGTCGATGGCCCAGTTCTTGATGACGTCCTCCTTGCTGGCCCAGTAGCCCACAGCCAGACCGGCCAGATAGGCCGCGCCCATGGCGGTGGTCTCAACGCACATCGGGCGGTTGACGGGCGCGCCGCTGATGTCGGCCTGCATCTGCATCAGCAGGTTGTTGGCGGAAGCGCCGCCGTCCACCTTCAGGGCAGCCAGGTTGATGCCGGAGTCGGCCTTCATGGCCTGGAGCACGTCGTTGACCTGATAGGCCATGGACTCCAAGGTGGCGCGGATGATGTGGTACTTGTTCACGCCGCGGGTGATGCCCACGATGGTGCCCCGGGCGTACTGGTCCCAGTGGGGAGCGCCCAGGCCGGTGAAGGCGGGGACCACGTAGCAGCCGTTGGTGTCCTTGACCTTGCGGGCCATGTACTCGGAGTCGGGGGAAGAGTCAACGAGACGCATCTCGTCGCGCAGCCACTGGATGGAGGCGCCAGCCACGAAGATGGAGCCTTCCAGAGCGTAGTTGACCTTGCCGTCCAGGCCCCAGGCGATGGTGGTGACCAAGCCGTTCTTGGAGAACACGGGCTTCTCGCCGGTGTTCATCAGCAGGAAGCAGCCGGTGCCGTAGGTGTTCTTGGCCTCGCCGGGGGTGAAGCAGGTCTGGCCGAACAGGGCGGCCTGCTGGTCGCCGGCCGCGCCCGCGATCTTGATGGGGCCGCCGAAGAACTGGGGATCGGCCTCGCCGTACACGCAGCTGGAGGGCTTGGCCTCGGGCAGCATGGACTTGGGGATGTTCAGCTCAGCCAGAATCTCGTCGTCCCATTTCAGCTCGTTGATGTTGAACAGCATGGTGCGGGAGGCGTTGGAGTAGTCGGTGACATGGACCTTGCCCTTGGTCAGCTTCCAGATCAGCCAGGTCTCCACAGTGCCGAAGAGCAGCTCACCCTTCTCGGCCTTCTCGCGGGCGCCGGGCACGTTCTCCAGCAGCCAGCGGACCTTGGAGCCGGAGAAGTAGGCGTCGATCTCCAGGCCGGTCTTGGAGCGGATCTTATCCACCAGGCCCTTCTCCTTCAGGGAGTCGCAGTACTCGGAGGTACGGCGGCACTGCCAAACGATGGCGTGATGGATGGGCTCGCCGGTGTTCTTGTCCCACACGATGGTGGTCTCACGCTGGTTGGTGATGCCGATGGCGGCGATGTCCGCGGCGGTGACGCCCAGGTTCTTCATAGCCTCCTGGGCCACTTCCAGCTGGGTGGACCAGATCTCCTCAGCGTCGTGCTCGACCCAGCCGGGCTTGGGGAAGAACTGGGTAAACTCCTTCTGAGCAACACTGCACATCTCGCCCTTCTCATTGAACAGGATGCAGCGGTTGCTAGTGGTACCCGCGTCCAGCGCCATTACGTACTTAGCCATAGTCGTGTTCCTCCTTTTCAAATTTACAACATATGTGAAAGCAGGCCGTTCGCTCCTGCTTTGTCCCTGCCCCGGGCCGCTGATTAGGAAAGCCGCGCCCAGTCTCAGGAACGCTTATGCTGACAAATATTATATCAGGTCCTCCGGAAAAAATCATTCGACAACCTGACCCGATTGTATGAATTTTATAAATTTTATTTGACTGCCGCCCAGGTTTTGTACAAATCGTCAAGTTGCTGTTAGGGCGCTCCGCTCACCCCGCCTGTGCGTGGAGACACACGGCGTCGGCGGGCCGCAGCACGTCCAGCAGGCTATGGAGGCAGCTGTGGACCTCATCCCAGTCCAGCTCCTTCCGGGAGGAGCACAGCTCCATAAAGTAGCTGATGAGGGCCCTGGAGCAAAAATCCACCACAAAGCTCTGCTGACGGGGGAGCTGCTGGAGGTCCTCCGCCTGGAACAGCCGCCGGGCCATCCGGGGCCGGACCAGGCCCTCGCAGAAGTCCTTGACGATTTCCGGGTTCCCCGCTAGAAACACACGGCGGTAGAAAGACCGGTCCTCCTCCATCAGGCGAATGAGACGCAGGCACCACTCCTCAAAGTCCATCTCCGGGTCCTCCCGCAGGGGGGCGCCCAGCTGCTGCTCACACATCCAGCCCAGTACGTCGTAAATGTCCTGGAAGTGGTAGTAAAAGCTCTGCCGCTTCATCTGCGCCCGCTCCATCAGGTCCTGCACGGTGATCTTGCTCAGGGGGCGCTCACACATCAGCTGTCTCAGGGCACGGGCAATCTTCTGCTTTGTGTTGCTGCACATTATGGCATTTTCCTCCTAATTCACGGCTGGCGGTCTCACGCGCCCGGCTTGCAGCACTCTGGCGGAGGATTTTGGACCCCGCTCCCCCCTCAGAGGCAAAAAAAGAGCGCAGGACTAACATCAGCGGTTTCCCACTGTATAGACCCTGCAGCGCTCGTCTCAAAGGCTCATGGTATTCAGTTCCCGGCCTTTGCATTGCCGGGCTCAATGCCATCTATCACATTGTATTTTATAATTTAGCATATATGCAAAAGAAAATCAATGTTTTTTCCGCCCCATCTGTTATTTTCGACGATTCCCACAAAATTCCTCCCCATTTTTTGCAAAAATAACCAAAAAACTCCGCCGTCAAGATCCAAGGCTTTGACAGCGGAGTCAATTATGTCAGGATAAAATTTTTACAGCTTGGCCAGCAGGGTGGTCAGCTCCGCCATGGTCTTGCCGCCGGGGACGGCTTTGTCTCCGTTGAGCACGGTCAGCGGCACCCGCTGGATCTGGTACCGCTTCACCAGCTCGGGGTAGAGGTTGGCGTCAATCATGTGGGCGGTGACCAGGGGATTCTCCCAGGCCACCCGCTGGGCGCTCATGACCAGCTGGGCGCAGTGGTGGCAGGCCAGGGACACGCACACCTGAATGTTCACCGGCTTCTTGATTTTGCCGATGTCCTTCATGGTGGGCTTGTCCAAGGGCTTGGCGGCGTTTCCCGCATTGAGCAGGGCCCCGGCGAAGCCGGTGATCTCCTTGCCGCCGGGGACGCCGTGGAACACCATGCGGCCGAAGATCTCCCCGGCATAGACGCCGGTGGCGGGCAGCATGGATGCGTCCAGGACCTCGTCTGCCGCCGGGTCCTCTCCCACGCTCAGGAATTTGCAGGACAGCTGGGGCGACAGCCCCGCGATGTGGTTGACAAAGGCGGCCATCTCGCCGCTTCTGTCCCCCTCATCCAGCACGCACACCAGGGTGACGGGAGCGGCCAGCTTGTCCAGCAGCGGTTGGAGCTGGCCCTCCAGCTCAGAGGATATCAGAGGGCTTTTCGCGGGATAATTCTCGGGTTGGAGCGGCATAAGAGACTCCTCCTTTTTCTATTGTCCTCGCTTTCTCGCGCCGCGCAGCATCGGAACGACATTCAAAAGGACGCCCAGCACCGCCGGGAGGATTATATAATCCACCGGGACGAGCAGGAACAAGACCCCCACCGTCAGCCAGGAAACGGCCTCGACGCTCATCCAGCCTTTATTTGCGCCCCTGTTCAGCCCGCTGACGACGGTCACGACCGCGACGGCCGCATAAGCCACAGCGGCGATGATACGAGCGGCCACAGTAACCGTGGCAACCATTTACAGCAGCCCCACCAGATCCAGGCTGGGGGTCAGGGTGTCCTCGCCGGGGCGCCAGTGGGCGGGGCACACCTGGTCGCCGTGCTCGTGGACGAACTTGGCGGCCTGGAGCTTGCGCAGCAGCTCCTCGGCGTTGCGGCCGATGCCCATGTCGTGGATCTCGTACAGCACGATCTTTCCGTCCGGGTTCAGCAGGAAGGCGCCCCGCAGGGCCTGACCCTCCTCCTCCACCAGCACGCCGAACTGACGGGCCAGTACCCCCGCCGGGTCGCCCAGCATGGGGTAGTTGATGGCCTTGATGGTGTCGGAAGCGTCCGCCCAGGCCTTGTGGACAAAATGGGTGTCCTCGCTGACGGAGTAGATCTCACAGCCCTCCGCCTGAAAGCCCTCGTACTGCTCCGCAAGGTCTTTCAGCTCGGTGGGGCAGACAAAGGTGAAGTCGGCGGGGTAGAAGAACAGGACGGACCAGTGGCCCAGCAGGTCCCGCTCGGTGAAGGGCTTGAACTCGCCCTCGTGATAGCCCATGACGGAGAAGGGCTCCAGCTTCTGGCCGATCATGTGTGCCATATCGCATTCCTCCTAATTCTAAATAAATGATACGTGTGCAGATTTCTCCGAACAGAACCTGGTCTATTCGTCTTTCAATCCAAACTAAAGATATCATACCCATCCCGTTTTTTCAAGGAATTTTCTCCAAAACCCCACCCATTCCCACCGCCCCATCCAACAAAATAGCAGTTTTGTCAAAAATATACGGCCAAGCCACTTGTATTTTTGGGCAGGTTGGGCTATACTGGTATGGTGAAAGCAATCCGTTCGCATTGCTGAAGCTCCATCCGACGGGGAGGGACTGCCCTCCCGCCGGCAATTTTGCCGCGCCCGTCAACGAAACCATGTGAAGGAGGAACACCACCATGGAAAAAAAGGAATCTAAGATCAAGAGCGGCCTGGGCATCACCAACATGAACGGCATCTCCAGCGATGACGACCGTACCTGTGCGTTGAACGATATGAACTGCCTGGAGGGCCAGGAGGAGCAGACCTTCTCCATCACCGACATGAACGCCGTGGCCAAGGACGAGGACACCAGCTGCAGCCTGGACGACATGAACTGCGAGGGCAAGTAACCCCCCTGCCTGTGCGTCCAAAATGCGTTCGTCTTTGAAAAGCCGTACCGGCATGGAAAGGCCCCGCCCTTCCCGACAAGGGGACGGCAGGGGGCCGTCCCGCGCCCGTACGGTTTTTTCCTTTCCTGACGCGGCCTACATCCGCCAGACCTCCCGGCTGGTGGCGGACACCGCCATAGCTCCCGCGCCAAGGGCGGCCATTACATCCTCCTTGTCTGCGATCAGCCCCCCGGCCAGCAGGGGAATGCGGGTGGTCTGGGCAATCTTGCGGATGGTCTTGGGCATAACGCCGGGGAGCACCTCGATAAAATCGGGCTTGACGCTCTCCAGCTTGCTGATCCCGGACAGCGCCATGGAGTCGATGACGAACAAACGCATAACGGTAAACAGTTTCAGCTCACGAGCCCGGCGGATGAAGTTGGGCTTGGTGGTGATAATACCGTCCACCCGGGTATTCTGCTGGAGGAAGTCCACGGCAATCTCCTGGCTGGAGGACAGCCCCGAGATCAGGTCCACGTGGACCAGCACCACCTTGCCCGCGTCCTTGGCCTTAGCCACCACGTCCGCGATGGTGCACAGGTCCCCAAACAGCAGGAACACCACCTGGATGTTATCCAGCGTCAGGCAATCCTCCAGCTGTGCCATGTCTTTTACCGCCGCGATTACCGGCGAAGCCAGCATCGCGTCATAAAAACGTTGGTCCAAAGCGATCCCTCCCACGTTTTTCTGCGCCTTTGATGGTCCGAGCGCGTTCCAACCCTAAATTATAGCGGTTTCCCTGTTTCCCCACAACGTCTTTTCCCGCCCTTCACCCGAAAATTCTTGACATTTTAATAAAGGAGTGCATTTACCATGAAAAAGTTTATCAACGCCGTGGACAAGGTAGAGGATCAGATGATCCAGGGCATGGTCAAGGCCTATCCCCAGTACATCCGCAAGCTGGACTGCGGCAATGTTGTCGTTCGCTCCAACAAGAAGGAGGGCAAGGTTGCCCTGATCAGCGGCGGCGGCAGCGGCCATGAGCCCGCCCACGGCGGCTACGTCGGCGAGGGTATGCTGGACGCGGCGGTGGCCGGCGCGGTGTTTACCTCTCCCACCCCCGACCAGGTCTATGAGGGCATCAAGGCCATCGCCACCGACGCGGGCGTGCTGATGGTCATCAAGAACTACACCGGCGACGTGATGAACTTCGAGATGGCCGCCGACATGGCCCGTGACGAGGGCATCAAGGTGGCCCAGGTGGTGGTCAACGACGACGTGGCCGTGAAGGACAGCCTTTACACCGTGGGCCGCCGCGGCGTGGCGGGCACCGTGTTCGTCCACAAGATCGCCGGCGCCATGGCTGAGACCGGCGCGGATCTGGACGCCGTCCAGGCCGTGGCCCAGAAGGTCATCGACAACATTCGCACCATGGGCGCGGCCATTGAGCCGTGCACCGTCCCAGCCGCGGGCAAGCCCGGCTTCGAGCTGGCCGAGGACGAGATGGAGGTGGGCATCGGAATCCACGGCGAGCCGGGCACCCACCGGGAGAAAATTCTCACCGCCGACGAGATCACCGACAAGCTGCTGGCCCAGATTCTGGCCGACATCGACTACACCGGCAGCGAGGTGGCCGTCATGATCAACTCCTCCGGCGCCACTCCGCTGATGGAGCTGTTCATCATCAACAACCGCGTCGCCGACGTGCTGGCCGAGAAGGGCGTTAAGGTTTACAAGACCTTCGTGGGCGAGTATATGACCTCCATTGAGATGGCCGGCTTCTCCATCTCCCTGCTGAAGCTGGACGACCAGCTCAAGGGCCTGCTGGACGCCAAGGCGGACACCCCGGGCTTCAAGGCGTAAAACAGTACATTTAAAAAAGGCGGGCTGACCAAATGAACACTGAAAAACTCATTGCGACGATCCGGAAGGTTGGAGCCAAGATTGAGGCGGAAAAGGACTTTCTTACCGAGCTGGACAACGTCATCGCCGACGGCGACCACGGCATCAATCTGGCCCGGGGCTTTGGCGAGGTGGACAAAAAGCTGGACGCTATGGCGGACAAAGAGCCTGGGGACGTTCTCAAAACCGTGGGCATGACCCTGGTGTCCACAGTGGGCGGAGCCTCCGGCCCTCTGTACGGCACCGGCTTTATGAAGATGGGCGCCGCCGTTAAGGGCAAGGCAGAAATTGATGTTCCCAGCTTCCTGGAAGGCCTACAGACCGCTATCGAGGGGGTCATGCAGCGGGGCCGCTCCACCAAGGGTGAAAAAACCATGCTGGACTCCATGATCCCCGCCAAGGAGGCCATGGAGGCCAAGTGGAACGAGACCCAGGATGCCAAGGCCTCCTTCGCCGCCGGCGTGGCCGCCGCCTGGGAGGGCGTGGAGTACACCAAGACCATCGCCGCCACCAAGGGCCGGGCCAGCTACATTGGCGAGCGCTCCATCGGCCATCAGGACCCAGGCGCCACCTCCTTCACCATGCTGTTGGAGATCGTGGCGGGCGAGGTGTGACATGGTAGGTTTTGTCGTCGTGTCCCACAGCGCCAAGCTGGCGGAGGGCGTGGTGGATCTGGCCCGAATGATGGCCAGGGAGACCCCTATCGCCGCCGCGGGCGGGCTGGAGGACGGCTCCTTCGGCACCAGCTTTGAGAAGATCTCCAACGCCGTAGACGCCGTCTATTCCGACGACGGGGTCATCATACTCATGGACATGGGCAGCGCCGTTATGACCGCCGAGATGGTTATCGAAACCATGGAGGGCCGAAAAATCGTCATGGCCGACTGCCCCATCGTGGAGGGCGCCGTCACCGGCACTGTCAGCGCCGAGTCCGGGTCCAGCCTGGAGGAAATCATGGAGGACTTGGAACAGGTTGGCGCCCAGAAAAAGCTGTAACTTCTCTAAACTAAATAAAACCGCCGGTCCCAAATCGGGACCGGCGGTTTTATTTGTCTTTCTATCTGTGTCCGCCTCAAGGCATGACCGGGTTCAAGTACTGCGTGGGCGGAGGAGTCGGCTCCACAGACGGGGAGGGGGAGGGGGAGGGGGAGGGCTGAGGCATGCCGGGGTTGACCGTCGGGGCCCAGCGCCTAGCGTTGGGGTAGGCCACGAAGCACAGATTCATGTCCACATCGGAGCTGATACCCGCCACCTTGCCCTTGGAGGAAAACTGCCACATCTGGAAATTATAGATGCTGCTGGGCTTGCTGGCGTACTCGGCAAACCAACCGTCATATTCGGTGAGCTTGCTCAGGTCAAATTTCACATAGCCGCAGTACTCGTTGAAGTAGTACATGGGCATATACCCGGCCTCCTTGACCCTCTGACAAAAGGCGGCCACGCATTCGGTAATGATCTTTGCGTCCACGCCGTAGGCCCTGGACTGAGCGCCCCCCAGAAACTCCCAGTCGCACACCACGGGGTAGTTAATGTACTGGCGGTAAGGCTCCAGCTTGGCTAGGAAGAAGTCCGCCTCCTCAATGGCCTCCTCCACGGTGATGGCGTTGGAGAAGAAGTAGGCCCCCACGTCCATCCCGGCGGCAATGGCCCCCTGCATATTACGGTCGAACCAGGAGTCCTCGCACACCGCGCCGCTGCTGTCCTTGCCGTAAAGCCGGTTGCCCGCCCGGATGATGGCAAAGTCAATGCCGTCGGAGGCAACCGCCTGCCAGTCGATCTCCTGTTTGTGGCCGGACACATCGATGCCCCGGGCATAGAAGCCGCCGGAGTATGTGACCCGGTCCTTGTCATCGTTGCCGAACTGCTCGGGGGTGTAGGTGGTGGGCTGAACCGTCTCCAGCTTATCCAGCCAGTAATTATTATACCGGAACATACCCGCCGTATAGTCCACGTTCATCATCCGCCACACGATGGTGGCAATCTCCTCCCGGACGATGGACTGGTCGGGGTAGAAGTACCGGTTCCCGTCGGCCTCCAGCACCCCTTCCATGATACCCTTTTCATACAGCTCCACCACGTAGCCGTCGTCACAGTCCACATAGGGAGTCTCACCGGAGATGTCGGTGAGGTCCAGGGCGCGGGCGGCCATCCGGGCCACGTCCAGACGGGTGGGGATGCCGTCCAGATACATCTCATCGAAGGAATAGACCAGCCGGTTGTCCAGAGCCGGCTGGACATAGCAATAGGCCCAGTGGGTGTCGGGCACCCGCTGGGGCTCCTCCACGCCGATGCCCAGCAGAATGAGCTTGAAGGTCTCTCCCCAGGTCACCGGGTCGGTGCCCCGGAAGGTGCCCTCCGGGTCGCCCGCCACCACGCCCTGGGCGTGGAGCTCGCTGACGTAGGGGAAGGACCAGTGGTCCGCTGACAAATCCACAAAGGGGGATACGGGGGCGGCCAGGGCCGCGGTGGTGCTGAAGCTGACGGCCAGCAGGACGGCCATGGCCAGGACTGCAATGCGCTTTTTCATGGGTTCTCCTTTCCTCTCGGGGCTGATGGTGTCGTGTTTTTCATTTTACATAATTCGACGCCGTCTGACAAGCCCAAACATAAATTTAACAGGTTTGTAAAATTTCCCGTTGACAGCGGGCCCGCTCTGTGGTATGCTCTTAATGACAAGCAAAGTTGTCAAATAGGCGCACAAAATTGTCATAACGACAAATAGAGCTGTCAGGAGGAACATGACATGGTTTGGAATGAACTGGGTGTCAGCGGGGGAACGGCGCTGATCGTGCTGTGCGCACTGTATTTTGTGGTTAAGTGGGCGGTGCGAAACGGCATCATGGAGGCCCGCGCACGGATCGCCGCGGGGAAAAAGGGCGGGCTTCGGGAACTCTGGGAGGCAATCGCCGCTGAGGAGACGGTATCCGAGTAGAAAGGAGGCGCGGCCGTGCTGAAAAGCCGCTTGAAGGAGCGCCGGGCGGCGCTGGGCGTCAACCAGCAGGAGCTGGGGCGCATGGCCGGGGTGTCCCGGCAGACCATCAGCCTCATCGAGCGGGGGGACTACTCGCCGTCGGTGACGCTGGCCCTTACCCTGGCCAAAATATGCGGGGTGGCGGTGGAGGATATCTTTATCCTGGAGGAGGAGAACGATGAACGGCAATCATGACCCTATTGAACGGGAAAACAGGATCGCAATCCGCAAATTCGCTTTTGTTTTTGTACTGAGCATGGCGGCGGGCCTGGTTCTGGGCCTGGTCACGGCCTTCTTGGAGTTTGAAAGCTTCAGGGAACTGCTGGAGGCCTTCTGGCGCTTTTTTGCCGTCCGGCTGGCGGGCTGGCTGCTGTGCGCCTGCCCGGTGGTGGAGCTGGCGGCGGGCCTTCCCCTGTATTTCAGCGCGAAAAAGCAGTTTGCCGACTGGGACGGCGAGGACGAGGCCGTCAGCGAGGCTATAGAGAAAAAGCTGTCCTTATGTATCTGGATCACCAGCATGGCCACGATTCTGGGCTTTTTCCTGCTGCCGGGCCATTTAGCCGGAATGATACACGGCAGATTTTTAAGCCAGCCGGTCCACACCTTTTTGGGGCTGGGGGCGTTTCTGGTCAATTTAATGGCAACCATGCTTTTCCAGCAAAAGCTGGTGGACGCCGCAAAGCGGCTCAACCCGGAAAAGCGCGGCTCAGTGTACGACACCAAGTTCCATAAAAAGTGGCTGGACAGCTGCGACGAGGCGGAGCGGGCCGCCATCGGCCAGTGCGCCCTGAAGGCGTTCCATGCGGTGACTTACACCTGTCTGGCGCTGTGGGTGGTATTCATTCTGGGCGGGATCTATTTTGAGTGGGGCATCCTGCCCGCTATGGCGGTGTGCCTTATCTGGGGCGTGAGTCAGTCGGTGTACAGCTATTGGGCCATCAAGCTTTCCAAACCCGGCAGCGCTATTTAGCGGGAAACAGGAACTTGGGAGGTCAACAATTAAAGGAGGTCAAAATCATGCGGAATTGTCTCAGGTGCGGCGCGGAAATGCAGGAGGGCTGCGCCGTAAGGGTGGAGGGCGCGGGCTACGGCGTGGTGCTGTCCACCGAGGAGAACAAAATTTTCAGCGGACGCATCGGCAAGCCCAAGGTGGCAATCTGCCCGGAGTGCGGCGAGGTGTCCATCTACCTGGAGGACATATCCAAGCTGAAAAACTAAACGTAAAACCGACCGCTCCGCCCAATCTGGCGGGGCGGTTGATTTTTTTCCTGAAATCAGGTAGAATAGAAGTCCGACAAAAAAGGACCGGGTCCGCCCGTTAGCGCGCCGGCCAAAAGTTTCTTTTTGGTTTCTTTTTCTTTACAAAGAAAAAGAAACCCGCCGGAGGCAAACGAGAGGGGGAAGCGCCATGTCCGCGCTGCTGCTGCCAAACGAGATATTGTCCATGACCGCCCAGGCCGCACGGCTGCTGGTGGACTCCGGCGACGGAGACGGGGCACTCCTCTACCTGGCCCTCCTGGAATGCGGCGGAGACGGAGAAAAAGCCGCCGCCCGCCTGCGCTGGCCCGACACCCGGCTGCGTCCCGCCTGGGAGCGTTTGATTTCCCTGGGCCTGGCCCGCCCTCCGGAAAACACCCCGGCGCCGCCGCCCAGGCAGGACGACCGCCTGCCCGAATATACCCGGGAGGAGATCACCGCCGCCCGGGAACAACAATCGGAGTTCCAGGCCCTCTGCCTGGAGCTGGAGGGGATGCTGGGCCGGGTGCTCCTTCTCAACGACGAAAAATACCTGTACACCATTTATGACTATCTGGGGTTCTCCCCTGAGGTCATCGTTCTGCTGGCCGGGTGGATCATCCGCCGGGAACGGCGGCAGAAAAATAACCCCGCCGCCTTTCCGCGTATGTCCGACATCCGCAAGGAGGCCTTTGTCTGGAAGCGCCTGGGCGTGGACACTCTGGAGCGGGCCGAGGATTACTTGCGCCGGCAGGAGTGCGTAGACCAGCGGGAGTGGGCCATCCTCCAGGCCGTGGGCGTGGCCGACCGCCGCCCCGCCGTGGAAAAAGAACGGCAGTTCATCGCCGCCTGGGTGGAGATGGGACTCAGCGACGAGCTGATCCGTCTGGCCTACGAGCGAACTGTGTACCAGAAAAAGGCCATGAACTGGCCCTATATGAATAAAATTTTACAGTCCTGGCACAAAGCGGGCTACAAAACCCCCGCTCAGGTGGAAGCGGGGGACCGGCCCTCCAAGCGCTCCCAGGCCCCCGCCCAGCCCCAGGACTTCCAGCCCAGTCAGGAGCGCATCCAGAAAAACAACGACTGGTTAGACCAGTTCCTGGCCGAACAACAGAAGAAGGGAGGCGGCTGATATGTCCTACGAGCCCGCCGTTATGCGCAAAGCCCTGGCCCGCCTGGAGCGCCGCCGGGACCAACAGGACCGACGCCGGTATCTTTTAGAGCGGGAGCTCTACGCCAAACAACCCCGTCTGCGGGAGCTGGACGCCGCCTTGCGGGGCACCATGGCCGACCTGGCCATGCTGGCCACAGGGGGACGGAAGGTATCGGCGGATGGTCCGGAAATCGCCGCCATCCGTCAACGGAACCAGGCCCTCCAGACAGAGCGGACCCGGCTGCTGGCCGAGTTAGGCCATGGTCCCGACACACTGGACGACATTCCCGTCTGCCCCCACTGCGGCGACCGGGGCTGGGTGGACGACAAAATGTGCGTCTGCCTCAAGGAGCTGTGTACCCAAGAGCAGATGAAAGCCCTCACTGCCCTGATGAACCTCACCGACGAGCAGGATTTCGACCGCCTGCGGCTGGACATCTATAGCGACCAGCCTTGGGACGGGCGCCGCTCCCCGCGGGAGAATATGTCCAAAATTGTTATGGTGTGCGAGGGCTACGCCCGGCAGTTCCCCAGCTATCCGCTGAAAAATCTGCTGTTGTCCGGCAGCACCGGGCTGGGCAAGACCTTTTTGTCCGGGTGTATCGCCCGGGAAGTGTCCCGCCGCGGATTCTCCGTGGTATACGATACCGCCGGGAACATCTTCCGATTCCTGGGCGCCGGACGGTTCTCGCGGGACCCGGAGGAGGAACAGCAGGCCCGGGACAGCGCCCGGCGCTATCTGGGCTGCGACCTGCTGATTCTGGACGATTTGGGCAGCGAGCAAAACCTGCCCTCCGCCAGGGCCAGCCTGTATGAGGTGGTCAACAGCAGGCTCCAGACCGGGCGGCACACCATCATCTCCTCCAACCTGTCCACCCAGGACATTGGCGGGAAATACGGCGCACAGCTGGCCTCCCGTGTGGCGGGCCTGTATCAGGAGCTGACTTTTTATGGGGACGATTTAAGGCTTAGATGACAAAAGAGAGCGGACACTTACGTGTTCGCTCTCTTTTTCCAGGTTTCCATCATAGTCCGCGCTTGTCATTATCCCCATTTCCTGTCATACCCGTTTAAACTGCTTTTCCAGCTGTTTTTTCGTCATCTCAATGGCCACGGGCCGCCCGTGGGGGCAGTATTTCACCACCCCGCTCATCACCAGCCGGGCCACCTCCTCCAGTTCCTCGGCCCCGCTGCGCCAGCCGCCCTTGATGGCCGCCTTGCAGGCCATGGTGTGCATCAACTCGTCGCGGACGGAGTGAGGATTGGCAGCGCCCGCCACCCTCAGCTTCCGGGCCAGCTCGGACAGGGCGGGCTCGATGTCGCCGGCGTCTAAGTAATCCGGCGCGGACCGCACCGCCAGGGCGGAGGACCCGAACTCCTCCACTTCGAACCCGAACTGTGCCAGCAGCCCGGTCTGCTCCATCAAAATTTCCAACTCCTCCGGAGCGGGAGAGAAGGTAATCGGCGTCAGCAGCTCCTGTACCATGGGCCGGTAATCCGCCGCCTTGAGCCGGTCAAAGTTGGCCCGCTCGTGGGCGGCGTGCTTGTCGATGAGCAGAACCTTGTCCCCCTGCTCCACCATCACATAGGTACGGAACAGCTCGCCCCGGATGATCCAGGGCTCCTCCTCTGGGGCGGGCGGCTCGGGTTCGGCAGAGGGCTGGGGCACGGATATGGCCTCCAGCTGTTTCTCCTGGGCGGCCAGCAGCTCCTTTTCCTTGTCCAGAATCGGCGCCGGCTGATCCTTCTCGGCCCGCGTCAGGTCAGCAGAGGGAATTTCCACCTTTTCGACCGAATTTTCTACCGTTTTCTCCGGTAGGGGCTCTACCCACCGGAAGGAGGACTTCTCCTTTTTCGCCGCCAGGGCCGCGGCGTCCATCTTGGACTTGGGCGTGGGCAGAACCACCGGCTCCGGCTGTTTTCCCGACGCCATGCCGGACACAGGCTTGAACCGCGACGCAGGCATAAATTGGGTCCCGTTCAGCTCCCGTGCCCGGTCGTTGAGTGGCAGGCTGGTCTGATTGGGCGTCACCTTATCCTCCGCCTTCACCCCAGGCATCACCGCCTGGGGACGGGTGTGGTCCTTATCCAGTGCGGACAGCACCGCGTAATACACCGTGGAAAACACTGCCTGTTCCCGCTGGAACTTCACCTCAGTCTTAGTGGGGTGAACATTCACGTCCACCTCGCTGGGCTTCACCGTCAAATGGATGACACAGCCAGGGAATTTGCCCACCATCTTCTGGTTTTTGTAGGCTTCCTCCACCGCCGCCATCATGACCCGGCTCTTCACGTACCGCCCGTTGACGAAAAAGTGCTGATAGCTCCGGCTCCCCCGGCAGCAAGCGGGCAGGGAGGCAAAGCCCTCCGCGCTCATGCCCTCGCCGGACCCCTTCACGCTCAGGAAGCCCAGGGCAATGTCCCGGCCCATGACGGCGTAAACCGCGCTTTTCAGCTGGCCGTCGCCGGGGGTCAGCAGCTCCTGTTTGCCGTCCCGGATGAACTTCACGGACAGCTCCGGATGAGACAGCGCCACCCGCTGGACCACAGCGAATACCGCGGCCCCCTCGGCGGCGTCCTTCTTCATAAACTTCAGTCGGGCGGGGGTGTTGAAAAACAGCTCCCGCACCGCCATGGTGGTACCCTTGGGACAGCCCGCCTCCTCCTGGCTGACCACCTCGCCCGCCACCACGGATAGGGAAGTGCCCAGCGCCCCGTCGTCCGTGCAGGTCAGCAGCTCCACCCGGGACACGGCGGAAATGGCCGCCAGCGCCTCGCCCCGGAAGCCCAGCGTACCGATGGCCTCCAAATCGTGCTCGTCGGAGATTTTTGAGGTGGCGTGGCGCAGAAACGCCGTGGCGGTCTGGTCTGCCGGGATTCCGCAACCATCGTCCGTTACCCGGATGAGGGCCATGCCGCCGCGGCTGATTTCCACCGTCACGGCGTTTGCCCCCGCGTCAATGGCGTTCTCCATCAGCTCCTTCACCACGCTGGAGGGCCGCTCCACCACCTCGCCGGCGGCGATGAGGTCCGCCACATGGGGGTCTAATTGTTTTATGATTGTCATATTATACCTCTAGTAATATTGTCACCGGTCCGTCGTTCTGGGAAAACACCTGCATATCCGCCCCAAACTCGCCGTGCTCCACCCGGAAGTCCTTCGCCCGGCACTGGGCCATGAACCGCTCATACAGCGGGACGGCCAGTCCCGGCTTGGCGGCGCGGGAGAACCCCGGACGGCGGGAGGAGGTGTCCGCGTACAGCGTAAACTGGCTCACCACCAGCAGGGAGCCGCCCACGGCGGCCAGGTTCAGGTTCATTTTCCCGTTTTCGTCCTCAAAGATCCGCAGGCCGCAGATTTTGTCAGCCATCTTGTCGGCGATGGACGCGGTATCCTCCGGACCCACGCCCAGGAGTACCAGAAAGCCCCGCTCAATGGACCCGTTTACTTTTCCTTCTATTTCTACCCGGGCGTTTTTCACCCGGGTCACAACTGCTCTCATTGCAGGTCCTCCTTATCGTCTGTTTCCGTCCTTGTCAAAATTCTGTTTCAGCGCCCGCTCCACCGGGATGATTGTAAGGATGAGCGCCGCCCCTTCCGCAAGCACCACCAAAATACCCATCAGCCAGTTCGTCCGCTCTCCTCCGGGGCGGGTCTGCATCCACGCCAGAAGGGCAGTGGACAACGCCAGCAGGAGCCAGCCCATTCGCCACCATACTCGCCCGCACACCTGATGGGCAAACTCCCAGGTGTCCTGGTTTTTCATGGATGCGGGGGTTCGGTAGCCGTAGGAACCGTTGATATCCTGGGGAGGTTTTTTCATAAACCCCCATCCGAAGCCCAGCAGGATAGCGGGCACAACAAAAACGTCAACCAGCAAAATCGCCGTATCAAACCATTCCATTGTATCTACCCCCTCTTTTTCTCCATTATACACCAGGAAATGGTTCTTGTCATCCATTATTTCCCCACGCAGAACCGCTCAAAAATCCGGGCGGTCACGTCTTCGCTGACCGTCCGGCCCGTCAGCTCTCCCAGGGCGGACATGGCCTCCTCCACGTCGGCCACCACCGCGTCGGGGGACAAGCCCGCCCGCAAGGCCTGCGCGCCGCGCGCCACCGCCGACCGGGCCCGGCCCGCCGCCTCCGCCTGGCGGGCGTTGGTCAGCAGGGCGCCGGCCTGTGAATTCGTATTCTCTGGAAATAGCGCCGCCACGGCCTGCTCCAGCTTGTCCATACCCTCCCCCGTTTTAGCGGACAGCTCCACTGTCGGATTGGAGGATTTCCCACCTGTTCCAATCACCCCCATGCGGCTGCTGTTCCTGATCAGATCCTGTTTACTCACAACCAAAACCCAGGGCTTTCCGGCCTGCTCCACCATCCGCCAAATGTCCACTGTCTCTTTTGTGAGCGGAAGCTCGGCGCCATCCACCACAAAAAAAATCAGCTCCGCCCGCTCCAACGCGGCACGGGAGCGCTCCACACCCAGCTGCTCCACCGCGTCCTCCGACTCCCGCAGCCCCGCCGTGTCGATGAGCCGCAGGAGAACGCCGCCGAAGCTGACCCGCTCTTCCACCGTATCCCGCGTGGTGCCGGGGACGGGAGTCACAATGGCGCGCTCATAGCCCAAGAGCGCGTTGAACAGGGTGGACTTGCCCGCATTGGGCCGCCCCACGATGGCGCAGGGCACTCCCTCGTTCAGCAGCCGCCCCCGCTGATAGGTGGCGGCTAAAGCGTCCAGCTCTGCCGCGGCCCCGCTCAGCGCCGCAGACAATTCCTCTGCCTCAAACGGCTCAATGTCCTCGTCCGGATAGTCCAGCACCGCATGGAAATGGGCACACAGGTCGCGAAGCCGGTCATAGATGCCATCCACCACCCTGGCCAGCGCACCTCCCAGCTGTCCCGCCGCCTGACGCACCGCGGCCGGGGTCTCCGCATGGATGAGGTCCGCCACAGCCTCCGTGCGGGTCAGGTCCAGCTTGCCATTCAAAAACGCCCGCCGGGTGAACTCCCCCGGCTGAGCCTGCCGCGCTCCGGCGGCAAATAACGCCTCCAGCCCCAGCGTCAGCGCGGCGGGGGAGCCGTGGCATTGCAGCTCGGCTGCGTCCTCCCCAGTGTAGCTGTGGGGGGCCCGGGAGACGGTACACAGACAGTGGTCAATCACGGCCCCGTCCCGGTCGTGGAGCGCGCCGTACACCAGCGCCCGGTCAGAACGCTTCCTCATAGGTCCACCGCGGAAAGGCGTGAATACCCTATTCACAACATCAACAGCCCCCGGCCCGGACAGGCGCAAAATGCCGATGGCGGAAGGGGAGAGCGGGGTGGCAATGGCGGCAATGGTATCGTTCATGGTGGCTCACCTCGAAATGATTTTGCGTTATTTTAGCACAACCTGTTATCTATTTCAACGTATGGTTGCTTCTCCCGTCCCATTTGTGGTATACTATATTTACTCTACAAATCAGGAGGTCACTCCCCATGGCGGAACTCAATATGCTCTCCTATAAGCTCCAGGACCTGCAATTCTTCAACAAGCTGGAGACCCCCGGCCAGGTCCAGCTGGAAAACAACTTCTCCTTTTCCGTGGCCTATAACCAGGACAACACCCGCTGCATGGCTAAGCTCTACCAGTGCGTCAAGGACAAGACCGACACCCCCGACCACCGCTTTTTCGTCTCGGTGGAGGTGTTGGGCATTTTCGAGGTGGCCGGCGAGCTCACCGACGAGGACAAGCGGGATTTCCACGTCATGTGCTACCAGCAGCTGTTCCCCTACGCCGAGATGCTGGCCCGCCAAACTTGCGCCGCAGGCGGTATGCCCAACTTCGTGCTGCTGCGCCAAAAGATGACGAGGGACAACGTGGTGGTCAACCGTCCCCCAGAGGACTGATCACGGGCGGGAGCGCCCGAAATAGATAAGGAGTGTGTCATCATGAAGGATCAAAACTGTGGCTACTGTATGCGGGAGGAAAAGCCTGAGCTGCTGGATGGCTTCGGCATCTTCATCTGCAAGCTCAGCGTCAGCGACCTCATCCTGTTTAAGGAGCAAAGCCACCCCGGCCGGTGCATCGTGGCCTATAAGGACCACGTCAGCGAGCTGACCGACATCAGCGAGGAGGAGCACAATGCCTTCTTTGCCGATGTGGCCAAGGCGTCCAAGGCCATCCACGCCGCCTTCCACCCAGACAAAGTGAACTATGGCGCCTATGGCGATACCGGGCGCCACCTCCACTTCCACCTGGCCCCCAAGTACCGGGACGGCTACGAGTGGGGCGGGGTGTTCGAGATGAATCCCGGCAAAACGCTGCTCACAGCGGAGGAGTACGCGGATATGATCGCCCGCATCAAAGCGGAGCTGGTCAAGCTCTGAGCACAAAGTACCATACAAATGCTCTGGAGGCGGAGGGGAACGGGGCCCTCCGCCTATTTTTTCTTGTCCAAACCATTCCAGCCAATTTATTTTCGTTTTCTGTTGAGAAAATCCTTGCTTTTCCGCCCTATATTGTGTAGTATGAAAGACACGCATTTGGCGTAATGGGCTGGCGCCCATTCCCAAATGGCCCACAAAACAAGGAAAGAAGGTCACCCCAAATGAAAAAGCGTTTCCTTACCCTGGCATTGGTCCTGGCCATGTGCCTGAGCCTTGCCGTCCCCGCCTTTGCCGCCGCCAACAGCACCGCTAAGCCTGAGGACAAGGACCCCGTGGCCACCGAGTCCGCCAAACCCGAGGACAAGGACCCCGAGGCCTCTGACTCCACCGAGCCCGAGGACAAGGACCCCGAGGCCTCTGACTCCGCCGAGCCCGAGGACAAGGACCCCGAGGCCTCTGACTCCGCCGAGCCCGAGGGAAAAGACCCCGAGCCTACCGAGTCCACTGATCCCGTAAAGCCCGCCCCCGAGTTCACCGACGTGCCCGCGGGCATCTTCTTTGAGGAGCCCGTGAAGTGGGCCTTGGAGAAGGACATCACCAACGGCACCTCCGCCACCAAGTTTTCCCCCGCCGAGGACTGTTCCCAGGTCCAGATCCTGACCTTCCTCTTCCGCGCCGCCCGCGAGGATGGCAAGGCCTCCTCTGCTGACGATCTGGAACTGGCCGTTGAGTGGGCCAAGGAGAAGGACATCATCGACGATACCTTTGACGGCAGCAAGCCCTGCACCCGCGGCACCGCCGCATCCTACATCTGGAAGGCCTTCGGCACTCCCGAAGTAGAGGTCAACGAGGTCCTCACCGACGTGGCTGAGGCCGACGCCGTCGCCGTGTCCTGGATGCTGGAGCAGAAGATCACCAACGGCACCTCTGAGGCCCCCTTCCTCTTCAGCCCTGACCAGGTGTGCAACCGCGGCGAGATCGTCACTTTCCTGTACCGCGCCTACGCCGCTGAGGACGAGACTCCTGCTGAGGGCTGAGGACAGGACGACAAATAATATAGGAACAGCCAATTAAACAGCGTAAAAAAATCCGGGCGAGAACGGTGGACGTTCTCTCCCGGATTTTTGCGCCTATTTCGTCTCTAGCTTTCCCACCTCGCGGGCCAGCTCTCGAAGCTGGCGGTTTTTCTCGTTCATCTCGCCAAAGTCCGCCACCGGGCACAGTACCCGGCGGCAGCGCTCCATCAGCCGCGCGGCCTTTTGGAACGCCTCATCGCTGACGGGCCGGAAGGGCCGCTCCGCGACGGTCTCCGCCGCCAAGGCCCGCGCCACGGGATAGTCCAGATCATTTTCCCCCAGCACGCCCGCGGCAAAGGGCACCCCCTGCCGCTGCAAGCGCCGGTAGACGGGGACCCCCATCCCGCCTCCTCCGATAACAAACACCTCCGGCACCCCGCGGGCCGCCTCCAGCTCCAGCGAACCGTACAGGGCGTTATAGCTCCCACGGGACGCGCCGTAGAGCTCCGTGATATAATCAGACGTAAAAATTTCCTCCGCCGGGCCCTGACGGGCAATGGAGTCTCCATGGACACACACCACCCAGTCGCTGATCTTCTGCGCCAAATCCAGCTCGTGGAGGGACATGACCACCGCCAGATCACGAACCCGGACCATGTCCTTCAAAATAGCCAGCAGCTCCAGCTTGTGGCGGATGTCCAGGAAGGAGGTGGGCTCGTCCAGCACCAGCACCTCCGGCTCCTGGTTCAGCGCCCGTGCCAGCAGCACCCGCTGGCGCTGGCCGTCGCTGATCTGGGCGAAATCCCGGTCCGCCAGGTCGGCAGCGTGGACCAGCTCCAGACTGCGGGCGGTCTTTTCCTTGTCCTCTTTGGACAGGATGCCCAGGCGGCCCGTGTAGGGATACCGCCCCGTGGCCGCCACGTCGAAGCAGGTCATAAGCTCCGGGTGGAGGTGGGCGGTCATCAGCACGCTGAGCCGCCGGGCTACGTCCCGCTCGCCCAGGGCGGCCATGTCCTGCTCGTCCAGGTACACTACGCCGCCAGTCAGGGGAAGCTGGCGGATGATGCTTTTCAAAATGGTAGATTTTCCCGCCCCGTTAGGGCCGATCAGGGTCATGATCTCCCCCCGGCGGAGGGTCAGCTCAATACCGCCGATGAGGGTTTTCCGGTTGTATCCCACGCATAAATCCCGCGCTTGCAGACAGACACCGTTCATGCTCCCGCCCCCTTTTCGCTTTTCCGGGAAGCCATGATATAAATGACAATGGGCGCGCCGAAAATGGCTGTCACAGAGCTGATACTCATATCTCTGGGGGCAAAGGCCGTGCGGGCGATGAGGTCACAGAACAGGCAGAAAGCCGAGCCGCCCAAAAAGCAGGCTGGAATCATGACGATAGGCTTGGCCGTATGGAACAGGCTTTTCATCAGATGGGGCACCGCGATGCCCACGAAGGAGATGGGTCCAGCAAAGGCGGTAACGGTGGCGGACAGCAAACTGGACAGCAAAATCAGCTCCACCCGGAACCGCTTGACGTTCACCCCCATGTTCTGGGCATAGACCTCCCCCATCTGATAGGCTCCGATGGGCTTGGACAGCAGAAAGGCAAGCAGAAAGGCGATACCCACCACCCAGGCCATCAGCGCCACGTTGTCCCAGGAGGTGCCGGAAAAGCTGCCCAGGGACCAGTTGTGGAGGTTGACGATGTTAGAATCGTCGGCAAAGGTGACCACAAAATCGGTGATGGCCGAGCAGATGTACCCGATCATCACACCGCTGACCACCAGCATGGACATGGCACGGACCCGCCGGGACAGCAGCAGGATAACCCCCATGGAGATCATGGCCCCCACAAAGGCCGCGCCGATCATACCCATGGAACTGATGACCGCGCCCCGGCTCAGCATTCCCACCATGACCAGGGACACCACCAGCTTGGCCCCGGAGGAAATGCCCAGCACAAATGGCCCCGCGATGGGATTGGCAAAAAAGGTCTGGAGCAGAAAACCAGACACGGACAACGCCCCGCCCAAAATGGCGGCGGCCAGCACCCGGGGCAGGCGGATGGTCCAGATAATGCCGGCCATTTTCCAAATGGAATCGGCGATCTCCGCCGGGGTAAAATCCACGCTGCCCGCGCCGATGTTCCACAACAGCAGCACCGCCGCCAGCACCCCCAGCAGGCCGAAGCCCAGCCCGCAGCGCAGCCCCTTATCTCTCATGGTTCTCCTCCTGTCACTTTAAGCGGTATAGGTAGGTCAGCGACCCGTCCGCCTCTTTCTCCCGGGTCAGTACGTTGTGAATATCCAAGATCATCGCGCCCACGGATTGGGACTCCTGGAACATACTCTTGCCGGTGCACCACACGTTTCCGTTCTGCACTGCCTTGAAGTCCGCCAAAGGGGCACTTTTTTCCACCAGTTGCGCGATGGTCTCCAAATCGGCCTCGATGGTGCTGTTATAAATGAGGATGTCCGCGTCCTTGACCTCGTTGTAGAAGGTCTCCATTTGGATATTCATGGTGGACAGCGCGTTTTCCCCTTCCGCCAGGCCCTGGGGCAGGTACACGCCCCCGGCCAGGTCGATGGCCTTGGCGATGTAGTCCCCGGACTTGCGCACCGTCACCATGCCGTTGGCGGTGACAGCGAAAAAGGCCGCCGTCTTTCCGGTGTTCTCCTGTTCGATGACAGGCTCCAGCTTGGCAAGCTGGGCGTCATAGTACGCCTCTGCTTCCTCCTCCCGGTTCAGCAGGGCACCGTAGAGCTTGATCCACTCCATCCGCCCCAAAGGATGGCTCTCGTAGCTGGAGCGCTCCACCATGACAGGGATGCCCAGCCGCTCCAGCTGCTCTTTGACCTCTGGATTGTGGTAGATCATGGTGGACTCCAGGGCCAGGTCGCAGCCCTTGGACTGGATCAGCTCATAATCAGGGGCGGTGTAGTTCCCGGCATAGAGCATCTGGCCCGCCTTCATGGCCTCTTTGACCTCGGGGAGATACCATCCCGATTCCTGGGTACCCACCATTGTGACGGCGTCCATGGCATCCAGCTGGCGGAAGCAGTCCATAGCGGCGGTGGCCTGTAAGTAGATGTTCTCAAAGGGCTGGTACAGCACCGTCACATCCTCCGGCATATCCAGGAAGGGCAGGCCGTCCACCCCCTCCGGAACCACTAGATAAACCGTGCCGTCGATGGTGATGCGCTTGAAGCTCCCGGCATAGTCTACCGTGAACATCTGGGCATAGTCCAGCCCCATGTGCTCATCCCAGGATACGTCGTTCCAACTCCTGATTGTGGGGTCCTCCCCTTGGGACGGCTCCTCCGAGGGGGGAGCCGTCGTCTGCGCCCCGCCGGGCGCGCAGGCGCACAGGGCCAGCATCAGCGTCAGCAGAGGCAGGAAAAGTTTCCAACGCTTCATAATCTTCCCCTCACTGCTTCGTCAGAGACGCGGAATCAAAGGTCAAAGTGTACTCCACCTCGTGGGGCTCGCTCATGGCTACGGTGTCGGCGATGACGGGCAGGGGCGTGTCAAAGGCCGCCACGGGGATCTCGAAGGCGGAGCCGTTCCAAAGGGAGCTGATCGGGTCGTAGCGCACGCCGTTCACCTTCATGTAGTCATAGTTGAAGCTGCTCCACACGACGGTGGCGTAAAACTGCCCGTTGGCGCAGCGCAGCGGGGCGGGGGACAGAACGGAGGCCCGTCCTGTGCCGCCCGCCAGGGTCACATTTGCGGTGTAGCTCCCATCCTCCGGGCCAGTCTGAGCGGGCGCGGGCGTGGGGGCAGGAGTGGGCGTCGGGGCAGGGGTGGGCTCCAAAGAGGGCTCCGGGGTATCCGTGGGCTCCGGGTCAGGCTCCGGCGTCTCGCTGGGCTCCGGCTCGGAGGGCTCCACCGACGGCTCAGCCTTCTCGCTGGGCGCAGCCTCCTCCGACTGGGCGGGGGAGGGTACCTCTGACTCCATTTGAGCCTCTCCACCGCACCCGGCCAGCAGGGACAGCATCAGCGCCATCAGCGCGGCCAGCCAGCGTATTTTTTTCTCATTCATCCTGGGTTCCTCCTCGTAAAAGAGAACGCCGCGAAGCGCTAGGCCCTCGCGGCGCTCTGAAACTCAGCGTTTGCTTATTTCGCCTTGGCGCTGGCCGCATCGAAGGTCAGGGTGCGGTCAAACCAGTTTCCGGACTTGACGCCGTGGGCGGCATAAGACAGCTCCTCGCCCAAAGCGGCCACAGGGATGGTGAAGGTGTATTTGCCCTCCGCGTCCTCCTCATACTTCACAAAGCCGTCCTTGGCGTTGGCGGCCTGGCCCTTGGTACCCACGTACATCTGGTCGTAGCCGGTGCCGCTGAGGGTCAGCTTGGCGGTCATTTTGCCGTCCTTCACGGTCAGCTCGCAGGCCACCACCTTGAACATGGCGGAATCGCTCTCCACGTCGATGGTATAGGCGCCGTCAGCCAGCTCCTTGGAGGGCTCGGGCTCCATCTCGTTGTCGGGATTCTCGGGATTGGGCTCGCTGGTGATGTCGGTGTCTTCCAGCTTGACGGCGGCCTTGGCGTGGGCCACCAGCAGGTCCCGGACGGCCTTGACCTCGCCTAGGCCCTTGATCTCACAGGTCACGTTCTCCGCCTTGAAGCCGTTGGCAATGAAGGTGGACTTCCAGGAATCCACGTCGTCGCCGGCCATGTCATTGTTGGCGTGGTCGCCGGCCACGATCATCATGGGACGCAGCACCACCTTCTCATAGCCGCCGTCCTTCACGGCCTTGACCACATCGTCCAGGGTGGCGGCGGTCTCGGTCTCGTCCACGGTGCCGATGAAGTAGTTCTCATGGTCTTTCTGGATCAGCTTTTGCATCTGGTTGTAGATGGCATTGGACGCGGCCTCAGTGCCGTGGCCCATGAAGCAGATGGCGGTCTTGCCGTCGTCAAAGCTGGCGGTGGCGTCCACCATGGCCTTGGCCACGGTCTCAAAGTCCTTGTCGCTGGTCAGCAGGGGGGCGCCGATCTTGATGGAGCCGAACTTGTCGGCGTACTTCTTCTCCAGCATATTGCGCAGGTCGCCGTACTCGTAGCCGTTCATCAGGTGGGTGGGCTGGACCACCAGGTCCTTGACCCCCGCCCGGACAGCCCGGTCCAGAGCATCCTTCACGTCATCGATCTGCTCGCCGTCCCGGCGGTAGACGTGCTCAATGATGATGTTGGCAGTGAAGCCCCGGCGCACATCCCAGTCGGGGAAGGCCTTGGCCATGTCGTCCTCGATGGCCTTGATGGTGGCCACCCGGTTGTCGTTGAAGCTGGTGCCGAAGCTCACCACTAACAGCTCAGTGTCCTTGCTGGGCGTCTGGTTGCGGGGGTCGTCCTTGGAGGCGTCGCCGGTGGAGGCATCGTCCATATAGCGGCACAGGATGGCGGACACCTCGGCCCGGGTGGCGGTGCCATGGGGGAGCAGGCGACCGCCGTCGCCGCTGATGAAGCCGCTGGCCACAGCCCAGTTCATGTAATCCTTGGCCCAGGCGTCCACGTTGGCGGCGTCGGGGAAGGCGGACATCTCGTCCACGCGGCTTTTCAGGGAGTCCTTGCTCACCTGACGGGCGGCGAACTCGCACACGATCTTGGCGATCTCCTGGCGCTGGGCGCTGCCGGCGGGGTCGAAGGTCTCGGCGGTCTTGCCGTTGACGATCTTCTGGTCGAAGGCCCAGACCACGGCGTCTTTATAAGCCGCGCCGTTCTCCACATCCTCGAAGGGGTTCTCTACATCCTTCACCTCGGGGGATCCGGCCAGACGGTACAGGGCCACCACCAGGTCGGCCCGGGTCATAGGGTCGTTGGCCCCGAAGGTGGTCTCGGTTTTGCCGTCGATCAGCTTTTCTTCCGTCATAACGTCCACATACTCCTTGGCCCAGCCGGGCACGTCGGCGTACCCGGCGCCATCCTCAGCCGCGAACGCAGGAACGGACAGGCTCAGCGCCATGACCGCCGCCAGCAGCAGCGCCATCAGCTTTTTGCAATTCCTCATGTCTCAATTTCCTCCTTGAAAACTCTTTTGCGTCCCGCGCTTTGGGACGCGGTCGCTATTTCCGCGGGCGGCCCCTCCGCACCGTTGGAAACCTTTGGAAACGAAAAAGAAATGCGCCTCAGCCGAAATCCGGCGGGCGCACCAAAACACAAAGCCCCATCTGTGCATACCATCACACACAATGGGGCCGGACAAGAAGCGCACTTCCGGTACCGGCAGAATGCAACCAGCTGCCACATGATCTGACTTATCCTCTCATAAGGAGGCTTCACAGTGACCGACTCGCAGGGCCTCTCACCCTATTCAGTGTGCCGCAAATGCGGCCACAGCTGGTTTCGATATTTACTTTATTGCTAGCCTAACATAATTTGGACAGGTTGTCAAGAGCTTCCGGTGGAAGGCTCGCTTTCCAAAACAGTCAGGCAGGGCCGTCGCCGCTCCCCGATGGCTGCCCTGCCTGATCTTTACCAGCGCAGTTCACATTTTCCGGTGGCGCTTTTGAACTCCCAGCGCAGATAGTATCTGCTGTTCCCATCCAATTCTACCTGACCGGCGGGAGTCTGCCGGTCCAACTGCAGCAGCGGCTGCTTTTCCCGGTCCAGCACAGTTACAGCAACGTTCCCCCGCGACAGCTGGCCGTCAAACGCGAACCCATAAGTCCGGCTCTCCCGGAACCGGACTGCATGGCTGACCCAGCCGGAGCAGGAATCCAGCGTCGCCCTGTCCGCGTCCTTCCCCGGTCGAAACGCGAACAAAACCGCCGAGATACTTTTTGACACGGCAAAGCCCTGCCTGTACAGAAGATACACCCCGGCACAGACAACCAATACCAGCAAAACCGGCCACCACTTCACTGCTTATTCCCCCTTCTCCTTCAGCTGCCGAATCATATCCTCCAGTACTGACGGCTCCATCGCCGTCCTCAAGGGCGGCCTAGCCCCCAAGGGCGCGGTGATCAAACGCACCGCCGGCGGCAATAGGATATCCCGTTGCCGCCGGCATTTCGTTTTTATGTTTCTCTCTCAGCCAGTCAATCGGAAGCCAGGGTAAACTCTTCCACCAGAGACTTCAACCCAGCCGCCTCAGCGGAAAGCTCCTCGCTGGCGGCGGCGCTCTCCTGGGCGGTGGCGCTGTTGGTCTGCACTACGGAAGAGATCTGGTCGATGCCCTCGGTGACCTGGGCCAGGGCGGTGGTCTGGTTTTCCACGGCCTCCACCACCACTTCCATCTGGGCGGACACATTGCCCGCCAGCTCGCTGGTCTTTTGCAGGGACTCGGTGACCCGGTCCACCGCCTGACTGCCCTCGGCCACTGAGGCGATGGAGCTGCTGATCAGCTCCTTGGTGGCCTTGGCCGCCTCGTCGGACTTGGAGGCCAGATTGCGCACCTCATCGGCCACCACGGCAAAGCCCTTGCCCGCAGACCCCGCCCGGGCGGCCTCCACCGCGGCGTTCAGCGCCAGGATATTGGTCTGGAACGCGATATTCTCAATGGCTGCGATAATCTTGGAAATCTCCTCCGAGGAGCCGGAGATGCGCTCCATAGCGGCGTTCAGGTCCTTGACCTGCTCCACGCTGGCGCCTAGCTGAGCGCCGGCCAGGCCCACGTACCTGCCCGCCTCTCCCGCGGCGGAGGAGGTCTTTTTCGCGCTGGCGGAGATGTCGTTGATGGTGGCCGCCAGCTCCTCCACCGAGCTGGCCTGCTCCATGGAGCCTTGGCTCAAGGTCTGGGCCCCGGTGGACACCTGCCCGCTGGCGGCGGACACCTGCCCGGCGGCGGAGTCGATCTGACGCATGGTGCTGCTGAGTTCCAGCTTCAGGGTGCGCATGGAGATCAGAATGCTCTGGAATCCTCCCACATAGGCATCCCGATGGGGGGATTGGATGTCAAAATTCTTGCTGGCCATCTCACCCAGCAGATAGCTGATGTCGTCGATAATGGTGTTCAGCCCCATCACCATGGCGGCGGTGGAGCGGGTGAGCTCCGCCGTCTCGTCCTGGCCCACGGCCTCGGGGGCGGGGGACTTCAGGTCGCCCTCCACCAGCAGCTTCATCCGGGCGGCACAGGCCTTCATAGGACCGCTGATGTTGCTGGACAGTTTCACCGCCACCACAGTGGAGGCCATGATGGACAACACGATCACCAGCACGCTGATGAGGATGCCAAAATATGTATCCGCCAGATAGTTGGCCTTGGGGGAGGCCACGGCCAGGCTCCAGCCGTCGGTGCCGGCCACAGGGGCATAGGCCAGATAGCGGGGACCGTCACTGGCCTGGATGGAGCCGAAGCCGGTCTTTCCCTGGCGCATGGCCTCATGGATGGCGGCGCGGCTCTTTAGGGAGGCATCGCTCTGGGCCTCCTGCTCGATATTCTGAGTGGTGATGGTGTCTAGGGTAATGTCGGCGATGGTGTCGCCGTTCTTGTTAATCATATAGGCCCGGCAGTTGTCGCCCACCTGGATGGAGGATACGATGTCATTCAAAAAGGTCTCCTGAGGCACGAAGTAGACCACACCCACGATGTCGGCCCCCTGGGTCCCGTCGGCGTAGAGGGGCGCGGCCACCATGATGGAAAGCTCACCCGTGATCTTGCTGATCAGTGGCTCGGACACATACACGTTGCCCTGCATGGCCTGCTTCACATATTCCCGGTCCGAGTAGTCGTTGCCATCGAAAATGCTGTAGCCGTTGGCGCCGATGATATTGCCGCGCCGGAGGCCGTGCATGGCCACCCGCTCGTCGATAATGGCCCGCTTTTCCTCCAGCTCCACCGTGTCGTCAGACAGTTGGGCAATGCAGCCGGTGTCCAAGGCCACGTTCTTATAAGCGGTCAGCTCCTGCTCCACACGCTGGGCCGCCAGGGTGGCCGTCTCACTCATCAGCTGGCCCACGGTAGCCACGGTACTGCGGTAGCTCAGAGCACTGCTGGCCGCCCCCACCGCGAACAGGGCGATTAGGACGGTAGCCATCAAGCATACTGTGATTTTTTTGCGAATACTGTTCATCTTCATCTCTCTTCACCTCAATATGTTTGTGTCGAAGCCGGTTCTCCCTCAGGGAGTTTGAGCTTATTATAGGGTCTGAGAAGTCGGCCTGTCAATAGATTTTACCCCATGAATTTTGCGCTTTGCTTACCAATTCCAGCATATTCCAATTAGTTGAGGCCCGCTTTCCTAAAAGAGCAGACCCCAACCATAAAATTGGCCGGCAGCCGTTCCAGCCGCCGCTAATCTCCACAGTATTGTTTCAAAACGTTCCGAAGAAAGAAATGCCCCAGCACACAGGGCAGCGAGAAACCAAACAAAAACAGATACAGTCCGCTCAGTGGGAAAAACAGCGCCGCCAGCAGCACGGCGCCATAGTAGCACAGCGCCGCCAAAATCGCCCGCAGCGGTTTTGCGATGCCCAGCACCAGGGCGGGTTTGACAGCCTCCCGCAGGGGTCTGCCACCGCACAAAAGCCCGTATAGATAGGTAGAGGACAGCGTCGCCACGCAAAAGCCCGTGGTGCAAAGCATAAACGGGGCCAGCAATATAGGATATTCCGCCGCATGGCCCCCATAGAACACAATCCCGAACCCGGCCAGTCCCATAGGCAGCGCCACCAGGAAAAACGCCCCGTAGGAGCGGACGAAGCCCTCCTTAAACGACGCCAGATAATCCCGGGCGCTCACCGCCGCCTCGCCCAGAATGATTTTGCGCGCCACCTTGTGCAGCGCCAGCAATGCTGGTGGGATGGTGACAATGGGAAGGCAGGTAACCAGAAACAGCAGGTTGACGATCAGCACCGTGGCAAGTTCGTCCTTAATCAACTCCAAAAAGCGGGCCGGACCCGTCTTTTCCGGTGCGTCCGCCCCTTGCTCCAGCTCCTGGAGCACATCCTCTTTTCGGAAAAACAAAGCGTCTCCTCCTCACGATGGGCATAAAATGATAATGATGCTGTTTATTATACTATGCCCCGTCTCCCAATTCAACTGAAACGTTTGCCTCTCAATAAAAAAGCACACATGAGGATAAGTTGAACTTTATCCAAATAATATGCCCTGGAAATTTTTGTGTAAAAACCCGTAAAACTTCGGGGACAAGCCCCGCGCTTTTGGCAAATTGCGTAGTCAAAAAGAATTATTCACCCAAAAATATACCAAAATGCGTCCACACTTTCATATAAAGCGCTTGAAACAACATCTTCAAATATTTAGATACTTTCCCTCCATTTACACTCCGTGGGAGAAATACTATAGTTTAGGTAGACGCTGCGGGACGCCGCGGCGACACGGAAATGAAAGAAGAGGAGTGGTTTTGATGAAAAAAATCCCCCGCATAACGGCAGCGGTCCTGCTCATCGCGCTGCTGCTGTCCCTGTGTGGGTGCGGCTCGTCGGACGGCAAGACGCACCTGACTTTCCAGATCTGGGACACGGCCCAGCGCTCCGGTATGCAGGCCATGTGCGACGCCTACACCGCCCAGCACCCCGATGTGGTCATCGACGTGCAGGTGGTCAGCTGGAACGAATACTGGACCAAGCTGGAGGCCGCCGCCGAATCCAACACGATGCCTGACATCTTCTGGATGCACACCAACCAGCTGCTGTACTACGCCGATTTCGGCATGCTGGCCGATGTGACCGATCTGTACAATGATGTGGAGTCTGGCTACTACCAGAACCACTTCTCCGAGATCTCCCTGGGCAACGTCAGCGGTTCCGACGGGCGCTACTACGGCGTGCCCAAGGACAAGGATAACGGCGTGCTGGTATATAACAAGGAGATGTTCGACCAGGCCGGTGTGGCCTATCCCGACGACGACTGGACCTGGGACGACCTGACGGACGCCTCCCAGAAGATCTACGACGCCACCGGGAAATACGGTTACCTGGCCTATCTGGACGATCAGCTGGGCTACTGGTCCTACGTCTACCAGAACGGCGGCTACATCCTCAGCGCCGACAAGACCACCTCCGGCTTCAACCAGCCCGGCGGCAAGGAGGCCATGAAGTTTTACATCGGCTTGCAAAAGGAAAACTGGTGCCCCGACCAGAACTTCTTTACCCAGAACGGCGCGGGCGCCACCTTCTGGTCCGAGAAGGGCGCCATGTTCATGGAGGGTTCCTGGAGCCTGTTGGGCGCCCTGGAGAACAACCCCCAGATGGACGGCAAGTGGGATATCGCCAAGCTGCCCAAGGCCCCCAACCCGGTCCACACCGACGAGAGCCTGGACCAGGACGGCCGGGCCTGTATGTCCAACGGTCTGTGTTACTCCACCGGCGCCCAAGGAAAGAATCTGGACATTGCGCTGGATGTGATCAAGTACTTCGGCGCCGAGGAGGCCCAGATCATTCAGGGCGAATCCGGCGCGGCCATCCCCGCCTATCTGGGCACTGAGGAGAGCTGGCGGAAGGCCTGGGACAAGTTCGACTATAAGATCAACATTGACTGCATCTTCGAGCAGTTCGACTACGCCATCCAGGTGCCCTACAATTCCGCCAGCCCCCGTTGGAAGAGCCAGGTGCTGGATGTGCTAACCCAGGTCTACGCCGGCAATCAGGACGTTGACGCCGGACTGGAGAAGATTGAGACCATCGTCAACACGGAAACTGAAAAAAATTTGGCCGGTAACTGAAAGGAGGGCGTACTGTGAAAAGAAAACTGTCCGTCGCCGAGCGGCGGGAGGAAAACTGGGGCTGGATCATGGTGGCCCCCACCATCATCGGGCTGTTTGTGCTGAATATCTGGCCCTTTATCCAGACCATTTATACCAGCTTCTGCGAGCACCTGGGCTTCGGCCACTACAAGTTCATCGGCTTAGGCAACTACATTGAGATGTTCCAGACCCCCGAGTTTTGGAAGGCCACCTGGAACACTGTCAAGTTCTGTATCCTCACCGTGCCCGTCGGCGTGATCCTTGCCCTGTTCGTGGCCATGCTGCTGAACACCAAGGTGAAGTTTAAGGGCGGCTTCCGCACCATCTTCTTCCTGCCCCTGGTGTGCGCCCCCGCCGCCATCGCTATGGTGTGGCAGGTCATCTTTAACGGCGACAGCGGCATTTTGAATCAGTTTCTGGGTACCAACATCCAGTGGATCACCAATCCCAAGACCGCCATCGTGGCCGTGTCCATCGTCTCCATCTGGAGCAGCGTGGGCTATGACGCGGTGCTGCTGCTGGCTGGCTTGCAAAACATCCCCAAGACCCTTTATGAGGCCAACAGCATCGACGGCGCGGGCAAGGTCCGGCAGTTCTTCACCATCACCCTGCCCATGATCTCCCCCACCATGTTCTCCGTGCTCATCATGCGCCTGATGGCCTCCATGAAGGTGTATGACCTGATTTACATGATGTCCGACGACACCAATCCGGCCATGGCCGATATGCAGAGCCTGATGTACCTGTTCTACCGCTCGTCTTTTGTCAGCGGAGACCGCGGCTACGGTTCCGCCATCGTCATCTGGACCGTGGGCTTGATTCTTCTCGTGACCCTATTCCAGTTCTGGGCCCAAAAGAAGTGGGTCAACTACGACATTTAAGGAGGAGTCTGGAATGAAAAGTGTAAATTCGCTGCATCGCTCTTACGCCATTGCCAAATTCCTCACCTACTTCGCCCTGATCGCGGGCGCCCTCATTATGATTTTTCCCTTCGTGTGGATGGTCCTCACCAGCTTCAAGACCCAGGCGGAGAGCGTGAGCATTCCGGCCACCTTCTTCCCCTCCGAGTTTCGGCTGGACGGCTACAAAAAGGTCCTTGAGAACCTGCCCTTCGTCAAACTGTACTGGAACACCATCCTGCTGGTATTCCTCCGCGTGGTCTTCGCCATCGCTTTCAGCTCCATGGCGGGCTACGCCTTTGCCAAGCTGAAGTTCCGCGGCAAGAACATCCTGTTCACCATCGTGCTGATGCAGATGTCCCTGCCCAGCCAGATCTTCATCATCCCCCAGTACCAGATGGTGGCAAAGCTGGGATTGGTCAACACCATCGCGGGCCTGGTGTTCCCCGGCCTGGTCAGCGCCTTCGGCGTGTTCTTCCTCCGGCAGACCTATATGGGCATCCCGGAGGAGATTGGCGAGGCCGCCTATCTGGACGGATGCAACCAGTTCCAGACCTTTTACAAGGTCATGTTCCCCCTGACCGGCACCTCTGTGGCCGCCCTGACCATCTTCACCGCCGTATTTGCCTACGGTGACCTGATGTGGCCCCAGATCGTGAACAATGACATCAATATGTTCACCCTGTCCGCCGGCCTTTCCACCCTGCGCGGCATGGACACCACCAACTTCCCCATGCTGATGGCCGGTTCCCTGCTGGCTATGCTCCCCATGGTCGTCCTGTACCTCATCTTCCAGCGTCAGTTTGTGGAAGGCATTGCCGGTACTGGCGGTAAATAAACCGTTCCCTCCCTCCCCCGCAGCAGCCCCGGCACTTCGGTTGCCGGGGCTGTTGCCCTATGACAAGTCGTGACAAAATTCTATCAGGGGGTATCCCTATGATCGTTCTTGACCAGGAAAACAAGCTCTTTACCCTGCACACCAAAAACACCACCTACCAGATGAAGGTGTGGGACTACAACATCCTGCTGCACACCTACTACGGCCCCCGGCTGACGGACGCCGACCTGTCCTATCTCCTTCGCCGCAAGGACCGGGGTTTTTCCCCCAACCCCAATGAAGCGGGAAGCGATCGAACCTTTTCCCTGGACACGTTCCCACAGGAATACTCCACCTGTGGTGTGGGAGATTTCCGCTTGCCCTCCATTGAGCTGGAGCTGCCCAACGGCAGCCGCACCGCAGACCTGCGGTATGCGGGCTGCCAAACCGGGAAGGGCAAGTACGCCTTGAATGGCCTGCCTTCCTTCTACGGCGACGTGGAGGAGTGGGAAACCCTTTCCGTCACATTGCGGGACGCCGCCGCCCAGGTGGACGTGGAGCTGCTCTACGGCGTGCTGGAGGAGCGGGATCTCATCACCCGGGCCGTCCGGGTTGTCAACCGGGGCAGTATCCCCATCCGCCTGTGCCGGTGCGCCTCTTTGTGCCTGGACTTCATCCGCTGTGACCTGGACATGATCGCCTTCAACGGCGCCCACGTCATGGAACGCACCCCCAAACGCGTGCCGCTCCATCCCGGCGCCCAGGGTGTGGAGAGCATCCGGGGCGCCTCCAGCCACCAGCACAACCCCTTCGTCATCCTGTGTGATCGGAACGCCGACGAGGACCGCGGCCTGTGCTACGGCGCGATGCTGGTATACAGCGGCAACTTCCAGGCGGCGGCAGAGGTGGACCAGTTTGAAAACTCCCGCCTGGTGATGGGCATCGACCCCTATCAGTTCTGCTGGACCCTGGAGCCCGGCGCGGCCTTCACCGCCCCGGAGGCGGCCATGGTCTGTTCTCCCAACGGCTTCGGGGATATGAGCCGCCAGTTCCACCGCGCTATCCGCCATAATCTCATCCGGGACCCCTGGAAGGACCGCCGCAAGCCGGTGCTCATCAACCACTGGGAAGCCACCGAGATGTACTTTACGGCGGACAAGCTGGTGGACATCGCTAAGGAAGCTCCTCAGCTGGGAATTGAGCTGTTCGTCATGGATGATGGCTGGTTCGGAGCGCGCAATAGCGACAATGCCGGTTTGGGGGATTGGGCCGTCAACGAAGAAAAGCTCCCCGGCGGCCTTGGGGCGCTGGTTCCCCGCATCAAAAAGCTGGGGATGGAATTCGGCATCTGGATCGAGCCGGAGATGGTCAATGAGGACAGCGATCTCTACCGCGCCCATCCGGACTGGGCGCTCAGTGTCCCGGGCCGTAATCCCAGCCGGGGCCGGGAACAGCTGGTGCTGGATTTCTCACGGCGGGATGTGCGGGATCATGTATATGAGCAGATCAAGGCGGTCCTGTCCAGCGCCGATATCTCTTATCTGAAATGGGACATGAACCGGAGCCTCACTGAAGTGTGGTCCGCCGCGCTGCCCGCGGACCGGCAGGGAGAAGTTTATCATCGCTATGTCTTGGGCGTATATGAGTTCGCAGAGCGCCTGCGCAGGGATTTCCCCGATATGCTCATTGAGGGGTGCTGCGGCGGGGGCGGGCGCTTTGACGGCGGTATGCTCTATTACACCCCCCAGATCTGGTGCAGCGACAACACCGACGCCATCGACCGCCTGCGCATCCAGTACGGCACCTCTTTCTGCTATCCGGTTTCCACTATGGGCGCCCATGTTTCTGCAGTGCCTAACGGAACCACCGGTCGTATCACGCCCATGGAAACGCGGGGCGTTGTCGCCATGCACGGAACCTTTGGATATGAGATGGACCTGAGCAAGTGTACCCGGTCAGAGAAAGAGATTGCCCGGAGGCAGACAGCTTTCTTCAAAGAGCACTATGATCTGATTCAGGATGGAGACTACTACCGGCTCAGCGACCCGTTCCAAAATGGGCCCTATACGGCGTGGGAACACGTTTCTCACGATAAAAAAGAGGCTTTAGTCAGTCTGGTTACCGGTTCGTTCCGCGGAGCGCCTCCATTCCTGACTCTGCGCATCAAAGGGCTGTCCCCGGAATTGAACTACCAGATCAATGGCGAGGGCAGTTGGCCCGGTGATGTGCTCATGCAGGTGGGCTGCCCATTACCAATACTCCAGGGAGACTACCAATCACTCCAGTTTTATCTGAACGCGGAATAAAACCAGGATGGCGGGGAAAGTATGCCTTTCCCCGCCATCCTGGTCAGGTCGGTTCGTACAATTTGTTCTTGCTGCGCCATTCCCGGGGTGAAACGCCATAACGCTGCTTAAATGACCTCGAAAAATGAAGCTGGTTAGGATAGCCGCACAAAATGGCAATGTCGCCAATGGACATCGACGTGGTCTTCATCATCTCTGAGGCCTTGGCCAAACGCATACGGATCAGAAATTCCTGGGGAGGGCAGCCCTTGCTTTCCTTAAACAGTTTACTGAAGTAACTGCGGTTGAGCTTGCACACTGCCGCAATCTCCTCGATAGACAAATCTCGTTGGTAATTTTGCTCCATAAAATGAATAGCCTCTTGAATGTAGAAATCCTTCAATTGGACTCCGTGAGATTCTCGTTTGGTGGCAGAGGACTGAATCAGAGCATCCAGAAACAGACACAGGTGCCCAATTTGATGGAGGGTCGAAGCTGTGGGATTGCTGGCGATATACAGCATCGTGTCCTTGAGTTTCTCGGATAGGGCGAGATCCTTTGATCGATAGACTGGTTGTGAATCTCCCAAACCGGCAGCATCCAAATAACCTGGCGCCCGCAGACCATCAAACTCCAGCCAGACATATTTCCAGGGATCATCCCGATTTGCGCTATATGTATTGATTTGGCCGGGTGAAATAAGGAAGCCCTGTCCAGCCTCTAAATCATACCGCTGGGTAGCTTCTTCGGCAGTATAGTGGTCTAAAAAGCCCCGGCCAGAAATCACATAATGAAACAGATAGTGATTACGAACGAAAGGGCCGAATGAATGGAGAGGGGAGCACTGTTCCCAGCCGTATTGATACAACCGCAGACCCAGCAGCTCCTCATTAGGGGACACGGAAAAAGAAAAATCATCCATATAAGGCTGCGTCCTTTCTCTTTTCAATATGAAGGGCGTTGATCTGGATCAGCTGTAAAACTCCGATGACAAGACAAGTATACTATAAAAATTTACTGAAATCAACTGAGGAAAGGGGAAATTCCGACCATTCCATGGTGCGAAAAACATACGGGCTCTAAATTTTTGAGGGGAGCTAGCATGCTAATTTTGTGTCGACAAAAGGACTAGCGCCGCATCCCATCCAGCCTCTGCTTATTCGCCCCTCAATGCCGCGTCCCACCAGTCCTGGATCATGGCCACCTGCCGATTTCATTCGTCTGCGCTGATGCTTCTCGAACCCAATTCACAAGCGACGCCCCCGCAAATTTTGCGCCACTATAAACAAGAAATGGGATCCATTCCCACTCCGCATCCACCTGCCTTATATTGGCAGCAGCCAGACCCCTCTCGGAGTCCGGCTGCTGCTGAATGAGGATTTATAGAATCACCGATATTCCGGCGTTCTCTTTGTGTTCCATAGGCGCGGTCAGTTCCCGGCCTTTTCCTTCTTCCAGCGCCGCACGATAGCGATGGCGCCCCAAGCGATGAGACCCGCCGCGATCACACCCTCGCCGATGAGAATAAACCAGTAGTTGGCGAAGGGCAGCTCGCCCACAGAGGCGCCGTGGACAATGCCGTTCATTGCGTTGGAGTTCACGGTAGTGTACAGGATATGCTTGATGGCCTGCCGGGCATGGTACTGGGAGGCCGGATTGTTCACGTCGATGGGTGCGTCCACCTCAAAGCCGGTCAGCTTTAGGTCGCCCCCGGCCCGGACGCACTGCTCGGTGTCCATGGTGCCGCCGCCATCATAATCGGTGATGATGGTGCCGTCAAAGCCCCATTCATTGCGCAGCACCCCGGTGAGCAGGTTATAATTGCCGCCCGCCCAAGTACAGCCAATCCGGTTGAAGGAGGACATGACTGCCATGACGGCGGGGATCTCCACTTCCTTCTCGGTGTAGGTCTTGGAGTCCGCGTCGTATTCCTGAACCTTGATAGGGGTAGCGCCCCGCTCCTCAATGCAGGTCTGGAAGGGCTTGAGGTAAATCTCTCGGATGGCCTGTTCGTTGGAGAAGGTGGCCACGTGGCTGCGGTGATCCTCCTGGTCGTTGAGCGCGAAGTGCTTGATGTAGGCGTACACGCCCTTTTCGGAGCAGGCCACCGACGCCTCCTTGGCAAGCTCGCCGGACATAAAGCCGTCCTCGGAGTAGTACTCGAAGTTACGTCCGGCAAACGGTGTGCGGTGGATGTTCATGGCGGGGGCATACCAGCCGGTGATCAGGCCCACATACTGGTGACTGCCCCAGTTGCCGTCGGCGGCTAAGGCATCCTCCCCCACATAATAGCCATGGAGCCAGGAGTTCTCCCGGTCCCAGCTGGCGGCCAGATTGGTGGCGCAGGGATAGGTGATGGAGTATGGCTCGTGGGTGATACCTCCCTCGTTCAGGCCGGAGGGGCCATCGTAGTCAATGGCGCGTGGCTTGGAAATGTTGGCGGAGCCCAGGGTCTGATAGCCGCCGTTGCGGATAATGGCCTCCAGCTCGCTCACGTCCATCTGGTCGATGAGAGCGTCCCAGCCGCCCTCGGCTTCCACCTCGTCATAGTCCCGGCCCCGGTAGTCGATGAGCTCCAGATCACCCTTCTTGCCGTACTGGCCCGCCTTGGAAGCCGCTTCCTCTTCGGTCATGGGGTTCATGGACGCGCCCACGCCCTTGGCGCGGATGGCGTCACGGACAGCATCGGACACCTCAATCTCCCAGGTGTAGCCGTTCTTCTCGCTGAAGGGGCTCTGACGCTTGCTGTCCTGATTGCCATGGGTCTGGGGGAAGGTGCCCGTCCAGTCCTGCCGGGTGAGGAACTGGTCCCGGGGGGTGAACTCGTCGTAGCGGGCGTGATCGAACTGGTTGGTCACGTCCACGCCGGTGAGGGATTTGGCATAGGTTTCGTTGTCCACGCCGCCGTTCTGGCTGTAGGAGTACGTCCACTTGCCTACGAAGGAGGCGTCCGCCCCGCCGAACAGGGGCTGCTCCACGGCCTGACCGCCGTAGGTCAGGAAGTTGTCGGCTGCGGCGTGGGCGTTCTCCGCCGCAGTGAGCAGGTAGTCCCCCGCCTCCAGGATGTAGGTCTTGGCGTTCACATCGTCATAGGAGATGAAATCCTTCCGATTCACCGTAACGGCGACGGTCTCGGACTGACCTGGAGCCAGCTCCCCGGTCTTCTCAAAGCCCACCAGGGTGACGGCGGATTTCTCAATGTGGTGAGTCTTGTCATAGCTGGTGTAGGGCGCGTTGAGGTAGACCTGCACCACGTCCCGACCGGTCACAGATCCGATATTCTTCACCGTGACAGAAATTTCAATATCGCCGTTTTCGTCCATCTGGCCCAGATTGAAATCCGACCAATCAAAGGCAGTGTAGGAGATTCCGTAGCCGAAGGGATACTGTACTGTGGCGGCGTAGTCGTAGTCCCCGGCATTGCCCTGGTTCAGCGCCTTGTCGAAGTAGCGGGTCTCGTAATACTTATACCCCACGTAGATGCCCTCGTCGTAGAACACGGCGGCCTCCACGTCCTGCCCGCCGTTCACCATCATCATGTCCCCCATGTTCTGCATGGCGGGGGAGGAAAAGGCATCATAGGCAAAGGTGTCCACCAGATGGCCGGAGGGGTTCACGTTTCCGCTGAGCACGTCGGCGATGGAACGGCAGGTGTCGCCACCCGCGCCAGGAGCCCACAGCACCGAGGTGATATTGGGGTAATCCGCCACCCAGCCCAGCTCAAAGGCGTTGTTGGTGTTCACCACCAGGATCACATTGTCGAAGTTGTCGTTGAGGTACTGGATAACCTCCAGCTCCACGCTGTTGGGCTCCAGGTAGTGCTTATCCTTGTCGGCGGACTCGCTGGTCCACTCACCCATGTACCGGCCCAGATCCCGGCCCTCGCCGCCGGTGCGGGCCATAAAGAACACAGGGATAGTGCCCTCCGCCTCGCTCTTGGCATCGGCGGGGATGGCGGACACCGGGGCCTCCTTAATGGTCCAGTCCTCCGCGCCGCCGTACATGATGGAGCCGCCGCCCCGGGTGTAGGTCCCATGATTGTCGCTGTAGAACTTCCACAACGCCTCGTTCACCTCAAAACCCTGCTCGGTGAGGGCGGTGCGCATATCGCTGGAGATAGTGGACACGCCGGACCCCGTGCCGCCGGCCAGCAGATCCACCGAGGAGGAGGAGAACAGGCTCAGTTTGGAACCAGCCGCCACGGGCAGGCCCTTGCCACCCTCGGTCCGGTTATAGAGGAGGACAAAGCCCTCGGCCCCGGCCCTGCGGGCATAGGCCTGCTCGGCGGCCTGAAGCTCTTTGGAGTCGGCGATATCCCGGGTGTAGTAATTGGCGTCGATATCATGGCCCGCGCCGCCCTTGCTGAAATCAGTCTCGCCGAAGATGTCCCGGAGAACCAGGTCAAACCGGGTGGTGGTCACCACGCTCAGCACGATGGAAAACGCCAGAAGAATTGCCAGAAGGGGCGCGACAATGGCGGTAAACGCCTTCGCGCTCAGCTTTTTCTTTTTGCCTTTTTCGTTTGCCACAGAAAACCCTCCTAAATCATCGTTTGATTGGATCTCGCTCACAGACGCTCCGCCGCCGGGGGGCGCTCCAGGGGTCGGCGCCCACATGGGGGATGGCCTTCCACTCCAGATCCCGCAGAAACAGCGCGGCCACGTCCAAAAATACATTCACCAGCAGGAAAAAGGGCCACAGCAGCACTGCCGCCGCCAGCTTGCTCCCGCCCACATCCCGGATGCGCTGCCGCTCCAGGGCAACCAACAGCACCGCCCCCAGCACCGTCAGCACATAGGACAGGAGGAACAGCGCCAAGGACAGCCAGCCGTACACGGCCCACACCTGCTCCCCATCGTACCCGAACAGGGGGCACAGGGAAATGCACCCCAGCTGAATCAGCAGCAATGCCACGCTGATCACGCCCAAGGGGAGGATGGAGACCGATATGTCGAATACAGAGAACCGCCGCCGCCCATCCAGCCCATTTTTTCGGGAGAACAGGCTTTTCATCAGCCTCCGGAACCGGGTAAAGAACACGATCATATGCCCCCTGGCCCAACGCAGCCGCTGACGGAGCATCACCCGTATGCCAAGGGGCTGCTCGTCAAAAAACTCGGCCTCATCGCAGTAGAGCACCTTGCAGCCACGGGCCAGCTGGTCGGCGGTGAACTCCCAGTCCTCGGTGAGGGTGACATACTCCCAGCCCCGCTCTACCAGCCGGGACGGAAACAGGTAGCCCGTGCCGGACACGCGGGTGCTGCACCCGCACACGGTGCGGCCCCTGGCCTCGAAGCGGCAGGCGGAGATGAAGTACAGCCCGTACAGGCAGGACATATAGTTGCCGCCAAAATTCCGGGAGTTGCGGTAGGAGGTGATGACGTGTTCCCCGCCGGTGGCCGCGAATGCGTCATTCATTTTGGAAATATAATTGGTGGAAAGGACGTTGTCGGCGTTGATGATGAAGTATCCATCAAACCCCGCGTCCCTCCACTCGGCGTTGAGCCGGTCGAACAGATGCCGATAGGCGTAGCCCGCCGTCCGCTCCGCCGGGTTGTCGTACTCGTAGACGACGGCCCCCCGTGCCCGAGCGATCTCAGCGGTGCGGTCGGTGCAGTTGTGGGCAATGACGAACACTTCCAGCTTTTCCTGTGGGTATTCGCTTGCCCGGATGCTGTCCAGCAGGGGGCCGATCACCGCCTCCTCGTTCCGGGCGGCGATGACAATGCCGTACTTCAGCTGGCGGTCCGCTTTGGGGTAGGTTTTCCGTTTGAATACCCCAATGAGGGCAAACACGCCGTAGTGGAACAGCAGAAGGAAAAAACAGCACCAGATGGCAATAAACACAATCGCAAGAGTTGTCAGATATCCCATGTCATTCCACACTCATCCAATCCGTTTTTGGTTCCCCGCCCCAAAAGAGGCGGGGAACCGTGGGCCTGCGGCCGTCAGCCGCCCAGGCTGACGCCGGTGGCGGTGGTCTTGATCCACTGGTAGTCGGCAGTGGCATCGCTGAGGGTATACTTGCCCATCCACCCCTCGGCGTCGGGGGTGCCGCACCAGTAGTTCATCAAAATTCGGCCCGGAGCGGAGGGCAGGGGGTTCTCCGCGCTGGCAGTGACCGTGTACACGTCCTCGCCGTCCACGGTCCAGGTGATCGAGTCCTCCGCCCAGCGGAAGCCGTACTCATGGAACTCCTCGGAGGCGTCGAAGCCCAGGTCATACCAGTACTCATGGCCGCCCTGCCCATCCACGAAGTAGTTGAACTGCACCCCGGTGGTGTCCTTGCCCAAAAACTCAATGTCAATCTCGTCCCAAGGGTTGGGGCTGCCGTCCAGGCCGACGTCATAATTTCCGGTGCAGGTGAAGAAGGTGCTGGCAGTACCCTCCACCTTGGCGGGCTTCATGCTGACGGAGTACTCGCCATAGCCGTAGTGGTGGGCGGTGCGGGCCTCGCCGCCGTAGTAGCCTTGCTCCACTTCGCCCTTGGCGTCGGAAATGCCCAGGTGGAGCTGGCCGTCGGAGTAAGTAACCATATCGCCCTTCCACCACACGTTGAACACGCTGCCGTTGGACCAGCCGTCGGAAGCGAACACGCTGCCGTCCGCCGCCGCGCCGTTGGAGAAGTTTACGTCCAGACCGTCCATGACGCCGTTCTCATCACCGCCCTCGGCAGGTACCAATTCACGACCCCGGGCGGAGGTCTTGACCCACTGGTAGTCGGCGGTGGCGTTGTTGAGCTCATACTTGCCCATCCAGCCCTCGGCGTCGGCGGTGCCGCACCAGTAGTTCATCAGAATGCGCCCCGGAGTGGAGGGCAGGGGATTGTCAGCGCTGGCTTCCACCGTGTAAACCTCCTTGCCGTCAACCAGCCAGGAGATGGAGTTTTCCCTCCAGCGGAAGCCGTACTCGTGGAACTCCTCGGAGGCGTCGAAGCCCAGGTCATACCAATACTCGTGGCCCCCCTGGCCGTCCACAAAATAGTTGAACTGCACCCCGGTGGTGTCCTTGCCCAAAAACTCAATGTCGATTTCGTCCCAAGGGTTGGGGTTGCCCTCGGCGTTGATGTCGTAGGGGCCGGTGCAGGTGAAAAAGGTGCTGGCGGTGCCCTCCGCCTTGGACGGCTTCATCTTCACGATATAATCGCCGTAGCCATACCACAGCCCCGTGCGGGCCTCGCCGCCGTAGTAGCCCTGCTCCACCTCACCCTTGGCGTCGGAAATGCCCAGGTGGAGCTGGCCATCAGAATACGTCACCATGTCGCCCTTCCATGTCACGTTGAACACGCTGCCGTTGGACCAGCCGTCGGAGGCGAAGAACGCCTCCACCGCTCCGGCGGAAAAATCGGCCAGTATGGGCGCGTCTATGGGGGCCGCGCTCTCCTCGCCGCCGGACTGGGAGGGGGCGCCGGTGGGCTGGCTGGCAGCCGGTTTGCAGGCGGCCAGGGCCATCGTCATGACCAGGGCCAGAAACATTGCAAGAATCCTCTTTCTCATCGCTCGTTTCTCCTTCTCACTGATTTATTCACAACGCGTCGCCGCGCTTTGTGACCGCGTTTTCCAGCCGCTGAGCCCAGCTGGAGTTTTTTACATTTGCTACAAAAGATTCACGCCGCATTTTGTTCTTTCTGGCGATAATATAATAAAAGGAACGCCCGTTGGCAATGGGCGTTCCTTAAATTGCACAATTTTTTCTTACTTTGCCGGCTGACCAAAAATAAGGAAAAACTTTCCGGGTGCTTTTGCTCTACTCCGACACGCTGAACAGGATGTTGAGGTGGAAAATGCCGTCCGCCACCTGAGTGGTCAGCTCTCCATCGTACTTGCGGACGATCATTTTAATGCTTCGCATCCCGAAGCCGTGGTAGTTCCTGTCCGCCTTGGTGGTGACAGGCAGGCCGTCCAAAAAGATCCGCTCGCCGTCAAAATAATTGTCCGTCTGGATAAGGAGCATATCCCCCCGGCCCTTCACCACCAGGTTCACCACCCGCCGCTGGCGCTCCTCAATGGCCTTCACCGCCTCCAGCGCGTTGTCGATGATGTTGCCGAACAGGCAGTAGAGGTCGCCGTCTGCCAGAAAAGACAGCTTTTTCCCATCCGCCATACAGGAAAAGGTGATGCCGTTCTGCTCACAGTACAGGCTTTTCTCCGTCAGCAGCACATCCAGCAGCTGATTGCCCGTCTCCACCTTGGCGTCGTAGATGGAAATGCTTTTCTGGAGATCGGCCACCGCCTCGGGGCGCATCCGATCCCCCTGGGCGGCCAGGGCCCCCAGCTTGTAGCGAAAATCATGGCATTTGACGTTAATCAGGTCGATGGTGTCCCGGGAGATCTCATATTGCAGCTCGCTCTGATGAATGGCGTGCTGGAGATATTCCACCTCCTGCCGCAGCTCCCGCTGCTCCACTGTCCGGGAGGTGAGCAGCAGCACCACCGCGCAGCTCATCACCGAGAACAGATTACCCGCCTGCCGCAGAACATAGTGATCCCACAGCTCGAATCGGTTTTCCCGGCCCACACTCAAATGAGAAAAGTAAACATCTTCCACCGAGCACAGGATGACGGTGATACTCAGCGCCAGAATGGCAATGGCCAGCATATGGTGGTCCAGCCGCCCGCCGGACATATGCCGCAGCATCCCCCGGATAAAGAGGAAGTAGACCGCCGCAACCGCCAGGGCAAAGAAGGCGTAGTACAGCACATGATAATAGACATCAAACCTGGGGCCCCAGCCGTCGTACCAGTGCAGGGCCTCCCCGCCGCACCAAAGGATCAGATACAGCTTATAGCACAGATTCTGGGCGGCGTAGGCCGCGCTGGCGCAGAACAGGACGGTGAGAAATGCCTCATCAAAGCAAAGCCGGAGGTGGGCTGCGGTGGCGGTAAACAGCAGCACATAGACGGCGATGCGCCCCAGAGCCGTCCCGCCCACGGCGCGGTAGCAGAAAGCCGCGCCGTAGGCCATCGTCAGCACCGCCGCCAGCCCGCCCAGCGCCCGCGGCCAGAACCTGGGGGCACGGGCCAGTCTTCTTGTCGTGAGCAGATAGAGCACATACAGCTCAAACAGGAATTCCAAAATGATCTTTTGGTAGATCATACCGACTTCAGCCATGGCTTCCACCCCCTGTTCCGGCATACCAGTTGGTAAGCCCCGCCATAAACTCCGCCCGCCGGGGACGGCTGATCTGGAGGGTGCGGTCCCCCACCTGCACCGTGGAACCCTTCACCCGCACGACGAATTTGGGATTGACCAGGTAGCAGGTGTTGCAGCGCAGGAAGCCAAAGGCGCTCAACTCCCGCTCCACGGCGGACAGCACACCGGTCATCTCGATTACATCATCAATGAGGTGGTAGTGGAGCCGGTGGTTGATGATCTCCACATACATCAGCCTGTCTGTGGAGATGCGGCACAGCCCCCCGGGGGCGTTCACCGTAAAGCTGCGCTCCTCGTTCATCAGATAGATGTCCAGCGCCTTTTTAAACTTCAGGGAAAAATCATAGTAGCTCACCGGCTTGAGCAGGAAGCTTACCGCGTCCACCTCGTAGCCCTGCAAGGCGTACTGCACCAGGTTGGTGATAAAGATGATGGACACGTTCTTGTCGTGCCGGCGCAGCTCCACGGCGGCGTCCATGCCGTTCTTCCGGGGCATCTGGATGTCCAGGAAGGCCACCGCATACACGGTCTTGTAGTCCTGGAGGAACTCTTCGCCGTCACAGAACCGTGTGATGTTGAACTGCTGGCCAAACTCGGCGGCGTAACGCTCTATGTATTCCGTCAGGCGATCGGCAGAGGCGTTTTCGTCCTCCACGATGGCAATATTTTTCACTCCGCATCCCCCCTATATTCGTTTCCATATTTCTTCCGCAGGCTTTGATGCCCCTTCTGATCTCGCTTTCGCAGATAGGCCTGCGCTCAGAATCGGTCCCTCCAGCACATACAGCAACTCCTCCGCAGCACAAAGAAACTTACCGGGTCAATCTTCTGGAGCATGGATGGCAGCAGCAAAGCCTCCTCCACAAAATCCTCGAAGTCTACCACCGGGATATCCAGCCGCGTCGCAAACAGCGTATGCCCCTCCCACAGCCGTTTGACCTCCCGGCGGTACGCCCGGTAGCCGATCTCAGTGGCGGCAATAAAATCCTTGGCGGGGGTGGTAAACGGCAACCGCCCCTGCACCCCGCCCCTATGCTGGAAAATAGTTGAGAACCTGCCTCCCCCTTCCTCCACCAGCAGCAACCCGGGGACAGCGGATATCACGCGCTCGCTTCCTTCCACAAAAATCACTTCCTGATGTAATTCTCTCTGGGTTTATTCTATCATGAAACCATTCCAGGTGGAAGGGGACCATCTTGGGATAGCAAAAATTTTATGAGAGGAACGCGAATTTATGAAAGTATCTGCGTACAAAAGCCACGACGGCCTGCCGCTGTTCCTCAATGCGGCAACCGAGGCAAAGGTGCTGGGCATCGCTCCATCCAGCGCATATGAGCTGATGCATGAAGCGGACTTCCCGGTTCTAAAGATTGGCAATCGGCTGGTAGTAATGGTGGTTTGCGATAACCATTTTACCTCGGGGCCGCCACTATGGGCTTTTTTCTTAAGTGTCCAACTTCATTTTACAATCGACCGAGGAGTATCAGTCCTCTCCACACAGCACAAAAAAGGAGCGCCCCCCTTCGGAGCGCTCCTAAAAACCATATTCAACCCTCGTCATCCAGCTTGAGGACCGCCATGAATGCCTCTGTGGGCATCTGCACTGTGCCCAGGGAGCGCATTTTCTTCTTGCCCTCCTTCTGCTTCTCCAGCAGCTTCTTCTTCCGGGTGATGTCGCCGCCGTAGCACTTGGCCAGCACATCCTTGCGCAGGGCCTTCAGGGTCTCCCGGGCGATAACCTTCCCGCCGATGGCCGCCTGAATGGGCACCTCAAACATTTGGCGCGGAATGTTCTCCTTCAGCTTTTCGCAAATCCGCCGGGCCCGCTTGTAAGCCTTCTCCCGGTGGGCGATAAAGGACAGCGCGTCCACCTGGTCTCCGTTGAGCAGCAGGTCCACCTTCACCAGATCGGAGGGGCGGTATTCATCCAGCTCATAATCCAGGGAGGCGTACCCTCGGGTCTTGGCCTTCAAGGTATCGAAAAAGTCGTAGATGATCTCATTCAGCGGCATCAAGTACCGAATTTCAACCAGATTGGTGTCCAGATACTGCATATCCTTGTACTCCCCCCGGCGGTCCTGGCACAGGGGCATGATATTGCCCACATAGTCCGGCGGAGCAATGATGGACACATTGGCATAGGGCTCCATGGCCTCCTTGATGGAGCCGGGGTCGGGATAATTGTGGGGGTTGTCCACCCGCACCAGAGTACCATCCGTTTTTGTCACCTCGTAAATTACCGATGGTAATGTGGTGATGAGGTCCAGATCGAACTCCCGCTCCAGCCGCTCCTGGATGATCTCCATGTGAAGCATCCCCAAGAAGCCGCACCGGAACCCAAAGCCCAGGGCGATGGACGACTCCGGCTCAAAGGAAAGGGAGGCGTCATTCAGCTGGAGCTTTTCCAAAGCGTCCCGCAGGTCGGGGTACTTGGAGCCGTCCTCGGTGTAAACGCCGCAGTACACCATGGCCTGGGCAGGCCGGTAGCCGGGGAGGGGTTCGGCCGTAGGCCGGGCGGCCTCAGTGATGGTGTCGCCCACCCGGGTGTCCTTCACCGTTTTGATGGAGGCGGTGAACCACCCCACCTCGCCTGCGGACAGCTCTGAGGCGGACTCCATCCCCAAGGGCCGCAGATAGCCGCAGTCCAGCACGTTGTACTGCGCCCCGGAGGCCATCAGGCGTACCTGCATCCCAGGCCGGATCGTCCCCTCCATCACCCGGAAATAGACGATGACGCCCAGATACGGATCATACTGGCTGTCAAAAATCAGCGCCTTCAAGGGTGCGTTCGGGTCCCCGGAGGGCGCGGGGATATTGTTCACGATATCCTCCAGCACCGCCGGGATGTTGACGCCCTGCTTGGCGGAAATCTCCGGCGCGTCCAGGGCGGGCAGGCCAATGATGTCCTCAATCTCATGCTTCACCCGCTGGGGGTCGGCGGCGGGCAGGTCGATCTTGTTCAGCACCGGGCGGATCTCCAGGTCGTGGTCCAGCGCCAGATAGGTGTTAGCCAGGGTCTGGGCCTCCACCCCCTGGGCGGCGTCCACCACCAGCACCGCACCCTCGCAGGCGGCCAGGGACCGGCTGACCTCATAGTTGAAGTCCACATGGCCCGGGGTGTCGATGAGGTTGAGACAATAGGTCTCTCCGTCGGCGGCCTTGTAGTCCATACGTACCGCACGTGCTTTGATGGTAATGCCCCGTTCCTTTTCCAACTCCATATTGTCCAACAGCTGGGACTCCATCTGCCGCTGCTCTACTGCGCCGCAGAGTTCGATCATCCGGTCAGACAGCGTGGACTTGCCGTGGTCAATATGGGCAATGATAGAAAAATTGCGAACCTTAGACTGGTCTGTCATATAGGAAACCTCCGAAGCGGTCAATTTATATTCTCAAACATGGCATCATAATCATAGCCGGTCACGTACTGCCGGAGCTCGTCCATCTGGCTCTGATAGTATTCCGGCCAGATTCTCCAAGCGTCGTTGACCATTCCCTGCGCCAGCGCAGACGTCACCTGAGAGGAGCAGTGGATGTAGTCGGCATACTGCCCCAGGTCGGTGGCGGTCCACCGGTCGTTGAGGTAGCTGTAAACCCCCACATTCTCGTAGCTCAGCAGCCGTCCGCAGACATACTCCAGCGCGGAGATGATGGCCTCCGTGGTCCCCTCCCGCTGGGTCTTATCCCAGTACAGGATGCTGTAGGGCGGGAACCAGATTTTGAATTGGGTGTCCGGGTGCTTCTCCACCCAGGAGCACACCACATCCATATTTTTCTGCGCCGCCGGCAGAAAGGCGTCCCCGTCCAGCGGCTTGTTCACCTGTTTCGGCCTGACGTAGGACCCCAGGGCGGAATCCCAGGAAAACTCATACTTCCCGTCCCAGACGAACGCCTCATCCAAGGGCGCCTTCGCCTCATCCCCCAGCAGCAGGGACTTTACCGCCAGGGCCAGACACTCCCCGTTGAAATAGAGCTGTAAATCATCCAGCGGGTCGTCGTTATAGAGGTACTCCGGCAGCTCCACGCCCTTGTCCGCTCGGATGACCACGTTGGGGTCCAGGCAGAAGTACACCGTATGGATCGTCTCATGGGTGCGAAAGGCCAAGTCCAGGGCAATATCGAACTCGCTGAGCCGCCCGTCGGGAAAGGTGATCTTCAATGTCTCCCGCCCCGTGCCCTGGGTGAACCAGGAGGCCCGGTAGTTGGCCACCAGGGAAGTGCCCATCACGATATCCTCATAGTCCTGATGTCGGATCAGCCCGGCCATCTCGTACCGCTCGTTGACAAAGAGGGCGGTTTCGCCCTCCTCCAGCCCCCCGGTGAGCATGGGGTCCACCCAGGCCACCAGGCCCGCCGTCCCCAACAGCAGCGCCAGAGCGCAGAAGAGCGCCGTGAGGAAAAAGGTCTTGCTTTTCACGCCCCCGCCCCCTCTCGTCAAAGCAAAGTCCGTTCGGCCGCGTTTCCGCCTACGGCGAAAACCACGCTCACACCCTTGCTTTTCCGCTCCCCACAAAGCCGAAGAGCGGCTTTGCGGGGGCCCCTTAAAAATTGGCATAAATGAAGGTATCCACCCCGGCGAACAGCAGCACCGCCCCTGCCAGACAGACGGTAGTAAGCACCGCCCGCCACACCGTGGGCCGAAACCGTTCCGCCTTCGCCAGCGGATTGGGCAGGGCCAGCAATCCCAAACCCGCCGGGAGGAGCATCAGCGGCACCCAGTAGACCAGGGCGCGGCCCCCGGGTGCGATCGCATTCTGAAGAAAGCCCAGCGCCTCGTTCATCACCTTCAGAGGCAGGGCGGCGGCAAATTCCGCGCAGGGCAGCCCCCAGCCGCCCCGAAACAGTCCGCCCAGCAGGGCAAGGGCCTGATCCACGTTGTCCGCCCGGAAAAACACCCAGGCAATGTTTACAAACAGGAAGGTGAGCGCCCAGGCCAAGGGCTTGGGCAGGGAAACCTTCCCCTTGAGCAGCCGCTCCACCACCTGAGCCGCCCCATGGAGGCCTCCCCAGATGATAAATCCCCAGCCCGCCCCGTGCCACAGCCCGGACAGCAGGAACACAATCATGATGTTCCGGCAGGTGGCGGCGGTCCCGTTCCGGTTGCCACCCAAAGGGATGTACACACACTGGCGGAAAAAGGTGGACAGGGTGATGTGCCACCTTCCCCAAAAGTCCCGCACGGACAGGGCCTGATAGGGGCTGTTAAAGTTCACCGGCAGCCTGACGCCCATCATCCGGGCCATGCCGGAGGCCATGTCGCAATAGCCGGAGAAATCGAAATAGATTTGCAGGGTATAGCACAAAATGGTCAACACACACTCAACGGGGGAGAGGTCCTTCCCATGGGCATAGCCGAAGTTGGCCCCGTTGGCGAATACGCCCGCCACGATTACTTTTTTAGCCAGCCCCAGGGCAAAGCAATACAGCCCCGCCGCCAGATCGTCCCAGGAGAAGGGAGCCGGGCGGCGCAGCTGTGGAGCCAGCTCTCCCACACGGGTGATGGGTCCGCAGGTGGCAGTGGCAAAAAAGGTAATGCAGCAGGCGTAGTCAAGGGGGGAGACGTCCTTCCCCACCGCCCCATCATAGCAGTCCCGCAGCCACAAAATCTGCTGGAACGTGACGAAGGACAACCCCAGCGGCATCAGCCAGGCGGGGGGCCTGAACGCCCCCTCCAGCGGCGTCAGGGACAGCACAAAGCCGGTGTACTTGAAAAAGGCCAATACCGCCAGCAGCGCCAACGCCCCCGACCACAGCAGAGGCCTTTTTCGCTCAGGCTCCCGCAGAATACGCCGGCCCAGCTGATAGCTGACAGCCCCCTCCGCCCCCAGCACCGGCAGGGACAGGGGAGACCCCCAGCCGCAGAACACCACCCCGGCGCACAGCAGAAAGCCCCGGGCGGCGGTCTGATTTTCCAGCCGCCCGCCCAACACTCTCCACAAAATCAGCACCAGGGGCAGGTAGACCAGCACAAACAGATGGCTTTGCACGTTCATGAGATTCCCTCGGTTCTTGTCACGCTTCGCCTGTTCGCGACGGCTCCGCGCTTCTTCTCAGCGGGTGTTCTCCAGGTGGCTGGTCATCTCCCCGTTGAGGCGCTCGCCGCAGGTGTGTACGATTTGCAGCAGGGACTGATAGGTGCCCGGATAGGCCGCCTTCATGGAATCGTGGTCCAGTGGCGGGAATTGGGTATCCTTTCCCGTGTTAGCCAGCGCGTCTACAAACTCTGCTTCGCTCATAAGCATATCGGCGCGGGGCAGTCCCGCCAGGAACCACTCCTCGCAGATGTTGAAAAAGTCGCCGTTCTCGTTGCCGCTGGCCCGGTGAAGGTGGCGGAACAGGATATACACCGTGCCGGACAGGTAGTTGGCCGCCGCTCGAATGGCCTTCTTGCTTCCCACCTTGCTGAGCAGGTCGAACAGCAGACCGATGGAGTTGACCACCAGCTTCTTGGACAGCGTGGCCATCACCGAGCCCCGCAAGATATTATCCCGCTCGTCGGACACATCGTAAAGCGTGTCTGCGTCCAAAATGGTGGTGCCGTCCCGGCTGAGGGTGCGCCCCAGCAGGAAGTCAGCGGACACGTTGTAAAAGTCACAGGCCTTCACCACGAACATCAAACCGGGCTCACGGGCCCCGTTCTCGTAGTGGGACAGCAGGGCCTGGGAGATGCCCAGCGTCTTGGCGGCCTGACGTTGGGAGATGCCCTTCTCCTGCCGGAGCAGGGAGAGGGTGCGAGCAAAATCGGGATTGGTCATCCTGAATATCTTCCCCTTTCCTAAGTGTAGCTTCAAAAGTCGACGTCGTCATTAGGAAAAGGCTGTTGGGACTACGAACACACGGACGCACGGACTCACAAACTTGTGTCGGCGCTCCAAGGGCACGCGGCGATCCCCTCAGCATTTCCTGCGCAGGCGGGCCTGACCGTCCGCCCCGCAACACAGTAAGTATAGTATAGCCGGACCAATACCTTTTGTAAAGAGTGGATTCCTTCGGAATGTCAAAGAAAATATTCTGTAATTTTTTGTGATTTTGACCAGGCGCCTCTTGAAAAAGGCGGCAAGTGGTGTTAAATTAGATAACAGCATTTTATAAATACCGGGCGGCCGGGACTGCTCCCCGCACCCGCCCCAATAACGGAGGGAAACGACCCATGTTCAGACTGATGATTCAGAAGCTGAAGAAGAACCCCAAGAAGATCGTGTTCACCGAGGGTGAGGACCCGCGCATCCTGGAGGCCGCCGCCCGGCTGTTGTCCGGCACCTTCCTCACCCCCATCCTTATCGGCAACCCGGAGAAGATCTACAAGGTGGCGGACGAGGAGTGCCTCAACGTCAAGGGCGTCACCATCCTCCAGCCCCACACCTATGAAAAGATGGACGAGATGGTGGAGAAGATGGTGGAGCTGCGCAAGGGTAAGATGACCGCGGAGCAGTGCCGCGAGGCCCTCCAGCAGGGCAACTATTTCGGCACCATGCTGGTGGCCATGAAGGAGGCCGACTGCCTGCTGGGCGGCGCCACCTACTCCACCGCCGACACCGTGCGCCCCGCTCTCCAGCTCATTAAGACCAAGCCGGGCAACAAGATCGTGTCCTCCTGCTTTATTCTGGTGCGTCCCTTCGCCACCGGCGGCAACCAGGTGCTGGCTATGGGCGACTGCGCCATCAATATCGACCCCACTGAGGACGACCTGGTGGAGATCACCCAGGAGGTGGCCACCTGCGCCCGCCGGTTTGGCGCCGAGCCCAAGGTGGCCATGCTGAGCTATTCCACCATGGGCTCCGGCAAGGGCCCCATGGTGGACAAGATGCGCAATGCCTGCAAGAAGCTCCAGGCGTTGGACCTGGACTACCCCGTGGACGGCGAGTTCCAGTTCGACGCCGCCGTGTCCCCCACCGTCGGCCATCTGAAGGCCCCCAAATCCAACGTGGCGGGCCGGGCCAACACCTTTATCTTCCCCGACATCTCCTCCGGCAACATCGGCTATAAGATCGCCCAGCGCATGGGCAATTTCGATGCCTACGGCCCCATCCTGCTGGGCCTGAACGCCCCCATCAACGACCTGTCCCGGGGCTGTAACGCCCTGGAGGTCTACTCCATGTCCATTATCACCGCCGCTCTGGCCGACTGATTCGGGACAAGCTCTATATCCCTCATCTCCCCGCAAAGTCAAGGTTCGGCTTTCGGGGGTCTTGGGCACAAAGCCCCCTCTGCCGCCGGCAGAGGGGGCTTTTCAGCTCAGCTTTTCCGACACCATCCGGAGGATGCCCATCAAGGTATTCAGATCCTTTTTTGACCGATCCATGGTAGGGTTGTACTCCACGCACTCAAAGGAGCAGGTCCGCCCCGTGTCCAGCACAGCGGACAAAATCCGCTCCACCTCCGCCACCGTCAGCCCGTCCGGGATGTTGTAGCCAGTGGCGGTGAACTCCGCCGGATCCAGCACGTCCACATCGAAGCTGATGTGGACGTGTTTTCCATCCACCGCAGGCAGGATTTCCAACAAAACCGCCTCCAGCCCCCGCTCCCGGACCTCCCGGACGGTGTGCAAATGGGCGCCGGCCCGCCCCACCACGCCGTATTCCGGTGGGTCAATGCTCCTGGCCCCGATGATGTGGAGATTTTCTCCCAGCAGGTTTACTCTGTTCTTCCCCACGGTCAGCTCATCACAGCACAGCCCACAGGCCGCCGCCAAATCCATCCCGTGGATATACCCGCTGCCCGAGGTTTGGTCGGTGTTGATGTCGGTGTGGGCGTCCACATACACCACCGCCAGATTCTCCGCCCCGTAGAACTCCCCCAGCGCCGCCAGGGACCCCATGGCACAGGAGTGGTCCCCGCCGATGACAATAGGGTACTCTCCCCGTTCCAATACCTTTAATATATTGGCCCGCAGACGGCGGCACACCTCCATCACCGTGTCCAAATGCCGCAGCTCCGACCGCCAGACAGGGCAGGGGGCCAGTTTTTCCATGGGCGCCAGCGCGGCATCCTCAAACAGGGCCGGCAGACCGGCCCTCACCAGCGCGTCAAAGGCCCCCTCGCTCCCCCGGGTGGGGGAGCCGCAGGAAATTGCCGCCTCCACCAGCGCAAATGACCGCTCCATCGCGTCCTCCTTCTTCAACGAAAAAACCGCCTGCCAAAGCAGACGGTTTTTGTCATGCAAGATCCTTACGCCAGCTTGTTCAGCTTCAGGGTCATGGCGCTCTTCTTGTTGGCAGCGTTGTTGCTGTGCAGCAGGCCCTTGGCGGCGGCCTGGTCCACGGCCTTGACGGCCACCTTATATGCGGCATCGGCCTCGCTGCGGTTGCCGCCGGCCACCGCGGCCTCAAACTTCTTCAGGTGGGTCTTGAGGGCGGACTTCTGCGCCTTGTTCTGGGCGGCCTTGGTGGAATTGACCAGGACACGCTTCTTGGCAGACTTAATATTGGGCAAACCAAACACCTCCTCCGATATTTTTGATTTTCCGGTTGCGGTTTCCCGTCGCAGATATGTATTCTAACATTAAAAAAGAAAAATTGCAACACCTTTTTTCATTTTTTTGTATAGAAACTTTCCCGTGACAGAAAATAGGAGCAAACGGTCCACAGGGCCACAACATCTGGTAGAAAGGGGAGTTTTCTATGGCCCAGCGCCGCACCGACTTAGCCGTGGAGGCCCATCAGCTCTGGCGGGAGGGAAGGGGGGGCGCCTCCCGCCTCCCCGGCGTCCGGGCAGAGGAGGAGGACCGGGCGGGTTTCCCCGTCACCACCGTAACCATCACCTCAGACGAAGCCGCCCAGGCGCTTGGCAAGCCCCAGGGCACTTACGTCACGCTGGAGCTGGACGGCCTCCTCCGCCGGGAGGAGAACGCCTTCCAGCGGGCGGTTGGGGCAGTGGCGGAGTCCCTGCGGCCCCTACTGCCGGAAAATGGACCTGCCCTGGTTGTCGGCCTGGGCAACCGGGCCGTCACCCCGGACCTCATCGGCCCGCTGGCGGTGGACCATCTCCTGGTCACCCGGCACCTGGTGGAGCAGGTGCCGGAGCACTTTGGGGATCTGCGCCCCGTGGCCGCCGCCGCGCCGGGGGTGCTGGCCTCCACCGGCATGGAGAGTTCCCTCGTCGCCCAGGCCCTGGCCCAACGGCTCAGGCCCTCCTGCGTCGTCGCGGTGGACGCCCTGGCCTCCCGCTCGCTGGACCGGCTGTGCCGGACGGTCCAGCTGTCCGACGCGGGGGTGGTGCCCGGTTCCGGCGTGGGCAACCACCGTGACCCCCTGGACCGGGAGAGCTTGGGCGTGCCCGTGTTCACTGTGGGCGTACCCACCGTGGTGGACGGCGCCACCCTGGCCCTGGACCTGCTGGAACGGGCCGGGAAGCCGGCCCTGGACCGGGCCGCACTACCCGGCGGCACAGACTTCTTCGTCACCCCCCGGGAGGTGGACCAGCGCGTGGCCGACCTGGGCAAGGTCCTGGGCTACGCCGTCAGCATCGCCCTGAACCCCTCCTTGACCGTAGACGAGTTGACGATGCTGCTGGAATAGGCGGACCCCCGGCCTTCCCCCTGGGGGAAGGCTTTTGCTCCGGCTTCACCGTTTCGACTTTCTTTCCCGTTGCCCTTTCCCTCTTTTTCTGGTATACTGTCCCAAACAACCGATACGAGGGGGACCGACCCGTGAAACAAAAGCTGGACAAGCTGCTCCACGCCCATCCGCCCATCCGCTTCATTGTGAACGTGGTGGACGTATACTTTACCAAATGCGTCAGCCGCGCCGCCGCCGAGCTGGCCTACTTTCTCATCCTCACCTTTTTCCCCATCGTCATTTGTATCTCCGCCTTCCTCAACGAGCTGCACTTGGACCCAGCCTCCCTGATGAATCACGCCGACCCCTTCCTTCCGGAGGGGGTGCTGATCATCTTCCGGGACTACCTCACCTATATCGACACCAACCAATCCTCCACCATGCTGTTCTCCGGGGCGTTCCTGACCATCCTGTTCGCCTCCGCCGCCGTGCGGGGACTGATGAACATCATGCGGGAGCTTTATGGCCGGGCCACTTTCCGGGGCATCGGCCAGCTCGTCGCCAGCATCCTCTTTTCCGTGCTCCTGCTGGCCACCATCTACCTGTCTCTGGTGGTGGTGGTCACGGGCAACTGGTTCTTCCACCTGCTGGGCCAGCTCCTTAAACTGGAGGGTCTGGTGGAGCGCTTCGGCACCTGGCAGTGGGTGAAATACCTTCTGCTGTTCGGTATAGTATTCCTCTTTATCCTCCTGCTGTACCGCTTCGCCGCACCTCTGGACAAGCCCCGGCCCCCGGTGGTGCCGGGCGCCTTCGGCGCATCGGTGGCGCTGGCCACCGCCTCCATGATCTTTTCCTTCCTCATGGGCAACTCCACCCGGTACTCCCTGATTTACGGCTCTCTGGCCTCGGTCATCATCATGCTGGTGTGGCTGTACCTGTGCGGAAATATCTTGATTATGGGCAATGTGGTAAATTACGTACTCTTTACCCACCGCCGGGAGCGGGACCGCGCATAAAACCCGCAAAAAAAGCCACACTATTCCTTATCGCGGGCGTACATACTGGAGGGAGGCGCGGCTCATGTGGCAGATTGGTGTCTGGGAACGGGACGAGGGGCTGGCGGAACGGGTGAGCCGCCTGGCGGAGGGCGCCTCCGCTCTGGTGCGGGCCTGCCGCCACCCGGCCCTGCTGGCGGGGCTGGCTCTGGACCTGCTGGTGGTATCCCCCGCCGCCACCGGCTGGGCGGGGGCGGGGGCCCTCAACTGCCGCACGGCGCTGCTGCCAGGCGGGCGGTCCGCCCTGACTCGGGCTCTGCCCGCGGGGACGGTGCTCAGCTACGGCTCCTCCAGCCGGAACACCCTGACCCTGTCCAGCCTGGACGAGCAGCGGGCGTCGGTGGCGGTCCAGCGGGAGTTCGTCTCCCTGGACGGCCGGACGGTGGAGCGACAGGAGCTGATTTTGCCCTGCGACGGTCTTTCCCCCGACCTGCTGCTGGCCCAGGCGGGGGCGGCGCTGCTGCTGGGAAGGCTTCCGGCGGAAACATAACAGATACGAAAAAGCGGAGCGTGCGGCCACAGATATAACGTTGCCTTTCTCCACCGCGCTTATGTGGCGAAGGCCCGCCTCCCTGCGGCGAAGTGACCGCCAAGAAAAGACCGTCCCTGTTGCGGGGACGGCCTTTTTTTGCGTTTTTCCCCTTTACGTCCCGAAAACGATGTGATATAATTTCAGCCATCAGATTGGAGGGAGCCCCCATGGAGGAACTGGCCGAGCTGAAGCAGCAGTTGACCGAACAACGCCCGGACGGCTGGGACAAGCTGCCCGACATCCCATTATATATGGATCAGGTGGTGTCCTACCTTTCCCGCCAGATGGTCGCCATGGGGGACGGCGATGCCCTCACCTCCGCCATGATCAACAACTATATCAAGGATGGTCTGGTGGAGCGGGCCAATGGTAAAAAGTACGATCAGGAGCACCTGGCCTATCTCACCGCCATCAGCGCTCTCAAGCAGGTGATGAGCGTGCGGGAGATGAAGGTGCTCACCACTGTGGGCCGGGAGATGCGGGCTTCGGAACGGCAGTATGAGTATTTCTGCAATTACCTGGACCAGGCTATGTCGGACGCCGCCGCGCACATTGACGAGAACACTTCGGACCGCGACCTGCCCAAGCTGGTGTTGGACCTGACCATGCGCAGCTATGCCTACGGGCTGGCCGCTCACCGGGCTCTGACCATTCTTGCCCAGCGCACGGGGCACGAAGACCTGTTGAAGAAAAAGAAGTGACCTCCAGCCCGGAAGTCCAGGCTGGTCTCATGATATCTAAGAACTTGGAGGTATTGAACCATGAGCAATTATATCATCATCACCGATTCGTCCTGCGACCTGCCCGACAGCCTGGTCAAGGAGCTGGAGCTGGAGGTACTCCCTCTGTCCTTCATCTTGGACGGCAAGACCTATCGGAATTACCCGGATAACCGCGAAATGTCCCCGGACGAGTTTTATGGAAAACTGAAGGACGGCGGCATGGCCACCACCAACGCCGTCAACGTGGGCGAGGCGAGCGACGCTATCGAGGCCGTACTCAAGCAGGGGCAGGATGCGCTGGTGCTGGCATTCTCTTCCGGGCTGTCCACCACCTACAATTCCTTCAAGATTGCCGCGGACGACCTGGCGGGGCAGTACCCCGACCGGAAGATTTTTGTGGTTGACACTCTGTGCGCCTCCTTGGGGCAGGGGATGTTTGTCTACCAGGCCGCCCAGCTGCGCAAGGCGGGCAAGTCCATCGAGGAGGTCCGGGACTGGGCGGAGGCCAACAAATTGAATCAGTGCCACTGGTTCACGGTCAACGACCTGTTTTTCCTGAAAAAGGGCGGGCGGGTGTCCGCCGCCACCGCCGTGGTGGGGACTATGCTCCAGATCAAGCCTGTCATGCACGTGGACAACGAGGGGCATCTGATTAAAGTGACTACCGCCCGGGGCCGCAAGGCGTCGCTGAACGCCCTGGTGGACAAGGTGGGCGAGCTGGCGGAGGACCCCGCCGCTCAGACCATGTTTATCAGCAACAGCGACTGCCTGGAGGATGCCCAGTTTGTGGCGGACGAGATCAAAAAGCGTTTCGGAACAAAAGAAATCATCATCAACTCCATCGGCCCCGTGATTGGGGCCCACACCGGCCCAGGGTGTGTCGCCCTGTTCTTCACAGGTAAGCACCGGTAAGCTCCCTGCCGGGGGCGTTGCTTTCTGCTCGTGCAGAAAGCAACCAAAGACACGCATAGGGGCTGCGGCCCCTATGTGCCCCGTGGGGACTCTATATACGCTTGTATTTGCTGCCTTTCCGGCGCGTGGCGCTATCGACGCAGGTTCCTCTATTTGTGCTGCCGCCGCTATTTGGTCATTGGCGCGTCAATGGTCTATGGTCCTGCGCCAAAGTGGGTGGGGTTATTCCCCCGGTTCTGTTTCAATGGCGCCGCTTTCCATGATTGGGGAGCGGCGCTTTTTTCGCCAAAAAATTTTTTTGCCTCCCTATTGACAACTGTGTATAGAGCGTTTATACTGTATACATCGTATATATACAATATTTCAGAATCCGCTGACGAGCGGTTTCTCTGAGAGGTGTACCATGGACATCATCATCAGCAATTCCTCCGGCGTGCCGATCTATGAGCAGATCGTCCGCCAGCTGAAAGGGCTCATCCTTTCAGGCCAGCTGTCTCAGGGAGAGGCTTTGCCCTCCATGCGCCTGCTGGCAAAAGATTTGCGCATCTCTGTTATCACCACCAAACGGGCCTACGAGGAACTGGAGCGCGACGGCTTTCTCACCACCGTCCCCGGCAAGGGCTGTTTTGTGGCGGCCCAGAACCAGGAGACCCGGCGGGAAGCGGTCCTGTGCCAGATCGAGGAACACCTGTCCCAGGCGGTGGACGCCGCTAAGGCAGGCGCCGTGGGCCTGGAAGAGCTCGCCGAAATGCTCAACACATTGTATAAGGAAGATTAATTATGACAAATTGTATTGAAATCAAGGGGCTTGTAAAGGAGTATAAGACCTTTACCCTGGGTCCCATCGACCTGACCGTCCCCGGCGGCTCCATCCTGGGCCTCATCGGGGAGAACGGGGCGGGCAAGTCCACCCTCATCAAGTCCATGCTGGGCATCGCCAAGCCCAGCGGCGGCAGTGTCACCCTGCTGGGCGTCGATCCGGACCACGCCAAGGAGGACATCGGCATCGTCATGGATGACTGCTTTTTCTCCGAGTACCTGCGGGTCAAGGACGTGAGCAGCGTCCTCAGCCGGGTATATAGGGACTGGGACAAGGCCCTGTTCCAGAGCTATCTGGACAAATTCAGCGTGGCCGGGGCCAAGAGCATCAAGGAACTTTCCCGGGGAATGCGGATGAAGCTGTCCCTGGCGGCGGCGCTGGCCCACAGGCCTAAGCTCCTGCTGCTGGACGAGGCCACGGCGGGCCTGGACCCGGTGGTCCGGGACGAGATTCTGGACGAATTTCTGGAGTTCATCTCTGACAGCGACCACGCGATTTTGATTTCCAGCCACATCACATCGGATTTGGAAAAGGTGGCGGACTACATCGCCTACCTCCACCAGGGCAAGCTGCTGATGTACGACGAAAAGGACCGTCTGCTGGAGAGCTACGGCAAACTGGTGTGCGCCAAAGCGGACCTGGAGCAGGTAGACCGGGGCTACATCCTGGCCACCCGGAAAAGCCAGTATTCCACCGAGGCCCTGATCCGGCGCAGGAGCGACTTCAAGCGCACCTATCCCCGCCTGACGGTGGAGCCGGTGACTCTGGACGAATTGATGGTGTTTATCGTAAAGGGGGAGAGCGCATGACCGGACTGATTTTAAAGGATTTCCTCATTCTGCGCAAGAGCCTGCGCAGCTATCTGTTTATGCTGGTCGTATACACAGCCATTGCGTTCAGCGGAGTGTGGTCGGCAGACATTGTGGGGGTGCTGATGGTGGTTATTGTGATGCTGCTTCCCATGAACGTCTTTGCCTATGACAAACAGTGCCAATGGGACACCTACGGTCTGGCCCTGCCTGTGGGCCGCACCAAGACCGTGGCCGCCCGGTATCTGTGTGTACTGCTTCTGTGCCTGCTCAGCGTGGCGCTGACATCCGTTCTCGGGGTGGCACTGTTCGCCGCAGGACGGGTGGAGGAACCCGTGGAGTTCATGGTGAGCTGTTCGGTAATGGGTCTGATATCCGTGCTGGTAAACGCCATCATGCTGCCCTTCCTGTACAAATTCGGCCCGGAACGGGCCCGGATGATGTTTTTCGGCATCCTGGGCGGGTGCGTTCTGCTGATCGTCACGATCCTATTCCCCCTGGGCGGGCTGAGCTGGCTCAAATCTCTGGAGCTTGCCGAACCCACCCTAAGGCAGGCGACCATCGTCCCCGCCGTTGCCGCCCTGGCAGGGGTGGCCCTGCTTGCCCTGTCCTTCCTGCTGTCCCGGCATTTCTACGGATCGAAGGATGTATAAATATGGCGTCCCCTCCCAATTTCCCTTGAAATTTCCCACAACATCGTGTATAATCCTCAGTAAATGACCGCAGACAACCACCCATACCAGTTCATCCGCCCCAGGCGGAATTGATTGGAGGCATTTTACTTGAGGAAAAAAATCACCGCGTTTGCCCTGTCCCTGCTGTCTGCCCTTCTGCTGCTGACCCCGGCGTTGCAGACAGCCTCGGCTTCCCAGCCCAAGGAGGACTACATCGCGGCCAACCACACCAAGAGCAACGGCAAGCCCTACTACCTCATGGTGAACCGTGCCCAGAGCACCGTCACCGTCTACGGCCTGGACGACAGCGGCTATTACACCGTCCCGGTGAAGGCCATGATCTGCTCCACCGGCCGCAAGGGCCACGCCACCCCCACCGGCACCTTCTCCATCGGCGGACGCTGGAGCTGGGTCCATATGGTGGACGACTCCTACGGCCAGTACTGCACCCAGATCAAAGGGAACATCTTGTTCCACTCCGTGTGCTACACGAAAAAAGACCCGTCCACCCTGATGACCGAGGAGTACAACGGCCTGGGCGCTCCCGCCTCTTTGGGCTGTGTGCGGCTCCAGACCATCGACGCCAAGTGGATCTACGAAAACTGCGCCCAGGGCACCAAGGTCACCGTTTATGACGGCGCCAGCCCTGGCCCCCTGGGTAAGCCGGAAAGGCTGGTCAGCTACATATCCGACGACCAGGCCAACGGCTGGGACCCCACCGACCCCCGAAAGAACAACCCCTGGCACGCAATTTTAGCGGCCAACGGCGAAGGCGCCGCCCCCTCCATCCCCGTGCCGGAGCAGGTGTCCTACGCCCAGGTGTGCCAGGCGCTGTATAAACTGTCCGGTGAAACGGGCCTGACCCATTCCTCTGAATTCGTCACCTGGGCCACCCGCCATCGCCTCCTGGACGATATGGCGGAGTCCGATTTTTACCCCTCCGCCGCCATCACCCGGCAGGACTTGATCACGATGATTTACCGCTACGAAACGCTTTACCTCCGCCACGCAGTCCGAGGCTCCGCCTCTCTGACCCGCTTTGCCGACGGGACGGCAATGCAGTCTTACGCCGTCCCGGCCATGCGCTGGGCGGTGGGCAACAAGCTCATCCAGGGCACCACGGAAAACACCCTTCACCCCACCAGCTATGCCAGTCATATGCAGCTGACCACTATTTTGGAACGGTACGGCAAGCTGTAACGACAACACGAACACGAAGCGCCTCCGCCGACAGCGGAGGCGCTCTCTTTGCTTTTCAGCGTCAAGTCATTTCTTCCAGTACGCCTTGCTTCCGGTTTTTGCTTTTCTTCCAGCACAGCCATACGGTGTATGCCACCAGCGCCAGGAACAAAAGCCCCCGGACAATACCAACGATTGCCGCAAACAGATTGGTTGAATAGTGCATATCCGGCATGGTGAGGTAGATATACAGGTAAAACACTCCGCCCCGCAATCCCCAGGGCGAAACGCTTGTATAGGGGTTGAGAATCAGACAGCTTACCGCCAGCACTACCCATCCGGTAATCAGGAACGGGTGTTTCCGCGCCAGCAAAAAGGGCAGTCCCAGCACCACCATGCCAGCTCCGGCCATCGCCATGTACATGCCGGAATTGCCGGATACGGCCACGCCCAAAATCACGCTGACCAGCCCCAGCACCAGGAGCGCCACACCCAGGATCTGAGTCTTGCCCAGCTGTTGTTTCACATAGATAACACGCTCCGTCACCTCTGGTTCAGGCGCCTCCGGCCGGGGCGCCTCTCCGTCCCGGACCAGCTCATCCACCGTCACGCCGAACAGGTCGGCCAGCTTGATGATCTTGTCCAGCTCGGGCACCGCCTGGCCCGTCTCCCACTTGCTCACCGACTGCCGGGACACGTCCAGCTTCTCCGCCAGGTCCCCCTGGGACAGCTTCCGCTCTCCCCGCAGGGCCGCCAGTTTTTCCGCTAAGGTCATTGGTTCGACCTCCTTTCTGGGACCCATTTTAGCCATTTCCCTGGAAAAAGGCAACCAATGACCCTTGGAAATTTTAGCAACCGCTGGTTGCACCCACCCAAAACGGCAAAAAAGCTCCTCCGCCGCGGCGGAGGAGCTTTCGCACCAGCTGATAACCAGATCAGGTCATGGCCGCGCCGTCCACCTTCAGCACGGCGCCAGTCACATAGCTGGCCTGGTCGCTGGCCAAATAAAGGAAGGCGTTGGCCACGTCCTCGGGCCGGCCCACGCGGCCCAGAGGGATTCCGGCGGAGATGCGGTCCACCATCTCCTTGGGCAGGGCGGACACCATGTCGGTGGCGGTGACGCCGGGAGCCACGGCGTTGACACGGATCTGGTCCTTGGCCAGCTCACGGGCCCAGGAGCGGGTCAAGCCGTTGACGGCGAACTTGGAGGCGGGGTAGCCGCTGCCGGAGGGCTGGCCGAACTCGGACACCATAGAGCTGGTGTTGAGGATGACGCCGCCGCCCTGCTCCTTCATGATGCGGGCCGCCGCCTGAGCGCACACAAACGCGGCCTTTACGTTCAGGTCGAAAATCTTGCCGAACTCGTCCACGGTGTAGTCGTACAGGCTGGTGCGGGAAGAGATGCCCGCGTTGTTCACCAAAATGTCCAGGCCGCCATACTTCGCCTTGACATTGGCGAAAGCGGCGCCCACCGCCTCAGCGTCGCACAGGTCGGGGCAGATCCCCATGACACGACCGCCGTACTCGGTCAGCTTGGCTAGGGCCTTGTCCACGGTCTCCTGCCGGGAACCGCACACCACCACGTTGGCGCCGTTGTCCAGATAGGTCTTGACGATGGAGAAACCAATGCCGCGTGTGCCGCCGGTGACGACAGCCGTTTTGTTTTTCAGCATAATAAAAACCCCTTCTTTGTGAAATATGGAGCACATATGTGCTCGTTCTCGATACGCACTATGGTAAAGTTTACCCGATAGCAGAGAATTTGTCAACACATTGACGCTCCGCCCCCATCCATATTTTAGCCTACCCATTCTCAAAATAGTCTGCTATAATATTGGTGCTATCCCATCCTGATAAGGAGTGGTCCCAATGCCGGACAAGCCCACTTTCAAAGACGAACTCAAGGCCAAGCTCGCGCCCCTGTTCGAAACGCCTCAAAAAACCCGCATCACCATCATCTGCGCCCTGGTGGCGCTGGGTACCCTGGCGGCCGTCATCTTCTATCTCGTCACCTATCCCCGGGACCCCATCAATATTCCCCCTGCCCAGAGCGAGGCCGTTTCCGCCGAACCCTCCGAGTCTCCCGCCCCCGACGCCTCTGCCGAACCCGCAGAAACGGAAGCCGCACCCACCCAAACCGTGGTGGGCCTGGTCCCCACACTCACCCTGGAGGAAGCCAAGGAACTGGCCCTGGCCGACGCCGGGACCTCTGAGAACGAGGCCGAGGTCAGCCGGGAGTCTCTCACCGAGAACAACGGAATCTGGGTCTATGAGTTCCGCTTCCGTACAGAAGAGGCCCAGTACCAGTACCTCATCAACGCCAACACCGGCGAAGTGCGCAGTATGATCAAGGAGATTTTCGTCTATCCCAGCCCTGATCCTACCGCCCCTGTCATGCCCGGTCTTCCGGCGGAGAGCCAGCCCTTAGAGACCGCCCCCCAGCCCTCTGTCTCTATCCCGCCCGTGTCAAGCGCCGCGCCCGCCACCCAGCCTCCGGCCAGCGCTCAGCCCACCGCCAGTCCGTCCTCCTCTCCCGCGCCCAGCCAGTCCACCTCCATGTACATCGGCATGGATCAGGCCAAGTCCATCGCCCTGGAGCACGCTGGCCTCAGCGGCTCCCGCGTGATCTACACCCACCTCGGCATGGGCCGGGAGGACGGGCGTATGGTGTACGAGGTGGAGTTCCGGGTCAACGGCACAGAATACGAATACGAGATCGACGCCTCCACCGGGCGGATCGTGGACTATGAACAGGACGCACACTGACCACACACATATCTGCGGCGCGGGACTGACCATCCCGCGCCGTTTTTTTCAAAAAGTGTAACCTCCCCGCCCCAAATGACGCTTATCAGGGTAAGGGCCCTATCCCGCCGCGAGAGGAGATGAGAGCATTGGACGACAGCCAGATTGTGGAGCTGTACCTGACCCGCGACGAGTCCGCCGTCACCTACACCGCCGAGAAATACGGCCGCCGCCTGCGGGCGCTGGCCCTGGGGGTGGTACAGGACGCCCAGACCGCCGAGGAGTGTGAAAACGACACCTATATGGAGGCATGGGAATCCATCCCGCCCCACGAGCCCAGAGAATACCTATTCCCATTCCTGGCCCGCATTACCCGCCACGTTTCCCTGGACCGGTGCCGGGAGCGCTCCCGCCTGAAACGCTCCGCCTTTGTCACGGAATTGAGCGCCGAGCTGGAGCAGTGCATCCCTGCCCCGGACGATCTGGAGTGCCGCCTGGACGCCATGGCGCTGGGGGAGGCCATCAACGGGTTTCTTTTCACGCTTTCCAAGGAAAAGCGGACCATGTTCCTGCGCCGCTACTGGTATCTTGACTCCATCTCCGCCATCGCGCGGCGCTACGGGTGCTCCGAGGGCAGGGTCAAAACCGCCCTGTTCCGCATTCGGGAGGCGCTGCGCCGCTATCTGGAACAGGAGGGCTATACCCTATGAGAGGAAACGAATTGTTGGACAAAATGGAGCTGGTGGACCCGGCCTATGTGGAGGAGGCGGACGAACAGCCGCCGAAAAAGCGGAGCCCCTGGCTGAAATGGGGCGGTCTGGCGGCCTGTCTGTGCCTGGTGGCCACGGCGTCAATCTTTGCCTTGACCAATCCGGACAAAAGGGTCTCGCCGCCGGTCCCTGACCCGGACTGCATAACCCCATATGGCCCCAGCGTCACGCAAGTTCCCGGCGGCTGGTCCTGGGCCCACACCCCGTCGGAGGACTGGACCTCCGACACCTATTCTAACCTGTCTGAGCTGCTGGATTATCTGCGCCTCCACGACGGCCACGGCTCCAGGGAGTCCAACGACGGCTACAAGGGCGGACTCAGCACTGCCCACGCCGCAATGGAGGGCTCGGACACGGTGAGCTGGAAAGACACCGTCTACCAGCTCAACTACGACACAGCAAAATGGGTAGGTGTCTATCAGGGCGGCGTGCTCACCGGCGCCGTCCAAGCCCCGGCAGACTACCTGTTTCTATCCGATGGGCAGCTCATTACCGTGGGCGCTGAATACTATTCCGGCGCCGAGCTGGACCCGGCATACTGCGTCCGGGTGAACATTTTCGACCTGTCCGACCCGGCCCACCCTGCAAAGCTGGACGCCTTCACCCAGCTGGGGGACCTGACCGCCTGCTGGGTTACAAACGGCAGACTGTACCTCCTAACCAACGACGGGGTATGTGCCTGCGGCTACTCCAGCTTCTCCAGCTTAGAGGACTACAAGCCCCAGCTCTTCCACGGGGAGGAACAGATTCCCTGGCCGCAGGAGGACATCCGCATCCTGGGCGCGCCCAGCCGGGTGAGCTACGTGGCCGCCACCTGTATCGACATAAAAGCTTCAAACGTAATCAGCAAACGGGCCATTTACGGAGATATTGAGGACGTGTATTTCGGTGAGGACTGGCTGGCGCTGGTCACCTCCACTTCCTGGGAAAACGGTTATACCCTCCAGGACGTGTACACCTTCGACGGTTTTCTGACCTTTACCGGAAAATGCGACATTGCCGAGATGTTTGGCCTGGAAAAGTCACAAACGTGGTCAGACGAGCAGGAGCCACCCCGCTCCACCCGCCGCCCCCAAGTCAAGGCCGTCTCCAAGGCGGACGGCGTTTGGCGCATGGTGGGCGAATACTTTCAAAGCGCCGGACCCGCCTGGTGGCGGGAGCTGTTCGCTGTTACCTTTGACCCTGAGACCGGCGAGGCGGGCAGGCAAACCCTCCAACTCCCGGAGGACCAATTCTGCATCGACGATGTGCTCTGGGAAGAGGACCGGGCCATCATCTCCGCCGGGTTCGTCCGGTTCGACCCCTTTGAGCAGGGCGCCCGGCTGGCCTTCGCGGAGTTTGACGGCATGGACATTGAACTTCTGTCCACCGGCATCCTCTGCGACCGGGTGACAGGCATTGAGAATATGTATTCCCACGGCAGTCCCCTGGGCTGGATACGGCCCTTCATCCCCCTGGAAACCGGGTGGAGCAGTGGGTGGTATCTGCGCTACAACGAAACGCCCAACGGCTTCGACATCTACGACCTGTCGGACAGCCGAAACCCGGTCTGCCTCTACAAGTCAAAGGGCGACATCCCGGAGGGGTGCAGGCTGGACTTTGACCACTGCGTCCTATACACCAACGGCGCGGCCAGCTCTGTGGCGGTCAAGCTTATCACCCCCAGGGAGGACGGCGAATACCGTCAGCCCGATTACAGCTGGTGCGTTTTCTCTGTGGACGAGGAGCCCCCGGTGACCCTCCGCCTGTCCCCGGAGCGGTACCCCGCGACGGGCTTCGATCCCGCCTCTCTCGCCCCGCCTGAGCCCTAACAAAACCCCCCGCCGGAGCTTCCGGCGGGGAGTTTAATTGACAGCGTGCTCAGGCTTTCTTTGCCTCCCCCTCAGGGAAAATGATCTTGTTGACAAAGAAGAAGATAATCATGGAAATGCCGCCGTTAAGCACGGTGGTGCCGATGTTGTAGATGAAGTCGGGAACGAACAGCCCGGCCACCGCCACCCAAATGCAGTTGATGGAGTTGACAATGCAGTTGATGATGATGAATGCCACAATATACCAGCCAATCTGATAGGCCAGATTCCCCTTGCTGCGGAACACGAAGTTGCGCTGGATGGGGAAGTTGATGATCTCACCGATGGCCATGGCGATCATGTAGGCGCAGAAGTAGCCCAAGCCGCCGTGTTCGACATCATAGCCAAAGATATTCCACTTGAAGGTCTCGCCAAACAAAGTGACGGGGATGCCCGGCCAGCCAAAGTCGATGTTGGACAGGCTGGTAAAGGCCGCAGGCAGGAACTGGAGGATAAAATATTTTAACACTGTAATAAGGTTGCTGACGATGACGAATAGTCCGCCCTCCCGGATCCACTTGGCCGCACCGGGATGTTTTTCCGCGAAATTAGCCCAAAACTGCATAGTTTCTGCCTCCCCTTTAATGAATGGCGTCCGCCGCCTTGCGGCGTTTGCCGGAACGGAAGAATCCGCCGATGATGGCTCCCATACCCTTGAAGAAGTGCCCGTTGCAGACAGTCAGAATGCCCTCGGCCATCTCCATAGTGCACATACCGCCCGCCATTTTGGCGATGCCCCGGAAGGGCATATTATAGATGAACGTGATGTTCAGGTCCGGCTCGCCCTTCTCAATGCTCTTGTTCAACATATTGGTCATGATTTTATACACAAACCGGGCCAGGCCGCTCTTGGCGTAGTAGAGCTGGCAGATGGCGTCATTCATGTCCAGCGTGCCGCTCCAGTGCCCATCGGGGATGGGACGGCCCAACAGCGCCTCAAATTCCTCGTTGGAGACGTTCTTAATGTCGCCGGAGAAATATTTTGCCAGCTTGGCCTTGTCATAGGGGCTCTTGGCCTCAGTGCCCGTGACGGAGACCTTTCCGGACAGCTTGATGTCCGCTGCGGACGCGCCGATGAGGATGTTCCACTCGCCGCCCTCCACCTCAAACCTGTTGGTGTCCACGTTGAAATAGCGGAACGCCTTGTCATCCAGCTGAATGGCGACCTTTTTGCTCTCCCCAGCTTTCAAAAACACCTTCTGGAAACCCTTCAACTCCTTCGCGGGGCGGAATACGTCGCCATCCGTCTTGGAGACGTACAGCTGGGCCACTTCCGCGCCGTCCATTTTGCCGGTATTCTTGATGGTGAAGGCGGCCTCTTTGTTGGTGACGGTCAGATCAGAATACTCGAAGGTGGTATAGCTCAGGCCGAATCCGAAGGGGAACAGAACGGGAACCTTGGCGGTCTCGAAATACCGATAACCCACATAGAGGCTCTCGCGGTATTCGGCGGTGCGCTCCTTGGCGGGGAAGTAGGGCGCGGAGGATACGTCCTCGTATTTGACAGGATAGGTCTCCGCCAGCTTGCCGGAGGGATTCACCTGGCCCATAATCGCCTTGAGCACAGAGGAAGCGCCCGCCTGACCGCACAGATACCCATGGATCAGGGCCTTGACCCTGGGAAGCCAGGGCATCTCAACGGCGGAACCGGCGGACATGACAGCCACCACGTTGGGATTGACCGCCGCCACGGCCTCGATCAGATCCACCTGGCTCTGAGGGAGCCGCATATGGGCCCTGTCCAGGCCCTCGGACTCACTGATCTCATCCAGGCCGATATACAGCAGGACAATATCCGCTTTCTTGGCCAGTTCCACAGCCTTGGCCTGCATCTCAGCGCTTCCCTTGCCAGAGCGGGGATAGCCCGCCTCAAAGCCCGCCACATCCAGGTCGAAGTTCTTGATGACATCCATGGCGTTGTCCAGCTTGGTGGGATTGACCACGGAGGAGCCCGCGCCCTGATAGCGGGCCTTCTGGGCAAACTCGCCGATAACGGCAACTTTCGTACCTTTTTTCAGCGGCAGAATATCATTTTCGTTCTTTAGCAGCACGATGGATTGCTCAGAGGCTTTCGCGGCCATGGCGTGGTGTTTCTCGATGTCAAAGGGCTTGCCCGCCAGCGGCTTTACGGCCTTGGTGGTGGACAAAATCACATCCAGCAGCTCATCCACCCGCTGGTCCAGCAGCTCCTCGCTGAACCTGCCGGACTTGACGGCCTCCACCAGCTCCAGGTCGGAATCGCCGCCGGTGGTGGGCATCTCCAGGTGAGAACCCGCCCGGACGCCCTCAGTGTGATCGTTGGAGGCGCCCCAGTCGGACACCACGAAGCCGTCAAAGCCCCACTCGTCCCGCAAAATCTCCTGCAAGAGGTGCGGATTCTCGTTGGCATACACCCCATTGATACGGTTATAAGAGGACATGATGGACTTGGCGTGACCTTCCTTCACCGCGATCTCAAACCCGGTGAGATAAATTTCCCGCAGGGTGCGCTCGTCCATGATGGAGTCCGACGCCATCCGCCGCAGCTCCTGGGAGTTAGCAGCAAAGTGCTTGGGACAGGCGGACACGCCGTTCTTTTGGATGCCCCGGACATAGCTGGCCGCCATCTTACCGGCCAGATAGGGGTCCTCGGAAAAATACTCAAAGTTGCGCCCGCAGAAGGGGGAGCGCTTAATGTTCAGGCCGGGGCCCAGCAGGACGCACACATCCTGGGACGCGGCCTCCACCCCCAGGTGTTCGCCCAATTCCTCGCCCAGGGCGGGGTCCCAGGAGTTGGCGATGGTGGCGGCGGTGGGATAGCAGGTGGCGGGCAGGGAGCCGTTCAGGCCCAGCTGGTCCCCCGCGCCCTCCTGCTTGCGGATGCCGTGGGGGCCGTCGGACAGGGTCATGTTGGGCACGCCCAGGCGCTCCACGCTCCGGCTCTGCCAGAAGTCCTTGCCGGAGAACAGATAGCACTTCTCCTCCAAGGTCATTTGCTTGATGATATCCGCGTGTTTCAACCAAATCACTCCTTCTTCTTGTCTTGGTTTCGAGAGCGTTGAACAAATCCGGGGAGGGTTCCCGGGATTTGTTCAGCGCTCTCCGGGCTCTGCCCCCGCCGGCCGGCGGGGGCAGAAGTCCGGCGCTAGGTCAGTTTACGCAAATCAGTCCGCTTTTATTGGCAGGATCTCGGAGAGCTTAGCCCTCTTTTTTCTTCTTCAGATAGCTCTTGATAACCAGAGCCTCGCCGGCTACCAGCACCACGCCGACCACCACGTTCACCACGGTGAGGATCGTCCGCCAGGCGGGCGTCGCAGTCGCCTTGGCATAGTTCTCGTCAGTGTAGGCGCGGCTGTTGACGGTGACGAACAGGATGTTCTTGGCCGCAGTGCGCATGGCCTGCTGGGCGCCGTTGGTCTCGCGGAACTGAACGTTGTTGGTGGCGGTCTGATAGGACACCAGCATCAGGTCGCAGCCGTTGCGGATGGCCTGGTCGGCGCTCATATAGCCGTACACGCCGAAGTAGTCAGTCTCCACAAAGCCCTGGAAGCCCCACTCCTCCCGGAGGACGGTGTTGAGCAGCCGGCTGTCGCCGCCCGCCCAGCGGTTGCCGATGTAGTTGAAGGAGGACATGACGGCCTCGCAGCCGGAATCCTTCACGCACATCTCGAAGGGCCGCAGGTAGATCTCACGGATGGCCTGCTCACTGGACCAGGTGCACAGCATGGAATTGCGGTTGCCCTCCTGGTCGTTCAGGGCGAAGTGCTTCATATAGGAGTAGACGCCGTGCTCCTTGGCGCCCGCCACCGCGTTGGCGGCCATGGCGCCGGACAGGTAGCCGTCCTCGGAGTAGTACTCGAAGTTACGTCCGGCGAAGGAGGTGCGGTGGATGTTCATAGCGGGGGCGTACCAGCCGGAAGTGTTCATCTCGTCGGCCATCTTGCCGATGCTACTGCCGAAGTCGTGGGCCAAGGCCTTGCTCCAGGTGGCAGCGATCATCACGCCAGCGGGGAAGCCCACGGAACCCACGCCGGTGAAGTTATTGTTGATGGAAGCGGGGCCGTCGTTGTCGTTGGTGCGGACCTTGCCGATGGCGTCCACAGCGCTGGTCTGGTAGCCGCCCAGAGAGATCAGGGTGTTCATATCGTCCAGGGTCAGCTGGTCCAGCAGCTTATCCCACTGGGGATCGTCATAGCTCAGGCCCCGCAGCTCCTTCAGCTGGAGGTTGTTCTTGGCGCCGGTGGTAACGGCGGCGGCGTTGGGGTCCTCGTCCATAGCCGTTGCCTCGGCGGTCAGGTAATTGTTTTTGTTGTAGAAATCCGTCTTGTCCTCGGCGTCCATCTCAAAGTTGGTGGGCGCGGCGGTGGCCTGGGCGTAGTTGGCAAAGCTGTTTGCGCGGGACAGGTAAGTAATGTCTCCCTCGGCGTAGTCAAACTGGTTGACGGCGGGGATCATGTCGCTCTCCCGCTTATTGCTCTCACCGTAGGTGACGGTGGAGCTGACGGTATAGGTCTGAGAATCCAGCACGTTGTGGGAATCGGAGTTAATGGAGACGACGTACTCGCCGCTCTCCAGCACATAGCAGCCCGCGCCTTCGGTGTCATAGGAGGCCAGATTCTCCACGGGGATGGTGAAGGTGATCGTCTCCTCCGCGCCGGGCTCCAGCAGGCCGGTCTTGGCGAAGTCCAGCAGGTTGGCGCTGGCCTTCTCAATGCCGCCGTTGGTGTAGGGCAGGTCCACATAGACCTCCACCACGTCCTTGCCGGCCACAGTGCCGGTGTTTTTCACGGTGACGTCGAAGGTGATGTTGCCGTTGCTCTCAGAGATGGCGCCCATCTCCTGCTCAAACTTGGTGTAGCTCAGGCCGTATCCAAAGGGATACTGGACCTTCTCATCATAGTTGATAAAGCCCTCCTTGGCGGCGGTCTCATAGAACTTGTAGCCCACATAGATGTTCTCCACGTAGTTGACAAAGGAAACGGAGGAGCCCGCCGGGTCGAAGTTGCTGGCGTCGCTGATGAACTCGTCCATGTTGGTGTACTTGAAGTCGCCGAAGTTGTTCCACCAGGGGGTGTCCTTCATGTCGATGACATAGGTGTCCGCCGTCTTGCCGGAGGGGTTCACCGCGCCGGTGACGATGCGGCCCAGGCCGTTAAAGCCGCTTTGGCCGGTGCCGGGGCACAGCAGGACGCTCTTGATCTGGGGATAGTCGTAAATCCAGTTCAGCTCGAAGGGGTTGGCCCCGTTGTAGACCAGGATGACCTTGTCGAAGTTGTCGCACACCAGGTCGATCATCTCCTCCTCCCGGTTGGACAGCTGGAGGAAGTGGTCGCCGGCGTCCCAGTCGTTGCCCTGGTTCAGAGTGTCGTCATAGGAGCCGTTGTAATAGCCCGCGCCCCGCATCTCGCCGTTGCGCTCGGCCTGGCGGCGAATCCAGCTGCCGTCCACCACGGCGGCCATGTCGGTGGGCAGGTCGGCGCCCTCACCGCCCACGCGGGTGATGACGATCATGGCGGTGTCGGAGAACGCCTTGGCGTTGTTCATCATCTCATCGGTGTACAGGCTCACGTTGGGCTCGGGCAGGGTCCAGTCCTGGACGGACATGGCCACGGAGGGCCGGTCAGACTTGTAGTCGGTATAGAACTTCTCAAGCTCGGTGTTCAGCTCCAAGCCCGCGTTGGTCAAGCCCTGGAGCAGGGTGACGGTGGGATAGGCGTCGTTCAGCGCGCCGGACCCGGTGCCGCCGTAGCAGGGGTTGGTGGAGGCCCAGCCGAACACATTCAGCTTCGCGTCGCCGGCCAGAGGCAGCATCCCATCGTTGTTCTCGGTCAGCACGATGCCCTCGTCCGCCATGGTGACCACCAGCTCGGTGGCCTCGGCGGTGGTCGCCTCGGTCAGGTAAGAGGTCTCGCTGATCAGGTCCAGCATACTGGCCATGGGTCCGGTACAAATCAGGTTGGCCACGATCAGGATCACCAGCAAAGCGGCGATCCAGGAGCTGCCCCGGATCAAACCCTTGCTGTTTTTCGGCGCTTTCGCGGCTGCCACCGTTGCCACGATGGCGGCGATGAGCGCCACGGCGATGACCACAAGATGGGGAATCATTGTGTTCACTACGTTCATGACGTCATCCCAGTTGATTGCTAACATATTGTTTCCTCCTCATTCACTTTTTGGCGGGCAGTTCCCACCTCATGTGCAGGAGTTTATCACAACTTCTTTATCTTTGGCGTCGATTTGCGCAAACTGCGCAGATTTACGTTCAAACTGCATTTTGCCTTGTGCAATTTATCAAAAATGCCCCCGGTGTTCTTGTGGATTTCCACAACACAGGGAGCTTTTTCCAGCTTTTTGTTGTAACATCACCGGGGATTGTCCATGAAAGGAGCTTTTCTCCGCTCTTCCATTTTCCCGCTCGATGTGATAGGATATTGGGGGTTAAAAGGGGGGCGCGATCTGTGGCAGACCGGCAAAACGACTTTTCTCAGGGGAGCATCCCCCGCAGCATCATGAATCTGGCCATCCCCATGACGGCCGCCCAGCTGGTCAACGTGCTCTACAGCGTGGTGGACCGGATCTACCTGGGCCACCTGCCTGACAGCGACAGCCTTGCCCTCACCGGCCTGGGGGTCACCATGCCCATCGTGTCCATCCTCATGGGCTTCGCCAACCTGTGCGGCACTGGCGGCGCGCCGCTGTGCTCCATCAGCCGGGGCAAAGGGGATGATAACGAGGCAGAGCAGGTCATGGGCAACGCCTTCGCGCTCCTGCTGATTTTGGGCGTGGCGGGCACCGCCTTTTTTCTGGCCTTCAAGGAACCCCTCCTCTATCTGTTTGGAGCCAGCCCGGACACTTTCCCATACGCCAACGGCTATATGACCATCTACCTGTGCGGCACCCTGTTCGTCATGATCAGCCTGGGCATGAATCCCTTTATCAACGCCCAGGGCTTCGGTCGGGTGGGCATGATGACCGTCCTGCTGGGCGCGGTGGTCAACATTATATTGGACCCCATCCTCATTTTTATCTTCCAAATGGGAGTTCAGGGCGCGGCGCTGGCTACCATCTTCTCCCAGTTTCTATCGGCGGCCTGGGTTCTGGCCTTTCTGACGGGGAAACGGGCCATCCTGCGCCTCAAGCGGGAAAACCTGCATTTGGACGGGCCCCGCACCAAAAGGATCGTCTCCTTGGGTCTGTCCGGCTTCTTTGTAAATATGACCAACAGTCTGGTCCAGATAGTATGCAACGCCACCCTCCAGCACTACGGCGGCGACACCTATGTGGGGGTGATGACCATCATTAACTCCGTCCGGGAGGTCTTTATCATGCCGGTGCAGGGCCTGACCAACGGCTCCCAGCCGGTGGAGGGCTACAACTATGGCGCCAAACAGTACCGTCGGGTTCGGGAGGCCATCCGCTTTACCGTGGGGCTGACGGTGGCCTATTCCGCCGCCTTCTGGGTGGTTGCCATGCTGTTCCCCGCACCTCTCATCCATATTTTTAAGAGCGACCCGGATATTTTGGAGGCGGGCATCCCCGCCCTGCGCATCTACTTCTGTATGTTCCTGTTCATGTCCCTGCAATTTGCGGGGCAGGCCACCTTTGTGGGGTTGGGCCGGGCTAAGCAGTCCGTATTTTTCTCCCTGCTGCGCAAGGCCATCATTAATGCCCCGCTGACCCTCATTCTGCCCATCTGGATGGGCACCGCCGGTGTGTTCGCCGCAGAGGCGGCCTCCCAGTTCATCAGCGGGCTGGCTTGCTTCAACACCATGTATTTCACCCTCTACCGCCCTCTGGGGCGAATGCGGGACGGTGTGTCAGGAGTCTGACCGCACCTGGCCAAACTATGAAAAAGCCCCGTGCCCCCTGGAACCAGGCGGCGCGGAGCGCTTTGGGGCATATTCAGCTTTTTTCCTCAAACACTGCCCCACAGGAACGGCAGTGGACGGTGATCCGCCCTTTGCCCCGGGGCACCCGCATCTGCTGCCCGCAGTTGGGGCACTTGAAGTAGCGGTGCTCCCGGTCGTGGGTCCGGGCACGGAAGGTGTTCCAACGGCGGACGATGGGCCGGGTGAGCTGGAGGAAACGGAGGTTCTCCGCCCGCCTGGCCTCTAGGTTCCGGGACAGGGAGCGGAACAGACTGACGAATACCAGCACTGTGGCCAGCAGCTCAAAAGCCAATATTTGGGTGAACAAAAAGAGCGCATAAAGGATCAGATACAGCGCCATCAGGAGCAGATTCAGCTGATCCCCTCCATAGCGGCCCGCCATAAACCGGGTCATGTAACGGCGGATCATCGGCGCTCACCTCCTGGGGAATCGGGATTTTTTAATAGTATTATGATAACGCCCACAAATGAACCCGTCAATGGGGCAACCGTAAACAATATGTGAATTTGTCCGTTGCCGGCAGGCTGAAAAGCTGGTATACTCCCACTTAAATAAAGAGATGAAGGAGAACATGACATGGCCCGCATCGACAAACAGAACTATTACCTTGACATTGCAGGCACCGTGCTGGAGCGCTCCACCTGTATGCGTAAGCACTACGGCGCTATCATCGTGCAAAATGACGAGATTGTATCCTCCGGCTATAACGGCGCGCCCCGGGGTCGGCGCAACTGCGGCGACCTGGGCTATTGCACCCGGGAAGCTATGAAAATCCCCTCGGGCCAGCGCTATGAGCTGTGCCGCTCTGTCCATGCGGAGGCCAACGCCATCATCTCCGCCTCCCGCCGGGAGGTGCTGGGCGCTACACTGTATATGGTGTGCAAGGACCCAGCCTCCGGAGCGCTGATCTCCGGCTCCACCTCCTGCTCCATGTGCCGCAGGCTCATCATCAACGCGGGTATTTCCAAGGTGGTCATCCGGGACACGCTCACGGAATACCGGGTGGTGTATGTGGACAAGGAATGGGTGGCGGATGACGACTCCATCCCGGAGCATTTGAGATGAATCGGAAAATGTTTCGTATAAAACCTACGCTCGCTTTTTGTCTTGCCTTTTTTTTGCTGGCGGGCTGTGCTCCCGCGCCCACTCAGGCGGAACCGACGGCGGAGAGCACCTTTTTTGCCATGGACACCGTCATGAGCCTGAAGCTATATGAGGGCGGGGGAGAGGACCTGCTGGATCAGGCCCAGGAGCGGGTAAAGGAATTGGAGGCCCTGCTTTCCGTCACCGACAAGAGCAGCGAGATCTACGCCTTGGACCACCAGGGCAAAGCCTCCCTTTCCCCGGACACGGCGGATCTGCTGGCGGCGGCGCTGTCCATGTGCGAGCGGACCCAGGGAGCGCTGGATATCTCCATCTATCCCGTCCTGCGGGCCTGGGGCTTTACGACAGGGGAGTATGCCGTCCCCAATGAGGAGGCCATTGCCGCTTTGCTTCCTCTTGTCGATTATACGCAGGTGGAGCTGCACGGTTCCACCGCGTCCCTGCCCGACGGGATGGAGATCGACCTGGGCAGCGTAGCCAAGGGCTACACCGGGGAGCAGCTGGCCAATCTGTTGAGAGAAAACGGCGTCACCTCCGCTCTACTAGACCTGGGGGGAAACATCCAGGCCGTAGGGGCCAAGCCGGACGGCTCTCCCTGGCGGGTGGGTATCCGAGACCCGGAGGGGGACGGCAACCTGGGCGTGGCGGAGGTCATTGGCCAGGCCGTCATTACCTCCGGCGGCTATGAGCGGTACTTTGAGGAGGACGGCGCGCGCTACTGGCACATTCTGGACCCCAAGACTGGAGCTCCCGCGCAAAACGGCTTGATATCCGTCACTGTCATTGGCGGCGACGGCATGATCTGCGACGGTCTTTCCACCTCTTTGTTTGTGATGGGATTGGACAAGGCTCTGGACCACTGGCGTCAATATCAGGACTTTGAGGCAATCTTTGTTTCAACAGACGGTTCCATCACCATCACCGCCGGTTTAGCGGATTGTTTCGCCCTCAGTCAAACAAACCGCACCTTGACCATCGCCCAGCCCTGACATCAACCACCCACGAGCCTCAAACCCCGCCTACTCAGGCGCAGTCCAAACGTCCTACCCATCATCAGTACCCAGACACCGGCGGCAGCACAAGTAAAAGCACCAGCGGCGAAAGCCCCACGCGCCGGAAAACTCTTTCCAAATATCCGTATCAAGCGTCCCCGGTAAAGGGGGTTCTTAGGGGGGGAAATCCTGCGAGCAAGAGCGCGCCCTTGGCGCTCGCAGCCTCGCCGGATTTTCTCCCCTGAGCGCTCTCTTTGGTTACTTTCTCTCGCGAGAGAGAAAGTAACGCCTTCTGGACATGGAAAGTTCATGAAAGTTTCACATTTCCACTTGACAGGAAAGCTCGATGCCTTTACAATGAATAAGGATAATTTTGAAAAGCCGCCGTGCTTTTTCGCCGTTTTGAGCGTTTACAGCGCCCTTTGGGCGTATTTATATAGTCTATCGAGCGTTTCATAGATTTTATTGACACTCAAATAGTGCTGTCATGCCCAAATGGCGGGCGGATTTTCAGTTATCGCGGTGCGTCTATCACGCATCGCGTCTTAATTTTGCTACAATTACAGAAAAAATCAAAGAAACAGGAGGTGTGGAACTCAATATGCAAGTGCCAGTCTATGTGACCGTTATCATCGCGGTGGTCGCCGCCCTGGTCTGCCTCGTCATCGGCGCCGTTGTGGGCTACCAGCGGCGCAAGTCCTTTGCCGAGCGCGAGATCGGCTCCGCCGAGGAGGAGGCCCGCCGCGTCATCAACGACGCCATCAAAAGCGCCGAGAGCAAAAAACGGGAAGCGACCGTAGAGGCCAAGGAGGAAATCCTCAAGGCCCGTACTGAGTTCGACAAGGAAATCAAGGACCGCCGCAATGAGATCCAGCGCCAGGAGAATCGGCTCAACTCCAAGGAAGAGAACATGGACCGCAAGTTGGAAAACCTGGAGCGCAAAGAGGAAAACGTCAACGCCCGCATCGCCCAATTGGAGGCGGAAAAGCAGGAGCTGGACAAGCTGAAGGACAGCCAGATGGAGCTGCTGGAGCGCATCTCCGGCCTGACCGTGGAGGAGGCCAAGCGCTACCTCATCGACCAGCTGGAGGACGACGTGACCCATGAACAGGCCCTGAAGCTCAAGGAGATCCAGGGCCGCTACAAGGAGGAGGCAGAGACCTACGCCCGTGAGCAGATTGCTCTGGCCATCCAGCGCTGCGCCGCCGACCACGTGGCGGAGGCCACCGTATCCGTGGTGCCCCTGCCTAACGACGAGATGAAGGGCCGCATCATCGGCCGGGAGGGCCGCAACATCCGCACGCTGGAAACCATGACCGGCGTAGACCTCATCATCGACGACACCCCCGAGGCCATCACCGTGTCCTGCTTCGACCCGGTGCGCCGGGAGATCGCCCGGCTGGCCCTGGAAAAACTCATTCTGGACGGCCGTATTCACCCCACCCGCATTGAGGAGATGGTGGAGAAGGCCAAGCGGGAGGTGGATGCCACCATCCGCGCCGAAGGCGAGCGCGCCGTGTTCGAGACCAACGTCCACGGCCTGAATCCCGAGCTGGTCAAGCTGCTGGGCCGCCAGCACTACCGCACCAGCTACGGCCAGAACGTGCTGAACCACTCCATCGAGGTGTCCCAGCTGGCAGGCCTGCTGGCCGCCGAGATCGGCGTCAACGTGGCCGAGGCCAAGCGGGCCGGGCTGCTCCACGATTTGGGCAAGTCCATCGACCACGAGGTGGAGGGCTCCCATGTGCAGATCGGCGTGGAGCTGGCCCGGAAGTACCGGGAGAGTGAGAACGTCATTCATGCCATCGAGGCCCACCACGGCGACGTGGAGGCCCGGACCATCGTGGCCTGCCTGGTTCAGGCCGCTGATGCCATCTCCGCCGCCCGGCCCGGCGCCCGGAAGGAGAATGTGGAATACTACATCAAGCGGCTGGAGAAGCTGGAGGAGCTGACCTCCTCCTTCGCCGGGGTGGACAAGGCCTACGCCATCCAGGCGGGCCGCGAGGTGCGCATTATGGTCAACCCCGAGGCCATCTCCGAGGACCGCATGATTCTGCTGGCCCGGGAGATTGCCAAGAAGATCGAGGACGAGCTGGAGTATCCCGGCCAGATCAAGGTGAATCTCATCCGGGAGACAAAGGCGATAGAATACGCGAAGTAAATGATACACGCCGCCGTGGATTCCACGGCGGCGCGTTTTCTCGCTCATTATCTTTTTTTCGTTGAGGCATTTAGTGCCAAGTCATTTACTTTATATTCTATCATTTTATACCCCCTCAGCTTTTGACTCATTTTAGCGCAAGCGCCTGTTTGATTCAAGAGGCGTGCACTTTTCCCGTTGCCTTTTCCCTACGGCTGTGATATGATATCCAGACACCAAGTAAAGGAATGGTAATTGATGGTCACTTTTGAAAGCCCCCAGTTTGAGGACCGCCAATGGGTCCAGCCTCTGCTGGAGACGGAGGGCAGCATGGGCTGCGAATACAATTTCACCAACATCTATCTCTGGAGCCGGGCCTGGCCCCAGAAAATCGCCCGGGCCGGGGACCGCCTGCTGGTGCGCATTGAGGGCGCGCTGGGGCTGAGCTACCTCTACCCGGCGGGGAGCGGCCCTCTGGCCCCGGCGGTGGACCTGCTGGCCGCAGACGCGGCGGAGCAGGGCAAGCCCCTCACCCTGGTGTGTGTCACACAGGAGCAGAAGGCCGCGCTGGAGGAAGCCTGTCCCGGCCGTTTCCGGTTCGAAGAAGACCGGGACGGCTTCGACTACCTCTATGACGTCAACCGTCTGGCCGACCTGCCGGGGAAAAAGCTCCACGCCAAGCGCAACCACATCCACCGCTTCGATGAGCAGTTCCCCGGCTGGCTGCTGGAGCCCATCACCCCCGCCAACGTCCCCGAGTGTGTGGAACTGGAACGCCAGTGGGCCGCCATCCGCCAGGAGGAGGCGGGGGAGGACATCGACTCCGTGTCCGAGGAGACCGTGGCTGTCATCGAGGCGCTATATCACATGGACAAGCTGGGGTTGGAGGGGGCCCTCATCCGGGCGGACAGCAGCCCCATCGCCTTCTCCCTGGGTGGCCTCATCACGCGGTCGGTGTTCGATGTGAATTTTGAGAAGTCCTTTGGCGATGTGCAGGGGGCATACCCCGCCATCAACCGGGAGATGGCACGGCTCGTCCGCGCCCGCTACCCCCAGGTCAAGTGGCTCAACCGGGAGGACGATTTGGGCCTGGAGGGTCTGCGGCGGGCCAAGCTGTCCTATTATCCGGATCTCTTGCTCACCAAGTATACCGCCCGGGCGGTCCAGGGGTGAACAGCGGGTAAATATGCAGAAAAATTTGCATAAAAATGTATACTTATCCGCGCTTTGTCCGTCAAAATGATGAAAGCCCCAAAATGCACGGGTATTCTCCTGAAATCCCCTTGCATTTCTTTTGCATAACGTTTATAATCTACTTCACGAAAAAGGGATGTCCCTTTTTCGCCCGCAGGGAGCGCTGCGGGGCATCAGCCCCGTCTCCCCACCGCAAATTTTAATGGAGATGAATGAAGAATGAAAGCAATGAAGAAGGTTGCGGCCCTGCTGCTGGCGCTGACTATGGCGCTGGCGCTGTGTGCCTGCTCCAACCAGGGCGATACGCCCACCCCCACTGCCGAGCCCTCCAAGGCCGCCGAACCCTCCGCTGAGCCCTCTGCTGAGCCCAGCGCCGAGGCCTCCGAGCCCGCCCAGGGCGGCTCCGCCGAGTTCACCACCGTGGAGGAGGGCAAGCTCCATATGTCCACCAATGCCGCGTTTCCTCCCTATGAGATGACCACCGACGACGGCGGCTTCGAGGGCATCGACGTAGAGGTGGCCGACGCCATCGCCAAGAAGCTGGGTCTGGAGCTGGTGGTGGACGATATGGCCTTCACCGCCGCCCTCACCGCCGTCCAGCAGGGCCAGAGCGACATCGCCATGGCTGGCATCACCGTGGACAATACCCGGAAACAGGTGATGGACTTCTCCGACACCTACGCCACCGGCATTCAGGTGGTCATCGTTAAGGAGGACTCCCCCATCCAGACCATTGACGACCTGGCCAACGCCGAGATGATCGGCACACAGGCGGGCACCACCGGCTATAAGTACTGCTCCGGCGACTACGGCGAAGACCATGTCACCGCCTTTGACAACGGCGCTTTGGCGGTCACAGCCCTGGTGAACGGCCAGGTAGACGCGGTGGTCATCGACAACGAGCCCGCCAAGAGCTATGTGGCCAACAATCCCGGCCTGAAGATCCTGGACACCGAGTACGCCAATGAGGACTACGCCATCGGCTTTGCCAAGGGCAACGACGCTTTGCGGGAGGCGGTCAACGCCGCCATCGCCGAGCTGAAGGCGGACGGCACCTTCCAGAACATCGTGGACAAGTATATCAAGGCTGACTGAGCTGAGGAATGCCAAACAGGGGCGGTCAAAGGGCCGCCCCTGTTTTTAGAAAAAGGAGAGGGGAGGCCCTTATGATTCAATCGCTCATTGACTGGCTGGAGGGGATCGGTCCGCGCATCCACATGGCCTTTTTTGAGGCCGACCGCTGGAAGCTCTATTTGCAGGGCTTCGGCGCCACCATGCAGCTGACCGTGGTGGCCCTGATTTTCGGCGTGATCCTGGGCCTGGTGGTGGCTATGGTCCGCACCGCCCACGACCAGCAGCGCCCTGGGCGGCGGAAAAATCCCCTGCTGGGGTTTTTGAACGCCCTGTGCCAGGTCTACACCACCGTCATCCGCGGCACGCCTATGCTGGTGCAGCTGTTCATCTGGTCCTTCGTCATTCTCCGCGCCGAGCGCAATAAGATCCTGGTGGGCTTCGTCGGCCTGGGCGTCAACTCCGGGGCCTATGTGGCGGAGATCATCCGGGGCGGCCTCATGAGCGTGGACATCGGCCAGACTGAGGCGGGGCGTTCCCTGGGGCTGAACTATTTGGACACCATGCGCTTTATCGTCATTCCCCAGGCTTTCAAGGCCATCCTGCCCTCCCTGGGCAACGAGTTTATCACGCTGTTCAAAGATACCTCTCTGGTACAGGCCATCGGCGGCATGGAGCTGCTGTATTACGCCTACACCCTGGGCGGCAGGACCTTCGACTATATGCCGCCCTTGATCGGCATCGCGCTGATGTACTTAGTGGTGGTCATCATCTTCACCTGGCTCCAGGGAAAGCTGGAAAGGAGGCTTCGTCAAAGTGATCGTCGTTAAAGACCTGTGCAAATCCTTCGGGGATCACCTGGTGCTGGACGGCATCTCCGAACGCATCCGCCCCGGCGAGAAGGTGGTGGTCATCGGTCCCTCCGGCTCTGGCAAGTCCACCTTCCTGCGCTGCCTCAATTTGCTGGAGACTCCCACCTCCGGCTCCATCACCTTCGAGGGCCAGGAGATCACCGACCCTAAGGCGGACATCAACGCCATCCGCCGTCAGATGGGCATGGTGTTCCAACACTTCAACCTGTTCCCCAACATGACCATCCGGAAGAATATCACCCTGGCCCCTGTGCGCACCAAGCTGATGACCCAGGCGGAGGCGGACGACACCGCCACCGCGCTGCTTAAGCGGGTCAACCTGGAGGAGAAGGCGGACGCTTATCCCGCCCAGCTGTCCGGCGGGCAGAAGCAGCGCATCGCCATCGTGCGGGCGCTGGCCATGAAGCCCAAGCTTATGCTGTTTGACGAACCCACCTCCGCCCTGGACCCCGAGATGGTGGGCGAGGTGCTGGAGGTTATGAAGGAGCTGGCCGAGGAGGGCATGACCATGGTAGTGGTCACCCATGAGATGGGCTTTGCCCGTGAGGTAGGCACTCGGGTGCTGTTCATGGACCAGGGGCACATTTTGGAGCAGAACGAGCCCCGCTTCTTCTTCGACAACCCCAGGGAGCCCCGGACCATCGAATTTTTGTCCAAGGTTCTCTGAACATATGATTTGTGAAAACTGCCCGGTTTCTCCGGGCGGTTTTTATACAATATTTTGCTTGCAATCCTTTCCTACTTCTGGTATTATGGACCGAACGCAAAGGAGGAGAGAATGATATGCGCAATTCCGGATTTGTTCAGTGCATCGGGCTTGGGGCGTATTATTTTCATTTCTTCTTGTAAGGCAGTCGCCGTTTGGTGATTGCCTCTTTTTTTGCGCTTGTGACCTTCTATACCAATGAAAAGGGAGAGAGAGTATGAACAATCAAGAACCTATCCGCGACGCCCGTACTTTGGGCATACCCAAGATGCTCATCCTGGGCCTCCAGCATATGTTCGCCATGTTCGGCGCCACCATTCTGGTGCCCATCCTGGTGAACAGCCAGACCAACGCCGCCGGCGAGGCCATCGGTATGCCGCTGTCCATCCAGACTACCCTGTTTTTCGCCGGGATCGGCACCCTGTTTTTCCATGTCTGCGCCAAATTGAGGGTGCCGGCCTTCCTGGGCTCCTCCTTTGCTTTCCTGGGCGGCTTTGCCGCCATGGGCAATATGAAGGAGGGCATCTACGCCGCCATGTCCCAGGCGGAAAAGCTGCAATACGCCTGCGGCGGCATTGTGGTGGCCGGCCTGCTGTATCTGGTACTGGCCCTGCTGGTGAAGGTGGTGGGCGTGAACAAGGTCATGCGTTTCCTGCCCCCGGTGGTCACCGGCCCCATCATCATCTGTATCGGCCTGAACCTGGCCCCCTCCGCCGTCAACAACGCCGCCACCTGTTGGCCCCTGGCCCTCATTGCCCTGGCGGTCATCATCATCTTCAATATCTGGGGCAAAGGGATGCTCAAGATCATCCCCATTCTACTGGGCGTGGTGATCTCCTACATTGCCGCCCTCATTATGAACGCGCTGGGTGTCACCGCCGCCGACGGCTCCGCCCTGTTGAACTTCGCCGCTGTGGCTGACGCGGGCTGGGTGGGACTGCCTCCCTTCCAGATCGCCAAGTTTGACATTTCCGCTGTTCTGGTTATGGCCCCCATCGCCATCGCGGCCATGATGGAGCACATCGGCGATATGTCTGCCATCTCCGCCACGGTGGGGGAGAACTTCCTGGAGAACCCGGGCCTGCACCGCACCCTCATCGGCGACGGACTCGCCACCACCTTGTCCGCCATGTTCGGCGGCCCCGCCAACACCACCTATGGCGAGAACACCGGCGTATTGGTGCTGTCTCGCGTGTACGACCCCAACGTAATCCGCCTGGCGGCTATCTACGCCGTAGTACTGGGCTTTATTCCCAAGATGGCTGAGATTATCGGCTCTATGCCCGCCGCCATCGTGGGCGGCGTCAGCTTCATGCTCTACGGTATGATTTCCGCCATCGGCGTGCGCAACATCGTGGAGAACAGGGTGGACTTTACCAACTCCCGGAATCTCATCATCGCCGCTGTTATTCTGGTGTGCGGCCTGGGCTTCTCCGGCGGACTGACCTTCGCCGTGGGCGGAGCCACCATCACGCTAACCTCTCTGTCCATCGCCGCCATCGCGGGCATCCTGCTCAACGCCATCCTGCCCGGCAATGACTATGAGTTCGGCGTCAACGACTCCGGCGACCAGCACCGCGGCATCCACGCATAACCTCCTTTTTCTTTGTAAAGAAAAAGAGACTTTTCATCCGTTACTTCCCATGCAGTTCCGTCACGCACCCGCTCAACCACCTTTTGAAGCAAAAAAGACCGCCCTGTATCACAGGGCGGTTCTTTTTCAGCCTTTACCTTCAAGACAGAAGGCTTTACTGCGATTACTCACACATATCTATGATAATATGCGCGAACAGCTTGGCGGACAGCATCAAGTCGCTCACCCGCACCCGCTCGTCCGCGCCGTGCAGATGCGTGTCAAATCCCGGCAGCGTGCACCCAAACGCCACACCGCCTGGGATATCGTGGACATAGGTGCCTCCGCCCGTGGACAAACACTCACCCTTCAGCCCGCTGTACTCCTCATACCGCTTCAACAGCGTCTTGATGAACGGACTGCCGGCGGGCACGTGGTGCGGCGCACCCTGGAACCCTTCAAAGCCAAAGCCCCGTCCCTCAAGCGCGGCCCTTGCCACGTTCAAGCAGTTCTCCTCGGTAGCGCATAGCGGGACGCGGCTGTCAAAAAAGCCCTTCAACTCCGTCTGTGTGATTTCCAGCAGAGAAAACGCCACGGTCAGCGGCCCGGCGACAGGCTCCTCCTGAGCAATGCCCAGCACCCGGCCCTTGCAGTCCCCGTGGGGAAACAGGGCCTTCAAATCGTCCAGAGCATCCTTGCACCCGCCCTCTGCCAGCGGCAGGGCGCACAGCAGAGCAATCAGCCCCGTGATCGCGTTGTTGCCGTCCTCGGGCATAGCGGCGTGGGAGTTTTCCCCCTTGGCCTTGATGACGGTCACCCCGTTCTCATGGGCAAAGGTGAATTTGATCCCCGTGCGAGAAGTGATATTTCGGGCCACGGGCTGGATGTCATACATGGTCAGCCCTTCCACCGCCGCGGACGCCTCGCCCGGCAGGATATTACTCCGAATGCCGCCGTGGAGCCACTTCACCCGGGGCAGCTCAGTCTGCTCCGGCCAGCGCTTCGTAAAGGTGGGACGGAACCCACCCTTCTCTGTGTTGATGACCGGAAACCCGGAATCGGGGGAGAAGGTGGCTGGGGCGTAGGGGTGCCGGGCAAAATACCACGCGATGTCTCCGGACCCGCTCTCCTCATTGGTGCCCATGATGACCTTGCAGTTGCGCTTGAGCGGCACGCCCAGGTCCTTCACCGCCTTCATGGCCAGCAGGGAGGCCACCACCGGCCCTTTGTCGTCGTCGGTGCCCCGGCCGTACAGCAGGCCGTCCACCAGCTTGGGGGCGTAGGGCTGGGTCACCGTCCATCCCGCGCCGGGGGCCACCACGTCCAGGTGCCCCAGGATGTGGAGCGCGTCCTCCTCGCCGTTCAGGTCGGCGGTGCCCACATAGCCCTCGTGGTTTTCGACGGTCAATCCCCACTCCTCGGCAATGGCCAACGCCTCTTTCAGGGCGGCGGCAGGGCCGGGGCCAAAGGGCGCCCCAGGAGCGGCCTCGCCCTCCACACTGTCGATGGCCACCAGGCGGCTCACCGCGTCTACCAACAGTTTTTCTTGATCCGCGAAATAGGCTTCGATCTGTTCTCTCATCATATGTACCTCCTCGTCGCAAAGTCCGCTCAGCTCCGGCGAAAGCGAAGTTCGCTCCCTTGCTCCTCTTCTCCCCACAAAGCCAGAAGAGCGGCTTTGCGGGGACCCCGCTTCGGCGGTTTACCACCAGTTTGATATCTGCTCTATTTTATCGCTTTTCCCTGTCAATTACAAGGGAAATATGTCAGTCTACGCCCTCTGCAATAATGGCTCTGCTGTCCACACTGTCCGTTCGCTTCGACATGATGGCTTGATACGCCGCAGAGGAAAAACATGCGTCCTCTCCTTCCCCTATTCCGGCTCCTCCGCGCCCACCTCTTCCAGGTATTTGTAAATGGTGTACCGGGACACCCCCAGCCGTCCCGCCACATAGGGCACCGACTTCCGGTACGAAAAGGCGCTTCTCTCCCGCAGCAGGGCCACTACCCTCAGCCGGTCCGCCTTGGTCAGCGCCTCCAAAGGCTTGCCCAAAGCGGCCACGCACTGGTCGAACAGGTCCGCCAGCTGCCGGGAGTCCCCTGGCTGCCACAGGGCGGAGCGCAGGTCGGACTGGGCGCTCATCAGGTCCTCCAAAATGCGGTTGGCAAACACCAGAGACGTATAATCGAAGTTGATGCCCAGGGCCAGGTTGTAGTCCTCCCCGATCATGTGAAAGGTGGAGGATTTGGTCTGCCGCCCGTCGGGTGTGGTGGCGGCCAGGTTCACCTGGTCTGTTGTGGCGGCCTGCTCGTCCAGCTCCAAACCGATGCCCATGATGTCCATGGTGGACCCCACCTCCCGGCCGGACACGTGGCCGTTGTAGATGGACAAAATGGGGTGGGTGGGTACGCCCATGTCGTGGACCAGGGTCTCGCAGGTGGAGCCGAACATCTCGGCAATGCCACGGGCGGTGCGGTCTAAAAACTCAAAGGCTTCCTCTCTTGTCAATGCGTGCACTCCTTCCAACAATCGCCTGTGCGGCCAGGGCTTAACCGATTACGGCACCCCGATTATATCCCATTCCCCAGGAAAACACAAGTCCGGGGCACGGGATGAAACATAGAAACAATCGCGTCTCTCCCCAAAAGTTGTTGTTTACTTTACCTCTTTTATCTGTTAAAATATGAGCTAGAATGACCCAGCGCAGGAGGGGGATATTTTTATGCCGAAAGCCACCAACAAACAGCGCAGCATGGCGCTTTATGAGAGCATTTTGGAGCTAAAAAACCTGGAAGAGTGCGTCGCCTTTTTTGACGACCTGTGCACCGTGGGCGAGCTGCGGGCCATGGAGCAGCGGTATGACGTGGCCCTGTTGCTGGACGACGGGCTGGTGTACACAGAGATCCTGGAAAAGACCGGGGCCAGCTCGGCCACCATCAGCCGGGTGAATCGGATTTTTTCCTTTGGCGCGGGAGGGTTCCGGGAGATGATCCAGCGCCGGAAAGCACGAAAGGAGTAATCTTATGGATGTCAGACTAAACACAAGCCTGACCGCAGCCGTGCAGGCCGCAGCTCCGGTGCAGACCGAAAAGGCGCAGGAGCGCGAGGCCCCGGCCCGGGCCCCGCACTATCTCTCCGACCAGATTTTCATCTCCGCGGAAGGGCGGGCGGCGGCTGAGGCAGCTGCCAAGGAACAGGGTTTTGACCCGGCGGAGGCTTTGAAGATACCAAACATTGACGAGCTGGACGCCGCGTTTGAGGCACAGTGGCCCGAGATAAAGAAGCAGGCAGACGCCCTCTTGGCCCAAAACCAACTGCCCGTCAACCTTCGGGCCTCTGTAGACCCGGACGGCTCCGTCTGGCGGAGGGCATATTTTGACTCCCTGACAGAGCAGTTTAACCACACTGAGCAGACCATCCGGGACTACTACGCTGAGGAGCACGCCAAAAATACGTCCATGCCCTTTGACAACGCCTGGAATTACATCCGGGAAAAGTACCTCGACTGCTGTTCCGATTCTCCCTACTTCCGCTCCGATATGTCCCCTGACCAGCGGCAGACGGCCTACTGGCAGGAGCGCTTTTTGCTGACCACGGGCCGGATTTACACCCTGAACGACCCCTATGCCCTGGCCTCTATCGGCGGGCCAGTCAACCACTTTGACATGGAGAAAACCGCCACAGCCGCCGCCGACGCCAAGATCGACGCCCTGATCCGAGAGCGGTACACGCCGGAGGAAATCAAAGAAAACGAGCGCATTACCACCGAGTTCATGGCAAAGGCCGAGGAACGAAAACGCCTTGCCGATGAGAGAGCGGCTTCCGGCGCAAAATTCTATCCATAATAGGAACCCCCCAGCACAGCCGGGGGGTTCCTATTCTATTTATCGGAAATACAACGCGCCGGAATCAAAAATCGGCTGCAGCTTCTCGCCGGAGATGTTCTTGGCGACGAACTCACCCCGCCGCTCGCTGTGGCCCATCTTGCCGAACACCCGACCGTCCGGAGAGAATACACCTTCGATGGCACACACGGAGCCGTTGGGGTTCACCGCGATGTCCATGGACGGCACGCCCTGGGCGTCCACGTACTGGGTGGCAATCTGGCCGTTGGCAATGAGCTGGTCCACCACCGCCTGGGGCGCCGCAAAGCGGCCCTCGCCGTGGGACACGGGGATAGCGTGGAGGTCGCCCACATGGCTGAGCAGCATCCAGGGGGACTTGACGGAACACACCCGGGTGGTGACATATCGGCTCTGGTGGCGGCCGATCAGGTTGTAAGTCAGAGTGGGGCTGTTCTCGTCCACAGGGGTGATCTCGCCCCGGGGCAGCAGTCCCAGCTTCAGCAGCGCCTGGAAGCCGTTGCAGATGCCCAGCATCAGGCCGTCCCGGTGCTTCAAGAGGTCGTGGACCGCGTCGGTGAGCCGGGGGTTGCGGAAAAAGGACACGATGAGCTTGGCGCTGCCCTCCGGCTCGTCGCCGCCGGAGAAGCCGCCGGGCAAAAACACGATTTGCGCGTTCTTGATGGCCCGTTCCAGCTCCACGGCGGACTGGGCCAGGGCGTCGGGGGTGAGGTTGCGGATCACCACGGTTTCCGCATCCATCCCCGCCCGCAGGCAGGCCCGGACGGAGTCGTACTCGCAGTTGGTGCCGGGGAACACAGGGATGACCACCCGGGGCCGGGCGATCTCGCCGTCGAACACGGCGGGGGAGCGACGCTCCCAGGTGATCGTCTCCACCGGCTCAGACGTGCCCGCGCGGGTGGGGTAGACCTCCTCCAGCGTACCCTCGTTGAGCTTCAAAAGCTCGTCGATGAGGGCGGAGTCTCCGCCGATTTTAATGATAGGCTCAGCCGTGGTAATGCCTACGCGGCGGGCATAAGGGCATTCAATGTCCTCTATCAGCTCGGCCACGATAACAGCGGAACCGATTCCGTACCAGTTGGTCACATCATCGTCGGTCTGGAAGCCCACGCGGTTGCCGAAGGACATCTTCATAACCGCGTCGGCCATTCCGTGTTCCGCCACCCAGGCGGCCTTCACCTTGCCGTCCTGTGCCAATCGGTAGAACGCCTCCCAGGAGGCTTTCCGGCTATCTGCCCTGTCGTCATTGGGGGCAAAGCAGTACACCGGGTGGCCTGCCTCTTTGAACTCAGGGGAGAGCACGTCCCCGGCTTTCACGGGAGCGACGGCAAAGGCGATCACTGTAGGGGGTACGTCCAAATCCAGGAAGGAGCCGGACATGGAATCCTTGCCACCGATGGCGGCGGCGCCGTAATCCAGCTGGGCGTCCAGCGCCCCAAGCAGGGCGGCGAAGGGCTTGCCCCAGCGCGCCGGTTCGTCCCGCAGCTTCTCAAAGAACTCCTGCAAGGTGAGATACGCACCTTTGTAATCCGCACCCGCCGCCACCAGCTTGGCAATAGCGGCAGTCACCGCGTCATAAGCACCCCAGTAGGGACTGGCGGACATGGCCTCCGGATCACAGGCGTAGGCCATGACGCTGGCCTGATCCGTCTCCTCCCCCGGCATGGTGGGCAGCAGGGCCGCCATAGCCTGGGCGGGGGTGGTCTGGGTCTTGCCGCCAAAGGGCATCAGCACGGAACCCGCGCCGATAGAGCCGTCAAACCGCTCCACCAGCCCCCTGCGGGAGGCGCATTTCAAACTGGCCGCCATCTCCCGCAGGGTGGAGGGCCGTTCCACGCCGTGCCCCACATACTCCGGCACGGACACGCCGGCCCGCTTCACCGCGCCGTTGGTGTTCAAAAACTCCCGGCTCAGATCCGCGATGGTCTGCCCCTTCCAGGTCATGACCATGCGTGGGCTCTCGGTGACCACGGCCACCCGGTAGGCCTCCAGGTTCTCCGCCTCCGCCATGGCAATGAACTGCTCCTCGTCCTCGGCGGCGACCACCACCGCCATGCGCTCCTGGCTCTCGGAGATGGCAAGCTCGGTGCCGTCCAGGCCCTCGTACTTCTTGCGCACCGCGTCCAGGTCGATCTCCAGCCCGTCTGCCAGCTCGCCGATGGCCACCGACACGCCCCCCGCGCCAAAGTCATTGCACCGTTTAATCATCCGGGTGACGTTCTCGTCCCGGAACAGCCGCTGGAGTTTGCGCTCCTCGGGGGCGTTGCCCTTCTGCACCTCGCTGGCCATGGTAGCCAGCGACTTTTTATTGTGGCTCTTGGAGGACCCGGTGGCCCCGCCGATGCCGTCCCGGCCCGTGCGCCCGCCTAAAAGGATGACAACGTCCCCGGGGGCGGGGCGCTCCCGCCGCACATGGCCGGCAGGGGCGGCGGCCACCACCGCGCCGCACTCCAGCCGCTTGGCGATGTAACCGGGGTGGTACAGCTCGGCCACGTGGCCGGTGGCAAGGCCGATCTGATTGCCGTAGGAGGAATAGCCCGCCGCGGCGGTCTGGGCCAGCTTCCGCTGGGGCAGCTTCCCCTCCAGGGTGTCGCTCAAGGGCACGGTGGGGTCGCCGCCTCCGGTGACCCGCATGGCCTGGTGGACGTAGGCCCGGCCGGACAGGGGGTCCCGGATGCAGCCGCCGATGCAGGTGGCCGCGCCGCCAAAGGGCTCGATCTCGGTGGGGTGGTTATGGGTCTCGTTTTTGAACATGAGCAGCCAGTCCTGCTCTTCGCCGTCCACCACGGCGGGGACGTGGATGGAGCAGGCGTTGATCTCCTCGCTCTCGTCCAGCTCCGGCAGGAGGCCCCGTTTTTTGAGGACCTTCGTGCCGATGGTGGCGATGTCCATCAGGGTCTGGGGACGCTTTCCAGCCTTCTCCTCGCCATACGCCTCCACCCGGGCGGCCAGATAGCGCTCATAGGCGGCTTTCACCCGGGGATCGTCGATCTGGATTCCCTTCAAATGGGTGGAAAAGGTGGTGTGGCGGCAATGGTCGGACCAGTAGGTATCCACCACCCGCACCTCGGTGATGGTGGGGTCCCGGCGCTCCCAGTCCCGGAAATAGTTTTGCAGGAACTTCAAATCGTCCAGGTCCATGGCCAGCCCCAGCCGGTCCAGCTCGGCCTGCAACCCCGCCTCGTCCAGGTCGGTGAAACCGTCCAGCACCGCCACCCGGTCCGGGGTGTCGTAGCTGTGGGCCAGGGTATCCGGCTTGTCCATGGACGCCTCCCGGCTCTCCACCGGGTTAATGAGGTAGCCCTTCACCTTGTCCAACTGGTCCTGGGAGAGCTTCCCCTCCAGCGCATAGACCTTTGCGTAGGCGACGAGGGGCCGCGCCTCTCCCGTCATAAGCTGGATGCACTGGGCGGCGGAGTCCGCCCGTTGGTCAAACTGGCCCGGCAGGGCCTCCACCGCCATCAAAATATGGGGGCCCTCAGAGGCAGGAAATTCCTCGTCGTAGACCGCGTCCACCTGAGGCTCTGCAAACACGCCGCCTTTGGCCTGTTCGTAAACCTCCGGGGTGACGCCCTCCACGTCGTAGCGGTTGAAGATAGTCAAGCCGGTCAGGCCCTGGACGCCCAGCTGCTCCCGCAGGTCCCGGTACAAGCCCTGGGCCTCCACGTCGAATCCGGCGCGCTTGCGTACGAAACAGCGAAATACTTGGCTTTTGCTCTGGTTCATGGTTTATTTCTCCTTCTCTAGGCGAAAGATCCGCCAGCGGGCAAATGAGGCCCGAAAAATTAACTAATGAGAGGTGGTGGTCCACTCCTCCATGCGGTAGAAGGGATTGGCCCGGGTGGGCTGGAGGTTGGAGGCCATCCCCCACCGCACCAGCAGGGAACCCCGCTTGAAGCACAGGGGCGCAATGGGCACGTCTTCCGCCAGCCGGGTCCATAGGGCTTTGGCGGCCTCAGTGCGCTGTGTGCCCTGAGCGGCTTTCCAAGTAGTCAACGCCTGGGTCGTGGCCCAATTGCTGTAGCCGCCGTAGTTCAGTGGCCCGGTCAACAGGGGAGAGGGGTCGAAGTCGCCGGTCAAGCGAACCTCACCGATGTAGAGGTCGAACCGCCCCGCCGACAGGGCGGCGATGTAGTCGCTCCAAGGCAGGGTGCTCAAGGTGACGCCGACCCCCAGGGCAGTCAGGGCTTCCGCCAGGGTCTTTGCCACCGCCTCGCGGGATTCGTTGTCACTGTTCACCAGCAGCGTGACCTCCAAAAGCGTCCGGCGGCGGTAGAGCAAGCCGTCCTCCTCATTGCGCTCATACCCCGCCTGGGCCAGCAGGGCGGCGGCCCGCTCCAGGTCATAGCTCAGCGGGGCGGCGGCCTCCTCGTCGTAGTCTCCGCATACGGGAGACATGGGCAGGCAGGCCGCGTCCCCGTGGCCGGACATCTGGATTTGCACCAGGCTTTCCCGGTCAAAGGCGCGGGAGAACGCCTGACGGACAAGGTCGGACTGACACGCCCCGCCGGTGGTCTTAAAGCCCACATACATCAGATTGGTGGTGGGGTAGTCACAGGTCTCGTAGCTGCTGGAGTACCCCAGCGCATAGGGGTCGGAAAACTCCGTGGTGACGGCGGTGATATCCCCGCTGTCAAAGGCGGCGATACGCTCGTTGGCGTTGGTCGCCGCTGTCAGGGGAATGGTGGCATAGGGGAGTGCCGCGCCGCCAGTATGGTAGGGATTGGTTTGCAGATAGAGCCGCTCTCCAGCAGACTCATACTGATAGTACCCCGTACCCAGCGGGGTAGCCCATTCCCCTTGTTCCAGCACGACGGGCACATCCAGCAGGGCGGGGAGGTTCCCGTTGGGAGCGGACAGATAGACCGTTAACGTGCCTTCATCCGCCGCCGTCACGCCGGTAATGGCAGACAGCCGGGCAGCGTATAGTCCGGAGCTCCGGGCGGCGTTCAGGGAGGCTGCGGCGTGCTGGGCGGTGAGCGGGGTGCCATCGGAGAACACCACCCCCGGCCTTATGGCAAAGGACCAGCTGTACCCGTCCGCGCCAGGAGTGCCGGACGCGGCCAGCACCGGCTGGGGAATAAACTCGTTGTCCAGCTCGTACAGCCCCTGATACACCAGCCCCGTCAGGTCCTGGTTCACCTGACTGTCACCAGTGATGGGATGGAGGGAGGCCCCTGGGTCATAGCCAAGGCTAAACTGCACCATCTCCGGGGTCTTGGTTGGGACGGGGGAGGCCGTTTCAGACGGTGAGGGCTCCGGGTCGTCCATCTGGGGCTGACAGCCCATCAGCGAGAAGCCCAGACACACCGCCAGCAAAAGGGACAGCCAGCGCCTCATACCAATAATTGAATGGCGGCGGCCATGGACCCCCGGCTGGTGCCCAGCTTCCGGTGGCTCCAGAACTTGTCCGGGTTGCAGGAGGTGCACAGGGTGCTCACCGCAATGTGGTCCGGGTCCAGCCCGGCCTGCTCCAGGCGCATAGCGTTGATGCTTTTCAGGTCCACGGCAAACTTGCCGTTTTCCTTGATCTTGATGTGCTTCAGCACCGCCGTGGACAGGGCGGTGGTCATGGCGTTGGGCACGTCCTCGTGGGTCTCGAAGCAGTCGGGGCCGATGCCGGGGCCCACGGCGGCCAGAATGTCCGCCGGACGGCAGCCGTATACGTCCTTCATGCGCTCTACAGCGGCGGTGGCAATGCCCGCGGCGGTACCCCGCCAGCCCGCGTGGACGGCGGCGATCACCCGGCGCACCGGGTCGTAGAACAGCACGGGGATGCAGTCGGCCGAATAGATCACAAGGGTCACGCCGGGCAGGGCGGTCATCAGGCCGTCCGCCTCATAATTCACCTTGTCATAGGGGTCGGTGTGCAGGTCGGCGGTGGTGACACACCGCACCACGCCGCCATGGACCTGGTTGGTCATAGCCATTTTCTCCCCCTTCGCCCCTATGGCGGAGAAGAACCGGCGGTAGTTCTCCCGGACGTGGTCGGGGTCGTCTCCCCGGCTGGCGCCCAGGTTCAGAGACTCCCACATCCCCCGGGACACGCCGCCCAGACGGGTGGAGAAGCCGTGGGCCGCGCCAGCCGCGGCGGCGATACCGTCGGCCTGGAAAAAGGTGACGCCGTTTTGGGTCTGCTCAACGATATTCATAGGCACTTCCTTTTCGCTGTCGGGGCGGATATCGTCCGCCCACAAATGCCAGAGAGCACTTGTGTGAACACGGGCGGATATTGTCCGCCCCCGCAGGATCACGTATCCTTATGATACTCTGGACAGGTACATTTCTTCCACTTCAAGCCCGAGCCACAGGGACAGGGGTCGTTGCGGCCGATCTTGACCGCCTTTTTCACCGGCTGCTTCTTCACGGAGCCGTCGCTGCCCGCGGACTGTCCGGTGATCTTGGCCACCCGCTCGCGCTTGATCTCCTCGTTGGTCTTGACGCGCACAGTGAACAGGCGGCGGACAGTCTCCTCCTGGATGGCGGAGATCATCTGCTCAAACATATCGAAGCCTTCCCGCTTGTACTCCACCACCGGGTCGGACTGGCCGTAAGCCCGCAGGCCGATCCCCTGGCGCAGCTCGGTCATGGCGTCGATGTGGTCCATCCAGTACTCGTCCACCACCCGCAGGAGGATCACCCGCTCCAGCTCCCGCATGGCGGACTTACCCGGTTCCATGCGGCCCTCCATGGCCTTGTCGATGACCTGCTCCCGCTCGCCGTAGTTAACCTGAGCGGTAGTCAGCATTTCCTCAGACAGCTTAGCGGGGGCGGTGCTGCCCGCCTCCTCCTGGAACTTGGCCAGCTGGATGGAGGTGAACACCGACCCGGCCAGATGGGCGGTGGCGGCCTTGAAGTCCTCTCCGCTGATGTGGGACTGCTCCCCGGCGTGGCCTTCCACCAATCCGGAGACGGTGGAGGAGAGCATATTCTCAATGGCGGAGTGGACGTCCTCGCCGTCCAGCACCTGGCGGCGCTGCTTGTAGATGACCTCGCGCTGGGTGTTCATCACGTCGTCGTACTCCAGCACGTTTTTACGGGTCTGGAAGTTCCGGGACTCCACCTGCTTCTGGGCATTCTCAATGGCCCCGGACAGCATCTTCTGGTCCAAGGGGGTGTCGTCGTCCACCCCCAGGCGCTCCATCATGTTCTGGATGCGCTCGGAGCCGAACAGACGGAGGATATCGTCCTCCAGGGAGAGGAAAAACCGGCTCTCGCCGGGGTCGCCCTGACGTCCGGCGCGGCCGCGCAGCTGGTTGTCGATCCGGCGGGACTCGTGGCGCTCGGTGCCCAGGATGTAGAGGCCGCCCGCCTCCCGGACTTTGTCGGCCTCCTCCTTGATCTCCTCCTTATACCTGGCCTCTGCCTCGACAAAGGCTTTCCGGGCGTTCAGGATCTCCTGGTCGTCCGTCTCGCCGTGGCCGTCGCACTCGGCCAGCATTTCGTCGCTCATGCCCTTCTTGCGCAGCTCCGCCTTGGCCATATACTCGGCGTTACCGCCCAGCACGATATCAGTACCACGTCCGGCCATGTTGGTGGCCACGGTGACCGCCCCGAACTTGCCCGCCTGGGCCACAATCTCCGCTTCCTTCTCGTGGTTCTTGGCATTCAGCACATTGTGCTTGATGCCCGCCCGCGTCAGCATTTTGCTGACCAGCTCGGAGATCTCGATGGACACGGTGCCCACCAGCACAGGCTGGCCCTTCTCGTGGCAGGCCTTAATCTGCTCCACCACCGCCTTGTATTTGCCGTCCTTGGTCTTGTACACCACATCGGGCTGGTCCACCCGGGCCAGGGGGCGGTTGGTGGGGATCTCCACAATATCCAAGTTGTAGATGGTGCCGAACTCCTCCTCCTCGGTCATGGCGGTGCCGGTCATGCCGGACAGCTTGTCATAGAGGCGGAAATAGTTCTGAAAGGTGATGGTGGCCAGGGTCTTGGACTCCCGGGCCACGGTGACGTGCTCCTTGGCCTCGATGGCCTGGTGCAGCCCCTCGTTGTAACGGCGGCCATACATCAAACGTCCGGTGAACTCGTCCACGATGATGACCTCGCCATCCTTCACCACGTAGTCGATGTCCCGCTTCATCACGCCCCGGGCCTTGATGGCCTGGTTGATGTGGTGGGACAGGGTGGTGTTCTCCGGGTCGGACAGGTTCTCCACATTGAACGCCTGCTCCGCCTTGGCAATGCCCTGGGAGGTAAGGGTGGCCGTGCGGGCCTTCTCGTCCACGATGTAGTCCGCGTCGTCGGTGGCGTCCTCCTCCTCCTTGGCGTCCACGGCCTTCACCCGCTTGCACTTCAGCCGGGCCACGAAGTTGTCCGCCAGCTGGTAAAGCTGGGTGGACTGCTCGCCCTGGCCGGAGATGATGAGGGGGGTGCGGGCCTCGTCGATGAGGATGGAGTCCACCTCGTCCACGATGGCAAACACGTGGCCCCGCTGGACCAGCTCGGAGGCGTAGATGGCCATATTGTCCCGGAGGTAGTCAAAGCCAAACTCGTTGTTGGTGCCATAGGTGATGTCGGCGGCGTATGCCCTCTGTTTGTCGGCCTTATCCACCCCGTGGATGACCAGGCCTACGGTGAGGCCAAGGTACTTGTACACCTTGCCCATCCACTCTGAGTCACGCTTGGCCAAGTAGTCGTTGACGGTGATGATGTGCACGCCCTGGCCCGTCAGGCCGTTGAGGTAGGCGGGGAGGGTGGCGACAAGGGTCTTGCCTTCACCGGTTTTCATCTCGGCGATGCGGCCCTGGTGGAGGATGATGCCGCCGATGAGCTGCACCCGGTAGGGGCGCATACCCAGCACCCGGTCCGCCGCCTCGCGGCAGGCGGCGAAGGCTTCGGGCAGAATGTCGTCCAGCGTCTCGCCATTAGCCAGCCGGGACCTGAACTCAGCCGTCTTGGCCCGCAGGTCCTGGTCGCTGAGGGCGCGGTATTCGTCCTCCAATGACTCAATCTTATCCACGGTGGCGTTCAGCGCCTTCACCTCCCGCTGGGAGCGGGTGCCGAACAATTTTGAAATCAGACCCATAATCTCTGTGTCCTTTCTTTCCTATCGCAAACTGCAAATATTGGTAAATACAGTAACCCATTTTAGCTCGAACCAGTATATCACAACCCCCAGGCAGAAAAAAGAGGAAATTGTAAATAATATGCGGGCTGGAAAACCAGGTTTTGTTGTGGTAGAATGTTAGAAAACGATCCCTGTCCGATTCCTGTCACGCCGTGCCTATTCTCGACGGCTCCGCGCTTTTTCATTGAAAGGAGGCTTCCTCATGCCCCGTGCCTTTGCGCCCCTGCGTCCCCCCGTTTCCCAGCCCGCCCGGGTCATCCGGCCCCATATCGAACCGGAACGGCGGGTGCTGGCTGTCAGCGACGTCCACGGCAACCTGCCCTTTTTGAAGGGCGCGCTGGAGACCGCCGGTTTCACCACCGACGACGTGCTGGTCATTGTGGGCGACCTGTTGGAAAAGGGGGAGGAGAGCCTTGCCACCCTCCGCTATGTGATGGAGCTTCAAAAGACCCATACCGTGTACATGGTCAGCGGCAACTGCGACTATATCGACCAATGCTTCCTATCCGGCCCCGATATAGATAAACAGCTGTGGCCTGTCCTGCACGAGTTCTGGGCGGAACGCTCCGTGCTAATCCAAATGGGCATGGAGACCGGCGTGGTCCCCCAGACCCTTGAGGAGCTGCCCGCCCTGCGTGCCGCGCTGTTGGAGCGGTTTCCGGCGGAAACCGGTTTTCTCTTGAATCTTCCCCACATTATGGAGGCCGGAAACTTCCTGTTCGTCCACGGCGGCGTCCCCAGGGAGGACCGCCTGGAGGAGCTGGCGGCCTACGACTGTATGAAAAACGACGACTTCCGGGGGCAGGGGCACAGCTTCCACAAGTGGGTGGTGGTGGGCCACTGGCCTGTCACCCTGTACGACACCCATATACAGCGCTCCGCGCCCCTCATTGACTACGGCCGCCGCATCGCCTCCATCGACGGCGGGTGTGTGCTGAAGCTGGACGGGCAGCTCAATGTCCTCGTCATTCCGGATATTTACGGGGACAATTTGAACTGCATCTGGTACGACGGGCTGCCCACCGGCACCGCCCTGGACGCGCAGGAGGCGTCGACAGACCCGGTAAACATCCGCTGGTCAGACAGCGTGGTGGAGGTCCTCCGGGAGGAGGGGGACTGTGTGCTCATTCACCACCCCACCTCCGGGCGGGAGCTGTGGCTCCCACGGGATTTTGTGGGCGTCTGGCGGGACGGCCGAACCCACACCGAGGACGCCACCGACTACCGGCTTCCCATCGCCCCTGGCGACGCCCTCTCCCTGGTGCGCAAAACCCAGCGGGGCTGTGTGGTCAAAAAGGACGGGATAACGGGATGGTATTATGGGCGGATAAAATACGATTTGGAATAGCATTTCCTCTCAGCGTGCTGGAATACCTTTCCGGCGCGCTGTTTTTCCGCCCGCTTCCGGCAGAGGGATTACAAACCGGAAACGAAACGTTTCCACTGGTTACAGTTGGTTTACAATGTAACTCTACCCATTGACTTTCGACAAAATTCGACCTATACTGAGATTTACTTGAGAGAACACCAGGAGACGATTTTACATGGACCACACCTTGCACCACGACGCTCCCCCCAACGCCCCGGAAGAGCTCCGCGTCTCCCTGGGCGAGCTGGAAAAGGCCCCTGCCGCCACCCCCGCCCCAGGAGTGCCTAAACCCCTGTTTATTGCCGTCGCCGCGCTGGCTGTGGTGCTTGGGGCGCTGCTGGCTCTCCTCTGCTTCTTTGACCGTGACTACCGGCACAACATGGCTCTGATGAACGCGGACCAGGAGTTCATGCGCCAGGAATTGGAGCAGGCAAACACCGACCTGACGGCGGCTCAGGAAAAACTGGCTCAGGCCCAGAATGAGCTGACCCAGGCCCAGGAGACCATTGACACGCTGAAGGAGTATTCCATTGCCGCCCCGGACGGCACGCTCCCCGAATATACCCAGCTCTACCCCGACTTTTACGCCCCGGCCTGGGAGGGAGAAACCATCGCCGGCGGCAACGTGTGCTGTCTCACCTTTGATGACGGGCCCTCCGCCAACACCGACCGGGTGCTGCAAATTCTGGACCGCTACGGCGTCAAGGCCACCTTCTTCATCGTGGGCAACAGCGCCGCCTCCGCCGCCAGCCAGGAGCGGATGCGCAAGATCGTAGGCGCGGGCCACACTATCGCCATGCACAGCTGGTCCCACAATTATAATACGGTATACGCCTCTGTCGAGTCCTTCCTGGACGAGTTCAGCAGCCTTTACCAATACATCCACGAGGTCACCGGGGTGTATCCGTCGGTGTTCCGTTTCCCCGGCGGCAGCATCAACGGCTATAACCGGGGCGTGTACCAGGAGATCATCGCGGAGATGACCCGCCGGGGCTTCGTCTATTTCGACTGGAACGCCTCCGCCCAGGATGCCACCGCCACCCCCCGGCCCGCCTGGGATATTGCCGCCGACTGTCTCAAGGGCGTGGGCAAGGACCTGTCCGTGGTGCTCTGCCACGACAGCGCCGCCCGCGCCACCACTGTGGAGGCGCTTCCCGCTGTCATTGAGGGGTATCAAAACGCGGGGTACACCTTCTCCGCCCTCCATCCAGGAGTGCGGCCCGTCACCTTCGGCTATCCGAAAATACAGTGACAAAAACCCGTCCGGAACTGCCTGGGCGGGTTTTCCCGTCTTTCTATATAATAAGGCGCCCGAAACCCCGCTCAGACTGTTGTACATCCGATAAAAAACTGCAAAAACGGGAAATTTTCCTTTACAAAGCGGCTAAACTATGATATAGTTTGGCCGTGCGTCCGAAAGGATGCCGCCCGCCTGCTTGGTTTTGGGACAAAGCCCGCAATTTACGGGGCTTTCACCCACCCAGCACTCAGCGGCAGGGCAATATTTTGGAAAGGTGGAATCCCCTATGATCCGTAAAGACCAGAAGACGGCCGTCATTGAGGCCAACCGTACCCACGAGACCGACACCGGCTCTCCCGAGGTGCAGATCGCCATTCTCACCGTCCGCATCCAGGAGCTCACCGAGCACCTGCGGGTCCACATCCACGACAACCACAGCCGCCGCGGCCTGTACAAGATGATCGGTAAGCGCCGCAAGCTGCTGGACTACCTGGCGAAGAAGGACATCGAGCGTTACCGCGCCATCATCGCCAAGCTGGGCATCCGTAAGTAAGGTTTCAGCAGGGGCGGCGCGGGTCACCGCGCCGCCCCTGTCCTTGTCCCATGAGGAGGGATACACCCATGGAATTTTTGCTGGAAGTTTTGGCGGAAACTATCGGGGAGGTTTTTTTGAACTGCGGTATCGAGGCCTCCATTGACCATCGCCTTCCCAAGTGGCTGCGTGTCCTCATTCTGGCTGCCACCACGCTGGTGTTCGCCGCCGTGTTCGGCATCCTCCTGATCGTAGGCATCGGCGCGCTCAGCCATACGCCGTGGATCTCCCTCCTCCTGTTCGCCTTGGACGGGGGCCTTGTTTTCCTATGCGCCAGCAAGATCCGCAAGGTTCTGCACGCCCGCAAATAGTCCCATCCACCAAGAGCCGCGCTTTTAGCAGTTGAACATGGGTCCTGGCAACAGCCGGGGCTTATGTTCAAGTGCTAAAGGGTGCCGGCTCAAACGTCTTATTTACAAAACGAAAGGAGCAGCACCCAATGTCAACTGTCATCACTCACAAGCAATTTCCCAACGAAAAAACCTGGTCCATGGACCTGTGCGGCCGCCCGCTGAAGATCCAGATGGGTAAGGTGGCCGAGCTGGCCACCGCCTCCGCCATGGTCACCTACGGCGAGACCACTGTGCTGGTGGCCGTCACCGTCTCCCCCCGTCCCCGGGACGGCATCGACTTCTTCCCCTTGTCTGTGGACTTCGAGGAAAAGCTGTACGCCGTGGGCCGCATCCCCGGCTCCTTTATGCGCCGCGAAGGCCAGCCCTCCCTGCCCGCCGTGCTGGCCAGCCGGGTCATTGACCGCTCCATCCGCCCCTTGTTCCCCTATGACTTCCGCAACGACGTGGTGTGCACCGCCACCGTCATGAGCGTGGACCGGGACTGCTCTCCCGAGGTCGCCGCCATGATCGGCGTGTCCGCCTGTCTGGCCGTGTCCTGCATCCCCTGGGCGGGCCCCATCGGCTGTGTGGAGATGGGCTATGTGGACGGCCAGCTGGTCTACAATCCCACTACCGAGCAAAAGCATAACTCCGATCTGGACCTGACCGTGGCCGCCACTGCCGGCAAGGTCATCATGATCGAGGCGGGCGCCAAGGAGCTGCCTGACCCCATCATGTACGATGCCATCGTCAAGGCTCATGAGGAGATTCAGAAGCAGGTGGCTCTGATTAACCAAATGGTCAGCGAGATTGGCAAGGAAAAGATGACCTACGAGCACGCCGCCTTTGACCAGGAACTGTTCGACAAGATTACCGCCGACTTCATGGACGAGGCCAAGGCCGCCATGGACACCGATGACAAGAACGTCCGGGAGGACCGCTGGAACGCCATGATCGAGAAGTGGCACGAGAAATATCTCGAGGACCACCCCGACATGGACCAGTTCCTGGAGGAGATCACCTACAAATTCCAGAAGAAGATCGTCAAGACCTGGCTGCTGGAGGGCCACCGGGTGGACGGCCGCGCCAAAAACGAGATCCGCCCCCTGGGCGCCGAGGTGGGCGTGCTGCCCCGGGTCCACGGCTCCGGCCTGTTCACCCGCGGCCAGACCCAGGTGCTTTCCATCTGCACCCTGAACACCCTCTCCGCCGCCCAGAAGCTGGACACCATCTGGGACGAGGAGGAGAAGCGGTATATGCACCATTACAACTTCCCCGCCTACTCCACCGGCGAAGCCCGGGCCGCCCGCTCCACCAACCGCCGGGAGAAAGGCCACGGCGCCTTGGCCGAGCGCGCTCTGGAGCCGGTTATCCCCTCCGCCGACGAATTCCCCTACGCCATTCGCGTGGTGTCCGAGGTACTCTCTTCCAACGGCTCCACCTCTCAGGGCTCCATCTGCGGCTCCACTCTGGCCCTGATGGACGCGGGCGTGCCCATCTCCGCCCCTGTGGCGGGCATCTCCTGCGGCCTGATCCAGGACGACGACGGCGGTTTTACCACCTTCATCGACATCCAGGGCGTGGAGGACTTCCACGGCGAGATGGACTTCAAGGTGGCGGGCACCAAGAAGGGCATCACCGCCATCCAGATGGACATCAAGAACGACGGCCTGTCCCACGCCATCATCCAGGAGGCGCTGGACATCACCAAGGACGCCCGCTTTGCCATCTTGGACGAGATCATGCTGCCCTGCATCTCCGCCCCCCGGGCCGAGGTCAGCGAGCACGCCCCCAAGATGATTACTGTGAAGATCGACCCGGACAAAATCCGCGAGGTCATCGGCAAGGGCGGCTCCGTCATCCAGAAGATCACCGCCGAGTCCGGCGCACAGATCGACATTGAGGAGGACGGCACCATCCACATCGCCTCCCCCAACGCCGAGTCCTGCAATATCGCCAAGAAGATGATCGACACCATCGTGTTCGTCCCCGAGGTGGGGGCCTTGTACTATGGCAAGGTGGTGCGCATCCTCCAGTTCGGCGCCTTCGTGGAGCTGGCCCCGGGTAAGGACGGCATGGTCCACATCTCCAAGCTGGCCAATCACCGGGTGGCTAAGGTGGAGGACGTGATCAACATCGGCGACATGATCTGGGTGAAGGTCACCGACATCGACGAGAAGGGCCGGGTGAACCTGTCCTATAAGGACGCGCTCCGGGAGATCGAGGAGAAAAAGGCTCGCGGCGAAATCGTGAAGTAAAAGGCAAATAAAACGGCGGGCAGGGCTTTGACCCTGCCCGCTTTTGATTTGAAAGGAGAAAGAATCATGCTGTACTTACAAAAGGCCGCCGTCACCGACGGGTGGAATGTATACGAAATGCTCCAGCGCATTCCGGACACGCCGTTTTTGGATGCCAGCTATCAGATGACGTGGGAAGATTTCCCCAACTGGGTGGCCCACCGGGTGGAGATGGCGGACGGCGTCGGACTGCCGGAGGGCTGGGTGCCCTCAACCACTTTTTGGCTGATGGATGACGGCATTCCCGTGGCCCTGAGTTGTCTTCGCTGCCGTCTCACCGACGCTTTGCGGAAGGGCGGCGGCCACATCGGCTACGCCGTGGACGGCACAAAGCGGGGCCGGGGCTATGGCAAGGCCCTGCTGGGACTGATGATCCAGGAGGCCCGGCGCATGGGCATCACGGAGGAGTTGCTGGTAACGGTGCACCCGGACAACACCGCGTCCCGCAAGGTGGCGGAGGCCAACGGGGGAGAGCTGCGCCGGGAGACGCCGGATCGGGTCTATTATTGGTTCGCGTAACTTCCGTTTGAAAATATTTTGAAACCCCCTTGACACCGGATGACTATTGTAGTAGTATTCCATTAGGGTTTACTATTGCAATAGTCATTTTGCGTTTTTCCCAGAGACGCAGGAGGAGGTCAAATTCCATGGAAAAGCTATTCGACTCTGAGCTGAAGGTGATGGAGCCCTTGTGGGAGGGCGGTCCCCAGACGGCGGGCGAGCTTGCCAAGCGGCTGGCGGCGGCCGTGGGCTGGAACCGGAACACCACCTACACCGTCATCAAGAAGCTCATTGACAAGGGGGCTGTATCCCGGAACGATCCAGGCTTCCTGTGTACTCCGCTGGTTACTCGGGAAGAGGTCCAGCGGCTGGAGACGGACAACCTCATCAGCCGGCTGTTCGGCGGGTCCAAGACCCAATTTCTCTCCGCCTTTCTCAGCGAAAAGGACCTGACCCCGGCGGAGGCCCAACAGCTGCGGGAGCTGATTGTTGCTTTTTCCCGAGAGAAGAAGTAACCGAAAAGAGCCTTAGCCCGCCACCGCCGCGGGCAATAGCGTTACGTTACCGCACGGCGGCGAAACGCCGTTTGAAAACTGTTATGGGGTGTATTTTATGACTCAACTGCTCCAAAACGCCGCTTACGGCGCGGTGCTGATATTGGCCGTGGTTTTATTGCGGCAGGTGCTCAAGGACCGCTTGCTCCCCGGAGCCCGGCTGGCTCTGTGGGCGGTGTGTTTGTTCCGCCTGCTCACTCCCGCCGCGCCGGAGAGCATGCTGTCCTTGTGGGGGCTGTCCCGGCTGTTTCAGCGGCTGGAGCCGCCTTCGCCCGCGCCCTATGTGATGACGGGCTATGTTCCCGCCGCGGGCGCGCCCGCCCCCACGCCCCAGACCAGTCCCAGCATTTCCTGGGAAACGGTGCTGTTAGCCCTCTGGATCGCGGTGGGCGTGGTACTGGCGGCGCGGTATGTGCTAAGCTGGAAGCGCACCCGCCGGGCGGTGTCCTGCGCCATCCCCCTGGACCGAAGCGACGAGCGGTATTCGCCCCTGCCCAGGTGCGCCCGCCTGCGGGAGGGCCCCATGGAGGGCGCGCCGCTGACCTTTGGGGCGGTTCGCCCCACGGTGGTGCTGTCTCCCGGCCTGGTCGGCGCCGAGCTGGACTGCGTGCTGGCCCACGAGGGCGTTCACGCCCGGCGGCGGGATAACCTGTGGCACTATGTCATGGCGCTGGCCCTGGCGGTCCACTGGTGGAACCCGGCGGTGTGGCTCATGTCGCGCCTTCTGCGGCGGGACATCGAGCTGTCCTGCGACCGGGCGGCGGTGCGGAGGCTGGGGGAGGACCGCCGGGCGGAGTACGCCCAGGCCCTGGTCACCCTGGCGACTCAGGCGGACGGCCCTGCCTTCTGCCACACGTTCGGCCGGAAAGCGGCCGAGGAAAGGATACTATCTATCATGAAATTCAAGAAAACATCTATTATTGGGGTGTTATTTTCCCTGACGCTGGTGCTGGCGGTGACCGCCGCCTTTGCCAGTGAACCGAAAGAGCCGGACGAGTACGACAGTGTAAAGGGCCACACCTCTGTGGAGCTGCTCGGCAAAACACTGGAGGACCACATCGTCACTGTGCCCGACATCGAAGCCACCAAAGAAATCCAGTCCGACCTCCCCGAGGTGGACCCGGACGAAGTAGACCTGTCCAAGATAAAAGAGTCACTGGCCAAAAAGGTGGCCGACGGCGAAATCACCCAGGAGGAGGCCGATCAACGGCTGGCCGCCACGGAGGAGATGCTGGAGCGGGCCCGCCGTGGCGAGGAGAAAATAGTCATGACCGAGGACGGCAACTCGGCGTCGGCCGACGGCGCCATTGTGGGCAAGGCTGACTACGTACTCGAGACCGACCCGGACGCGGTCACAGAGTACGACGTCCCCATGCTCCAAATGAAGTTGGACGAGTACAAGGCCCATCTGGACCGTCTGGTCAAAGAGGCAAAAATGGCCCAGGCGGACGCGGACGATATGTACGCCAGTGCAAAGCGGGACCTGGAGAAAAGCGAGTGGTCCGTCCTCTACACCACAGAGACCGGCAGTTATGCCGTTATGAGCGCCCCCCTCTGCGATTTGGCGGACTGTAAGGACTATGAGCCCCACAAGCATGGCGTGGCGAAGTACAGCGGGCACGTCACATTTCCCTGTCCCCTGGAGAACTGCCAGAACGGCGGCAGCCACTACCATGACGGCGTCTGTTATTTGGGGACCCTGCCCATCTGCATCTGCGATTTCTCCGGGTGCGCCATCAGCGGCGTCCACGCCCACGACGATGGCGTGACCTACAAGAGCTGGACCGGCAAGCTGCCCGCGCCCGCCGCCTCCGAGGCCCCCGTGCCCGTCTGCTCGGTGGACGGCTGCACCATTGGAGGCAATCACATCCACAACGGCGTGACCTATGCCTGCAGCGGCTTCCACAGCGGGAACCATTCCAGCGGCCACCACGGAAACGGCCACCATTAATATAAACCCGGCCCCCGGCAAATGCCGGGGGCCTTTTTCTTAACTTTATGGCAAATCAAGCTCATTGATAACCTCTCGTAATTGCTCGGCAGACCCCTGGAGGGCCTCCCGTTCGCTGTCCGCCAGGGGGATTTCAAGGATTTGCTCCACCCCGCGCCGTCCCACAATGGACGGGATGGACAGCGCCAAATCCCGCAGCCCATATTGTCCCCCCAGCACCACCGACACGGGCAGGATGGCCCGCTCGTCCTTCATGACGCACTCCGCGATCCGGGCCACCGCCATGGCGATGCCGTAGTACGTGGCCCCCTTGCGCTTGATGATCTCATAGGCGCTGTCCCGCACATCCTCATAGATTTTTTCCCGGGCCTGCTCGTGGTCGGACCGCCCCCGCATCTCACAGAAATCGTCCAGCGGCACCCCGGACACGTTGGCCCCGCTCCACACCGCCAGCTCGCTGTCGCCGTGCTCGCCCACGATGACGGCGTGGATGGAGCGGCTGTCCACGTTCAAATGCTCCCCCAGCAGGTAGCGCAGGCGGGCGGAGTCCAGCACCGTGCCCGAACCCATCACCCGGTGGGCGGGGTAGCCAGAGATGCGGAACGCCGCGTAGGTCAGCACGTCCACCGGATTGGACACGATGAGCAGGATACCCTCGAAGGGCCGGGCGGTGATTTGGGGAATAATTGAGTTGAGAATATTTACGTTCTGGCCGATCAGCTCCAAACGGGTCTGGCCCGGCTTCTGATTGGCCCCGGCGGTAACTACGATGAGGGCGCAGTCGGACAGGTCGTCATAGCTTCCGGCGTGCACGTCCATGGCGGCGATATAGGGCAGGCCGTGGCTCAGATCCATGGCCTCGCCCCCGGCCTTGTCCTGATTTGCGTCGATGAGCACCAGCTCGCTGAACAGCCCCCGCTGAATGAGGCTGAAGGCGATGGAGGAACCCACGAAACCGCAGCCAATGACGGCGGCCTTTCGATGATTGAGCATGAAAAAATCCCCTTCCATTTTGGGTTTAGTGTACCCGGAAAGGGATGTTTTTATCAGGGATGTTTGCAGACGTAGTAGCGGAAGGTGTCGTCCTCCCGGACATAGACAAACCCCACCTTTTCCAAGACATGCTGACTGCGCTTATTTTTCAACACCGCGTCGGCGTTCACCGTCTCCATACCCAGGCTGCTGAATGCGTATTCCAAAGCAAGCCGCTCTGCGGCGGTACCCACGCCCCGGTTTTTTGCCTCGTCGTTTTGCAGGTGAATGCCAAGAGAGCATTGCTTCGCCGTCCGGTTGATGTATTTCAGCTTCACCTCGCCCACCGGCCTGCCGCCCTCCATAACCATGAAAACGATGCGGTCCGGGGTTTGCTGTTCCTCAAAGTACTGATCCACCCGCTCCAGTGTGTACTCGTAGGGCGCAAAGCAGCTCATGTCCATGAAAATATCCGGGTCGTTCTCAAACCCCTGATAAAACTTGTGGCACAGCGGGCGGGTCATGGGGGCAAGCGTGATTTCCATAGCAACAGCATCTCCTTTATTGTAAGCCATACCGCTTCAGCACGGCGCTGAACCAGTCGGGGAGAGGGACCTCTACCGTCATGCGCTCCCCGGTGGTCGGATGCGTGAAGGTGAGCTGAGCCGCATGGAGGCACTGGCCTGCCAAACCGGGTACGGGCCTTTTCGCGCCGTACACCACATCCCCCAGCAGGGGGTGACCCAGGTAGGCCATATGCACCCTGATTTGGTGGGTGCGGCCCGTCTCCAGGCGGCAGGTGATGTGTGAACAGCCATTCTGCGCGTCTACCACCTGCCAGTGGGTGACGGCCTCCCGGCCGTCGGGGCGCACCGCCATGCGCTTTCGGTCGGTCTTATGCCGCCCGATGGGGGCGCTGACGGCGCCGGAGTCCTCCCGAAAGGTCCCCACCGATACGCCGTGGTACAGCCGGAACAGAGAGTGGTCCTGCAATTGCGCGGCCAGGGAGAGATGGGCGCGGTCGTTTTTCGCCGCGATCAGCAGGCCAGAGGTGTCCCGGTCGATGCGGTGAACGATGCCGGGGCGCAGCTCCCCATTGATCCCAGAAAGCGAATTTCCGCAGTGATATAACAATGCGTTGACCAGCGTGCCGTCCGGATGCCCCGGCGCGGGGTGGACCACCATCCCCACCGGCTTGTTCACCACGATGACGTCGCCGTCCTCATACGCCACATCCAACGGGATGTCTTGGGGAACCAGGTCGATGGGTTCCGGCTGGGGAGGGGAGACCAGCAGCTGGTCTCCCAGCTGGAGCTTTGCGCTTTTCTTCAGCGGTTTTCCGTTCTGGGTGATCCGGCCCTCCTCCAGCCACCGCTGGGCGGCGGAGCGGGTAAGGCCGTCCAACGCCGCGGCCAGCACCGCATCCGCCCGGCCTGGCTCAGTTACCGTCAGGGGGAAGCTGGGCAGACTCATCGGCCTCGTCCTCCTTTTTCTCGTCCTTTCCCACGTACAGCCACACATACAAAAACAGCAGGGGCACGCCGATGGTGATGCAGCAGTCCGCCACGTTGAACACGGCAAACTCCATAAAGGTGGTCTGGAACATGTCGGTGACGAAGCCGAAAACCACCCGGTCGATGAGGTTGCCCATCCCGCCCGACAGTACCAGGGCGGCGGAGAAAAGCCCCAGATGGTTCTTGAAAAACCCCTTCACCAGCAGGGCGCACATCACCACCACCACGATGGCAGAGGTGAGGGTAAGCACCCAGGTGTGGGAGCGCAGCATGGAGAAGGCCGCGCCGGTGTTCTGGACATAGGTCAAATCGAGGAGGTACGGGATAAAGGGGACGGACCCGCCCAGGGGGATGTTGGCGCGGACCAGGTATTTCACGATTTGGTCGAGGACCACCAGTGCGGTGGTCAGGATGGCGTAAAACATGGGATCAGCCTTTCTATTACAATTTCTTTGCTAAAATCAGCTCATAGGACTCACCAGACGGCAAAAATCCACCGGCAGCGGCATAGCCCAGCCTGTTATAAAAATGCTGGGCATATTCATTGGATTGGGTGGAGGTCATGCTGTTTCAGTGTTGAGATATCGTCCAATTTTGCTGTTCTAATGTTCATCAAGTGCCCTCTATATAAAAGAACTGCCGGGGACCAAACCCCGGCAGTTATTATATCACAGCTTTTACTTTTTGGAAAGAGTCTCGTCAATGGCCTTGGCGGCGGTCTTGCCCGCGCCCATGGCCAGAATCACCGTGGCCGCGCCGGTGACCGCGTCGCCGCCGGCATACACGTTCTCCCGGCTGGTGAGCCCGTTCTCGTCGGCGATGATGCCGCCCCACTTCTCCGTCTCAAGCCCCTCGGTGGTGGACTTGATCAGCGGGTTGGGACTGGTGCCCAGAGCCATGATGACACAGTCCAACTCGATGTCGAACTGGCTGTTCTCCTTGACGATGGGGCGGCGGCGTCCGGAGGCGTCCGGCTCGCCCAGCTCCATCTCCACGCAGCGGATGCCGGACACAGAGCCGTTTTTCGGGTCCCGGGGATCATCGGGGTTGTGGTAGCCCAGGATCTCGGTGGGGTTGGTGAGGGTCTTGAAGATGATGCCCTCCTCCTTGGCGTGCTCCACCTCCTCGGCGCGGGCGGGCAGCTCGGCCTCGGAACGGCGGTAGACGATGTACACCTCGGCCCCCAGCCGCTTGGCGCACCGGGCCGCGTCCATGGCCACGTTGCCGCCGCCCACCACGGCCACCTTGGTAGAATGCTGGATGGGGGTGTCCCCGCCCTCCTTGTAGGCCTTCATCAGGTTGATGCGGGTCAGGAACTCATTGGCGGAGTAAACGCCCTTCAAATTCTCGCCGGGGATATTCATAAACTTGGGCAGACCCGCGCCGGAGCCGATGAACACCGCCTCAAAGCCGAACTCCTCCTTCAGCTCGTCGATGGTGATAGCCCGGCCGATGACCATGTTGGTCTCCACCTTTACGCCCAGCTCCTTGAGGGTGTCCACTTCCTTCTGTACGATGGACTTGGGCAGACGGAACTCGGGGATGCCGTACACCAGCACGCCGCCCGCCAGGTGGAGGGCCTCGAACACGGTGACCTCATAGCCCTTTTTCGCCAGGTCGCCCGCGCAGGTCAGGCCCGCCGGGCCGGAGCCGATAACGGCGACCTTATGGCCGTTGGGGGCAGGGGGGACGGCCTTCTCAGTGGCGTTGGCGTTGTGCCAGTCGGCCACGAAGCGCTCCAAACGGCCGATGCCCACGGGCTCGGCTTTGATGCCACGCACGCACTTGGCCTCGCACTGGCTCTCCTGGGGGCACACGCGCCCACACACGGCGGGCAGGGCGGAGTCCTTGGAGATAATCTGATAGGCCCCCTCAAAATCGCCCTCAGCGACTTTCGCGATGAACTCAGGGATGTTGATCTGCACCGGGCACCCGGACACGCAGGGGCGGTGCTTGCAGTTCAGGCACCGCTGGGCCTCGTCGATGGCCTGCTCCTTGGTGTAGCCCAAGGCCACCTCGTTGAAGTTACACGCCCGGACCTGGGGGTCCTGGTGGGGCATGGGATTCTTGTCTGGTCTCATGTTGGCCATCTTACTTTACCTCCTGCTTGAACAGGTTGCAGGCCGCCTCATGGGCGTGCCGCTCGAAATCCTTGTACATGGCGCCGCGGGCCATGGCCTCGTCGAAGTCCACCTTGTGGCCGTCAAACTCGGGGCCGTCCACACAGGCGAACTTGGTCTCACCGCCCACGGACAGGCGGCAGCCGCCGCACATCCCGGTGCCGTCGATCATAATGGGGTTCATGCTGACCACGGTGGGGATATCGTACCGCTTCGTCAGCTCGCACACGAACTTCATCATGATGACCGGGCCGATGGTAATGACGCGGTCGTACTTCGCGCCGCCCTCGATCTGCTCCTTGAGCAGGTCGGTAACCAGCGCCTTCTTGCCGTAGGAGCCGTCGTCGGTGCCGATGATGAGGTTGGTGGAGGCGGCCTTAAACTCCTCCTCCAGGATCACCAAATCCTTGCTGCGGAAACCCACGATCAGGTCCACATGGCAGCCCACGTCGTGGAGCTTCTTGGCCACAGGGTAGGCGATGGCGGTGCCCACGCCGCCGCCCACCACGGCCACCCGCTTGAGGCCCTCGGTCTCGGTGGCGCGGCCCAGGGGGCCCACAAAGTCCTGGAGGAACTCGCCCTGTTCCTTATGGTTGAGCTTCTCGGTGGTGGCGCCCACCACCTGATAGATGATGGTGACGGTGCCTTTCTCCCGGTCAAAGTCGGCGATGGTCAGGGGGATGCGCTCGCCTTCCTCGTCCACGCGGAGGATAATAAACTGGCCGGGCTCGGCTTTGCGGGCCACGGCGGGGGCCTCGATCTCCATCAGGGACACGGTGGGATTGAGCACCCGTTTTGTGACGATCCGATACATAGCTTCTCCTCTTTCCTATGGTTTCGAGTCATATCAAGCATCAGCGCCCCCGCCTGCGGGAGCAGGGCCAGTACGCCCTGGGCTGATTGTGAACATTATAACACTCAATACGCCGCCCGTCAATTTGATTCCGCTGGAAGCCGCCCTATAAATCGCCTGATTCAAAAAAGAGGACTGACTCTGTCAGTCCTCTTCCTTCACAGCAAGTCAAAACGTCAGCACCCGCACGATGATGACCAGGGCCACCGCCACCACGCACAAGGTGGACACCAGCTCGGCGGTAAGCATAGCCCGGCGGCTCCTGCGGGGTCGGGGAGAAGGGGGCTCCTCCTCCGGCCAGTCCGGCCCGATCTCGTCCCAGTCCAGTTCGCCCCGGACCTCGTCCTCCTCCAGGGCATCCGTCCGCCAGGCGTTCAGGTCGATGACCTTATCCCCACTATGGGTGTGGGCCTCTCCCGCCGGCCGGCGCACCAGCGCGGCCCGGCGTTCTCCACCCAGACCGCTGTCGCCTCCAGCCGCCATCGCGCCGTCCTCCCAGGCGGTAAAGGTATAATAAGCAGTTTTCATGGCTCTGAGCCTCCTCATCTGTTATGGCGCTATGGCGACCATCTGGCAAGTCCGATAAAACGGACTTTTCTATCCCTGATCGAAACAGTTTTTCGGTCGTTTGTTTCAACTCTCACATAATAATATATTTGTTCGATTTTGTCAAGCAAATTTCACAAATTTGTTCGACCGCACATCAAGATTTCACCCCTGGCCCAGGCCAGGGGTGAAACAAATGACTTGGTTTAGGGCAGGTAATTCCTCGGGTTAACGCTGGTGTTATTGATGCGCACCTCAAAGTGACAGTGGGGTCCGCTGACGTTTCCGGTCGCGCCGGACCGAGCGATGATCTGGCCCTGATACACCTTCTGCCCCACACTGACCAGCAGGGAGGAGTTGTGGGCGTAATAGGTGACATAGCCGTTGTCGTGGCGGATGGCCACCAGGTTGCCATAGCTCCCGCTCCAGCCCGCCTTGATGACGGTGCCGCCGTCCGCCGCCTTGATACTGGTGCCGGTGCGGCAGGCGATGTCCAGGCCCAGATGGAAGTCGTAGCGCCCCCACAGGTTGCGTCCGCCGAAGTTGGAGGTGATGGTGCCCCGCACCGGCCAGATAAAGTAGCCGTTGGAGGCGGTGACGGGCCGCGGGGTGGTGCCGGTGTAGGCATAAGTGGTGGTGGGCTCCTTCAGGGTCTCGGTGGTCAGGATTTCACGGTCCACCTCCACGCCGTTGACGTAGGTCACCCGGGCGTTGACCCTCTGGAGGCCGTCCTCGCCCTGCTCTTTCACCTTGGTGTCGCCCACGTAAAGATCGGCGGTCTCGATATACTCCACCGGGCTGGGTACCGTCTCCTCGTAGGTCTCGTCGGTGAAGTTCTGCACGGACAGGAAAGGCACGGCCTCTTGAATGATTAGCTCCTGGTCCACCCAGATCTTATCCACTATGACGTCCGGGTTCAGCACGGACAGCTCGATGGGCCACATATCCAGGGAGTAGGCGATGGCGTTGAAGGTGTCTCCCTTCTTGACCACATAGGTGGACTGCTCCACCCGGAACTCGGACAGGGTAGCGCGGATCTTCTCCACGTCGTACTGGGTGTTGGAGGGCACCTCCACGGGGTAGACCTCCACGTCCTCCACGAAATCATAGTTGATGGTATCCTCGGTCAGATAGGGCCGGGCGGCCTCCATCAGCAGGTCCTGGAGCTCCTGCTCCGTGGCGGCATAGCCCAGCTCGTTGCCGTCCACCCGAAGGCCATAGGCCTGGGTCAGCGCGCCCACATCCTCAAACAGGGTGTCCTCTAGAGCGGCGGCATCGCTGAGTTCATCGGGGGTGACGAATACCGCGACGGTGGACAGCTTTTCCGTGTCAAAGCTGAACTCCTCGCCCAGAATGTCGGAGGCGCGGGACTCCACGTTCCTGACAATGGCCTCCACATCGTCCTCACTGGACACCACACCGATCTCCTGGCCGTCCACATTCACGGCATAGGCCCTGGTGTAGGTGCTGTTGAAGAACACCGCTCCCACCACTACCACCAGCAAGGTGACATACAGCAGGGGAGAGACGGGGTGGCGGGCGATCACATCCCGGAACTTATTCAGCACGCCGCTCACCTGATCGCGGCCATTCGCGGTGAGGCCGCGGATGCGCTCCAGCGCCTCGCTGCCCGCGGCATTCTCCTTTGCCGGCTCCTTCTGGAGGCGCTTGCCTGCGGTTCTGGGCTTATCCTCCTCGATCTTGACCTCGTTCTTCTCGGCCTTGACTTCGTTTTGTGCGGCTTTGGCTTCGCTTCGTGCCGCTATGGCCTCGTCCAGCATCGCCTTGGCCTCGCTCACTGCGGTCTTTGCGCCCTCAAGGGCCGTCTTGGCCTTCTCCTTCCAGGCGTTGACGCTGTGCTTCTCCTTCCGGAGTTGGGCAGCACGCTCCTTGGCGGCCTGCCGCTCCGCTTTCTTCTCGGCGGCCTCGGTCTCCTCAATATATTCTCTCCAGGAGCGGGGTTTATCCGCGCTCCCGCTCTCCCCGGAAACCTTCTGCGGCTCCAGGTTCTTCATATTTTTGCTGTCGTTTTCGGTCTGCTTCACGAAATGTCCCTCCTGCTGTTCCGGCTTTTCCAAGCAAACACTTTTAGCCCGTCCGTAACAAAAAATTCAAAAATAGTTACAAAACAGTTACAGTCTTATCCTACACCATTTTGTCCCACTCGTCAACCCCTGAATTTTATAAGCGGGTTCGTTCAACCCTTTGAGCCCCGCATATCTTGTTGCTTTCTGGCGGAATTTTGGGAGTGCCGGCACATTTTGTAGCGGTCTTGACGAAACCGCCAAAAATCGGCCCGCTTTTTCGTGCTTTTGCCCAGCCTCTTGACATTGCCTTTGGGTTGGAATACAATAGGCACAACCGCAAGTGAATGGAATATCACAGGGGCGCTGGGAGTCATTCCCGGCTGTGATGTGAGGCAAAGCGCAGCCTCCGGTCCCTCGAACCTGATCCGGGTAATGCCGGCGTAGGAAGTGTATTCGACAAGAGGGCCGTTGTCGTTTCTCTCGCTTACCGCATTGCACCGTTTGCATTGCGGTATACTTAGTTTCAGGAGGAAACGACAATGACCAAACGACAAACCATCCGTATGCTGTGCGAAGGGGCGCTTATGGTTGCCCTGGCGCTGGTGCTGGGGCTGCTCAAGCCCTTCGAGCTGCCTCAGGGCGGCTCCATTTCCTTGGAAATGCTGCCTCTGTTTATCTTCATCGCCCGGTGGGGGCTTGGCAGCGGCCTCATCGGCTGCTTTGCCTTCGGCATTCTTCAGGTATTCGTCCAGAGCGCGGTGAGCTATGGCTGGGTGTCCATCATTCTGGATTATATTGTGGCCTTCGGCGTCATGGGACTGGGAGGCATCGCCAAAGGGAAGATTTACATTTCCTCCGTCATCGCATCCCTGGCCCGGTTCATCGTCCACTTCATCAGCGGCGTCACCGTGTACCGCATTCTAGTGCCTACGGAGCTGTTTAACACCACCTTTACCAACCCGTATCTGTATTCCCTGGCATACAACATCAGTTATGTGGGAATTGACCTGATTTTGTGCCTGGTGGTGATCACCGCGCTGATGGCCACACCGATGAAGAAGTACCTCAAATGCGAGGACTTCGGCGTCACTGACCTCGTCTAACTTTATCAAGGGGGGGCTCTACGTGGGTAAATTTGACGGCGTGCTCTTTTTCGCAGACTACGACGACACCTTATATAATAGTCAGCGCACTGTCTCACCGGAAAACCGCGCCGCCATCCGCTATTTCATCGACAATGGCGGGTACTTCTCCATTGCCACCGGCCGGGCTCACCGGACCTTTACGCCTCAAATCGAGAAGGAACAGCTCACCATCAACGCCCCCGTGGTGCTGTCCAACGGCGCGGCCATCTATGACTATGCCTCGGAGCGCTACCTGCTGGAGAGCTTCCTGCCCAAGGACGCCCCCCAAATGCTGGTTCAGCTGTGCGATCAATTCCCCGCCCTGGGCTTTGAGGCATACCATGGCGAAGATATCTATGTCCACAACCCCAACCGGGTCACCCGGGAGCATTTGGCCAAGGTCGGGGGGGCCCAGATTTTGTGCCCCATTCTGGAGATGCCCACCCCCTGGAGCAAGGTCATTTTGCAGCAGGTCCAGCTCTATTTAGAGGAAGTACAGGCCCACTTCCTGGAGCGCTGGGGGGACCGGTGCGAGGCCATCTTCTCCAACCGCTATCTGTTGGAGGTCACCGCCAAGGGGTGCAACAAGGGCGCTCTGGTGGAAAAGGTGGCCCAGCTGCTGTATATCGACCGCAAAAAACTCTACTGCATGGGGGACAACCAGAACGACATCCCCATGCTGGCCTTGAGCGCTATCCCCTTTGCCCCGGCCAACTGCTCCCAGCCCGTGAAGGACTGGGGGGCGCGGGTGCTTCGGCACTGTGATGAGCACGCCGTGGCCCAGGCCATTGAGATCCTGGACTCCATTTATTAAAGGAAGCGCCCCCATCAACGGATGGGGGCGCCTTTGTGTGCAAAAATTCAGTTGCTATCCTTCCAGTCAATCCAATCACATTCCCGTTCCAGCCCGTGGCTAAGGTAGTAGCTCTCAAGCCAGGCGGGGCGGCCTTTCCACACACCGCTGACTCCGCCGAAGGACCCGTCCGCTTTATAGATGACCTCCGCCCAGCCTAGATTACCGGGACTTCCGCCCACCACCAGGTCGCTCCACCCACCATGCCCCGGGTCCTTTTCCCGGGTAAAAACGTAGGCTGTATCCTCAGAGAACCGCCCTGTGATGTCCACCACGGTCCCCGCCTCATCGCCGGTCAGCAGATACCGCCCGTCCACCAAATCCAGGCCCACCACATCGGAAAACCGGACCTCGTTTTCCTCCTCGCCGCCCGCATTGACCCAGGAGTGTGAGCTTGTACCGCTCCACAGCCGGGTGGGCCCCTCCTGATTGGCCGACGCCAGCGCTGTGGCGGACAGCACCACCGCCAGGACCGCCGCTAAGATAACGTACCGCACCATTTTTCTGCCGTTTTTCATATTATTCCGCTCCTTTTCCAGTTGCGCGCACCGACGGGCCAGCTCCCCACGCTGGACCTCGATCCGCTCCTTGTCCGGCCCCGCCTGTTGGAGCGCCTCGTCAAATAATATCCGATAGCGTTGAGCCATATTCCGTACCCTCCAATCTGCTCCGCAGTTGTTTTTTCGCCCGATACAGCCGGGCGGAGATGACCGGCGGCGTCACATGATACTGCTCCGCCAGCTCGGCCACGGTGAAGCCCTCGTAATACCGCAGGTGGATCAGCGCCCGCTGGGCCGGGGGCAGGGACAGCACCGCCGCCCACAGCGCCCCGTCCTCCGGCTCGGAAAAGCGGACCGCCTCCAACACATTTTCGTCCAGCTCCGCCCGGCGCTTCCGCCAAGGGGCCCGGAGCAGGCTCTTGCTCTGGTTTACCGTCACCTGGGCCAGCCAGGGCTTTTCCTTGCCCGGCGCCGGCGGCTGTTCAATCAGTTTGAGAAACGTCGTCTGACACACGTCCTCCGCGTCCTGGGGCGACTTGGTGTAGCTCAGCGCCAGGGCGTACACCATGGGCCGGTACTGGTCGAACAGCGCCAGAAACTCCTTCTCCGTCATGGCTCCACCTCCTTTGCCTTGTTTTGCAGCTGCATATATAAGACGCGCCAAACCGTCAAATCTGACGCTCTTAGGAAAAACTTAATAAAGGGGCAGTTTATTTTTTCCCGCTCTCCGCCGAATAGAAAAATGTCCCTGTTTGGGAAACCCAAAACATAATCACGAATGGCAGCAACTACAAGCACGACAACAGTAAAAGGAGAGATTGTATGAACATCATCAAGCGCATTACCCTGATGGGTCTGGCCCTGGCAATGACCCTGAGCCTCACCGCCTGCGGCCCTTCCGGCCCCGATATGCCCATGGAGGCCACCGTGGAGGGCCACACCATCGTCATTGGCCAGACCACCACCGCCGAAATGGCAGGCTGGGGCTGGGAGGTGGAGTTCAGGGGCTCCCAGAACGAAATCCGCAGCGACGCCAAATACGTGGCCTGCTACTACCACCTGAAGGTGGACGGCGGCGGCGCGGGCAAGGAGTTCTGGGCCGACGTCTACGTACCCTTCCAGAAGAACATGGTGGGCGACCGGGTGGACCTGTCCAACGAGGAAAAAGAGTCCACCACCAACGGCGTAGTGTTCCGCCTCACCCTGCGCAAGGACGCTGCGGACGAACTGAGCATCTCCTACAACGGCATGGACCTCCAGGACGTCACCTGGGACACCGCCGCAGAGTGGGGCGCCGAGGTAAACGAGGACGACTACGGCAGCAAGGACGCCGAGTTGGCCGCCGCTCAGGGTGCCCTCAAGTTCAAAAAGTCCTACACCGACCCCGAGGTGGGCGAGCTGACCCTCACCATGGACACCAATTCGTTCTCCAAACTTCAGAAATAAACCAAAGCCCCCGCCATTGGGGCAACTCCCGTAAGGAAGTTGCCCCAACCGGGGGCCGTAAACGACAAGTTACCTATTTGGACGGCGTAGCTTCGGCTACGCTGTCTTTTTCCTACGCTTCTGCATGGCCTGATAATAGGCCATATATTCCTGTTCCAGCGTTTCCGGTTCCGGCGCTGTCCAAAGGCCAATAGTGTTGTAATAGATATCTACCCGCTGATGCCGCTTGCCATCTATCTTCTCCGGCTTGGATACCACGATCTTATCAATGAATTCATGGACGATCTCAGGTGTTAACTCCGTCAGCTGGGTCACCTGTCTGGCCCGCTCAATGAACCGCTGCAAGTCAGCAGCCTTATCCGTGGTTGCGTCCAGAGTGGCCTCCATCTCAGGGATTGCCGCTTTCAACTGCTTCTGCTCATTTTCCAGCGATACCGTCAGCGTGGCAAAACGTTCCTCGGTAAGCAGTCCCTTGGTCAAATCCTCGTAGATCTTTTGAATGATACGGTCAATCTCTGACACTCGCTGTTTAGCTTTGTCCAACTCCCGGCTTCTGGCAGACAGTTCCTTTTTCTCTTGCAGGCCAAACCGCTCCATTTGCTCCTGGGCAAACCGCTTTTCATAGACCTGGACATACCATAAGAGTCTTTGCAGTCCCTCAAGGACAAGCTGTTCCACAACCCTCTCCCGAATGTAGTGAGCGGAACACAGGTCGGTATTTTTACGGTAGCCGGAACAGAAAAAATAGGCTTGCTCTCGCTTGTAGTTGTTGGTGGCGCTGTACCCCAGCTTACTGCCGCAGTCGGAGCAGTAGAGAAGCCCGGAGAACATACTCACAGCGCCCGTCCTTGTAGGTCTGCGGCGGTGCTGACGGAGATTTTGGACAAGGGCAAAGGTTTCCCGATCAATGATAGCGGGATGGGTGTCGGTGAAGATTTTCCATTCCTCCTGCGGCCTGTCCAACTGCTTTTTCTGCTTGAATGACTGGCGGTAGGTGCGGAAATTCACTGTATCACCCACATACTCCTGTCTGTCCAGAATTTCCGCTACTGTGTGAGAACACCATTTGTGCGGATACTCGGGGAGTTTGGTTGGGCAATTTACACCGACACTGCGCTGGTATTCGCTGGGCGTCAGCACACTGCCAGCTTTCAGCCGCTTGGCGATCTGGGTTGGCCCCAGGCCGCTAATGCACATTTGGAAAATTCGCCGTACTACCTCTGCCGCTGGCTCATCCACCAGCCATTTGTTTTTGTCCTCCGGGTCTTTCTTGTACCCAAAAGGTGGGTTAGTAGTGAGTGGTATCCCGGCGTTGCCACGGCTCTGCATGACACGGCGTACCTTATCGCTGGTATTTTTTGCGTGCCATTCGTTGAATAAATCCTGCATGGGAACGATATCGCTGACCCCATTGGAGGTGTCGATGTTGTCCATGATGGCGATGTACCGCACATTCAACCGTACAAAATCTTCTTCCAGAAGCTGGCCCACCACAAGGCGGTTCCGGCCCAGCCGGGAGTGGTCTTTTACAACGAGATTTGCCACAAGCCCCTGTTCAGCCAGTTCCATGATTTCCATAAAGGCCGGTCTTGTGAACGAAACACCTGAGTAGCCGTCATCAAAGAAAAATCTTGGGTTAGGCAGACAGTTATCACTGGCGAATTTCTCCAAAATGGCCCTTTGATTCTGGATGCTGCCTGAGATACCCTCTTTTTCATCGTCACGGGACAATCTGGCATATAATGCTGTAATTCTCTGATTATTTGGCTGCTTCTTTTTCAAAATACGCTCCTTTCCGCAGCCGGATGTGATATGAATTGCAGGGTATCACTATCATACCACATCCGGCGCAAGACTTCAACACTTTACAGTGCGATATTTCGGCTGAGGATACGATTTACTTTCTCGTCTGCGGTTTCAGCGTCCTCGCTGAAATGGGCGTTGACGGTGTAGACGGTGCCGCCGATCTCCCGCTCAAAGCTGATGGGGCGGGGGTATTGGCGCTTTTTCAGCCAGTCCAGCCGGTCAGCGTGGGACAGTCCGGCAAGAAACACTGCTGTTTCATCAGCCTTTTTCATCGCTTCATCATATATTTTTGCTTCCTTTTCGGTCAATTCAAGTATTATCGTGGCCATCTGGCAACGCTCCTTCTTTGATACTTATCCTGAGTGCGGCCCATACGCAGGGCCTGCATTTTCTTCTCCAGCTTCAAATTCTCTTTCAGCCGGTCGCTCCGGGAAAGTACACCTTCAGCAGCTTTAATGTCCTTTCGGCAGACGGCCATCGCCGCCGTCAGCCGGTCACGTTGAGCCTTGATTTGGGCAACCTCCACTCCATCGTCACAGCGGCGCAGACGGTTGTAGAACTTCCGGCGGGCGTCCCCCAATTCCTTTATTTCAGCCTGTTTTCCGCTGATAAAGTCCGTTATATCTTCCGCTGTGTCCAGCTTTTCCCGGCAAATCAACTGCGCCTGACGGCTGATACTGTCCAGACGGCGGCACTCCTCCCGCAGTTCCGGGGAGAGAGGGCGGCGTTTGCTACCTTTGGGGAGAATACCTAAACAGTAGCAGTAGTGGAGATACAGCCCACGGAAACCGCCGACTTTCTTCACTGTGCTGAAAAAGCCTTTTAACCGCAGACGTTTGGGCTGGGGGCACTGGACAGGCACAGGCTTGTACCGCTGATAGCCCAGGTCATAGGCATACCGCTGGCGGTTTTCCTCGATCCGCTCCCGGAGGGCCGGGAGGTCGTATTCCTCACCCAGTCGGTACAGCCGCACCGCCTTTTTACTCCCAATCCGCCGCAGGGTGGCGTATTTGCGGGCAGGGTTGGCGTCCAGTTCGTAGCCTTGCTCCCGGAGGGCTTTTCGCAGGTCGTTTCCGTCCACGCTGACCTTGAGGGCGGCGTCCAGGGCTTCCCGCATGAGGTTGTACTTGGTGGGTTCCCCATTCTTTTCAGCAAAGTAAATGCTCCGGGGTGTTTTCCTTTTCGGATTTTTGATGGTGGAAAGCTGGTATTCCCTGCATAAATCGTCCGATAACTGGCGAAACTGATAGTAGGCCCGTTTGCCGCAGTTGAATTTCCTGCCGTCCCACAGGCCCACGGAATTAACAACAAACCTGTTGTAAATCTGAGTAAATAGTCTTATGGCTGTCGTTCTCTTTCTGTCGGTCATTTGATCCGCTCCTTTCTGGCCGGGGT
>CAJUQN010000001.1:194688-203456 GCA_910588625.1 uncultured Oscillospiraceae bacterium
ATGGCTGTCGTTCTCTTTCTGTCGGTCATTTGATCCGCTCCTTTCTGGCCGGGGTGATAGGGGTAGAACCCCTCTCGGCAAAAGGTGCCGCCCGCTTTTGGGGTGCCCCCGGCAACACAAAAGCTATGCTCGCTACCCCACAAGACAGGGTAGCGGGGTGTCGTTTGGCGGCTTCTTTTCTGCGGAGCGTTGGGGGACAAATAGATTCAGTGACGGCAGTTCTGCCGTCATCGTTGGTTTCGGTTGGCTGGGTGACGGCAATTCTGCCGTTATATTGTTTGCCGTTCTATCCAGGAGTGTTCCGCCCCCTTTCAACGGCGTTGTCTCGCTCGCTCCCTGGGTTGGAAGGTCTTAGCGTAATTATCACTCTCGGACGGTCATTCTGTTGTCAGGGCAAAAAAGAAGCCGGTACACAGACGCACCAACCCCAGCGGGAGTTTTCCTCTCGCTGGGGTTCTTGTGTGGTTGTCTATGTACCGGCTCAAAAGCCGTATTCAGTTCGCCCATCAAATGGGATTTTTAGTTTAACATATAGAACTGGTGTTTGTCAATACAGATTGGAAAGATTTTTGCAAGTCGTGCAATGTTTGTCGTCAGCATGAAAATTTATAATGAAAACTATAGCAGTCGTCTAAATTACCGACAATGATTTTGTAGGGGCGGGTATTACCCGCCCGTCCGGAAGGGCTGTGCCGTGTCACCTTGCGGGCGGATGATATCCGCCCCTACTGAGTGTTACGCATTTTGTTGATTGCTATAGTACAGCTTCTCAGTGGGCAGCTTCTACCGTCACAATGCTGGAGTCGCCCTTCCGGGCCTGCTCCAAAACGGCCTGCGCCAGCATCTGGAAGGTACTGTGGGAGGAGGTGGCCCCCGAAATCGCGTCGATCACGCCCTCGCCCTGCCCCTCCAGAAGCTGGCCCGCGTAATAGCGGGTGTACTCGTTGGGGTAGGTGCCGTTGGAGTGGAGCATGTTCTGCATATAGGCGTTGTCCCAGCTCTTAATAAAGCCGCTGGCGTTCTCTGCGTTGTACTCCACCGAGATAATGCTGCCGCCCTTCACCAGAATGGTGATGTATTCCTTCCAGCCGTGGCTGAACTGGGACATCTGGGCGGTATAGTACCCGTCCTGGAGCCCCGCCTGGCCCCCGCAGGCTGTCAGCAGCGCCGCCGTCATCAGCAGGCTCAAAAGCATGGCGAAAATCCGTTTCATGTGCCGCACTTCTCCTTCAAGATAAATTTACGCACCTGGGCCTGGAGGGACTCGGCCTCCTTGGCCAGCGAGCTGCTGGACAGCTCCGTCTCCCCGGCGTTCTGGAGGTTGCGGTCCGCGATGCCGGAGATGGCGGCGATCCGCTCCTCCATAACGGCCAGGGCCGTCTCCTGGCCCTGTACCGCTGCCGCCAGCTGGTCCGAGATGGTGTTGATCTGGTCGGACACGTCGGAAATCGCCCGGAGGGAGCCGGCGGTATCAGCGGTCAGCTCCACGCCGGTCTGGATGATGGCCTTGGTGTTGTTGACCATGTTGGTGGCGCTCTTGGCGGCTTCCGCGCTCTTGGCGGCCAGCTGCTTCACCTCGTTGGCCACAACGGCGAAGCCCTTTCCGGCGGCACCCGCCCGGGCCGCCTCCACCGAAGCGTTGAGGGACAGGATGTTGGTCTGGAAGGCGATATCCTCGATGGCCTTCGCGATTTTTGTGATCTGCTGGGCGTTGCCGCTGATGTCGTCCATGGCGGAGGAGAGGGCGGACATCTGCTCGTTGGCGCTCTGGATGCGCCGGGTGATCTCCTCCGTCTGGGCGCGGGTCTGGCCGCTGCTCTCCGTCACGTCGGCCAGCCGCTCCTTCACGTGGGCCACCTCGCTGACCAGCTCCTCGGTGGACTGGTTCTGTTCCAGTGAAGCCTGGTGCAGCTGGGCCGACTGGCCGCTCAGCTGCTCCGCCATGGCGGTGAGCCGGTCGGCGGCGGCCCGGAACCCGAGGAGTGTTTCGTTCATCGACTGGGTGATGGTGCACAGGCTGGCGCGGATGAGCACAAAGTCCCCCTTGTAGTCCACCTGGGGGTCGGTGCGCAGGTCGCCGCCGGCCACGTGGGTCAGCACCTGCTGGATGTCGGATATGTACCGGTTCATGCTTTCCAGGGTGGCGTCCAGGGTCTGAGTCATGACCTCCAGCTCGTCGCCGGTGTCAACAGGGAGCACCTCCGTATGCAGGTCGCCGCCGGAGAGGGCCACCATCCGGTCGGTGACCCGCTTCACCGGGCGGGAAATGGACCGGGCAAAGCGCAGGATCAGCAGGATGGAGACGGCCAGCCCCACCAGAGTGGCCATGACCGACATGGCCATCGCCCAGTTGATGAAATGGTTGTAATCCGACTTGGGAATCTGGATCACCAGCGACCACTGCGTCCCCCGAATGGGGGAGAAGGCCACCAGCATTTTCCGCCCATCGATGGAGAACTCCGTGGCCCCTGTCTCCCCAGTGGCCACCCGCTCCACAGCCTTCCCGCTGCCGCCGCTGAGCTGGGCCAGCGTGCTGCCGCTGAGCACCAGCCCCTGGTCCGGGTGACCGGTGACGATGCCCTCCCGGTTGGCCATGAAGGCCATGCCGCTGCGCCCGATGTTGATGCTGCTGATTACGTCGTTGAGGGTGTCGTATTTGTAGATGCCCATTACGTAGAAGGCGGTTTCGCCGTCCTCCTTCACTGGCATCCCCATAGTGACCCCCAGCTTGCCCTGGTAGACAGTGGTGGAGTCGGTGGTCAGATTGTCCGTCTCCTTCAAAAGGGTGAAGAAATCGCCGTCCAGGCGTTCCGGCGCGCCGTCGATCCCCTGGAGCAGCCGGCCGTCCAGTCCGTAAAGAGCAACCGTATGAAACTCATAGATCTCCGCCGCTTCCTCCAGCACCGCCATGCGGTTCGCCGCGGTCGCTACGGCGTCGGGGCGCGGAGCCCCCGCCCCCTCCGGATCGGCGGCGGCCACCGTGCTCATCCGGGGGTCGCCGGCAATGGTCATCATGCGGTCCGCCAGCATGTGGATGTTGGCCTCCACCGTCTTTGCCGACTGCCGGGCCATCGGCTGAAGGCTGTCCAGTAAAATGTTGTTGGCCAGTGACTGAAGGGAAAGGGCCATAATGACACAGCATATGACCACCAAAATCAGAATGTTGAGGGTGGTGTTTCTCAATATCCTTCTGTTCAGGCTCCGCTTTATCCCCCGTCCGCCGAGGGAATCCCCCTGCTTTCCTGCCACGTTTCAGTCGCTCCTTTTCCTGATGATTTTTGTCAGTAGACAGAATAAAAGCCTCTTGTACCCTTCCCGCGGACATCACGCCCGGCTGGACTGGCAGCAATTGACTTGAATCAGTATAGCATAAATTTATGGGAAATGGAAGTGCCTTTTTCCTCCCCCCTTTTTATCTCTCCTCAAGTTCGTCGACTATATATTAACCGCCCTGCTGGATGACAAATTCAACAGGACGGTTTTTTATCTTATTTATTGTTGGCCTGGTACATAATATGCTATAGCAGGATCCAAAATTGCTGACAAAGGCGCTCCGTAGGGCGCGACGACCCGGTGCGCCGTTTGCGGCAGGACGGCGGGCCGAGGTCGTCCCGCCCTACATTTGCCAGCAATTCTGATGATTGCTATAATTAAACATTTGAAGCTGATAATTTATTATCTCTGGCATCAATCAGCACGATATCAGGACATCCAGCAATACCAAGTTCATTGAGAATTCGTGTAACCTTTTCCAATTCTGCGTCACTGAAAAATAGGATGACTTTTATTGCACGCTCTGTCCCGTTAGCTTTTTTGTATACCTCGACTTGATTTTCTAAATTCTTTTTTAACTTTGAATTGGATGCCAATTTAAACTCAACCAATGTCGCATCTTTGCTTCCTTTTGAAATTTTAAAATCAACTGGACCGCGACCATTATTAACTTCACGGTTTACATCAAAATCTGTTGCATACCAAACTAAACGATACATAATCTGGAGGTCGTTTTCACGCTTAAGAGGATGACCGTTCAGATAAAACAAACGATACCCGTCCATGTTCTCAATGACATCTTTTAAAAACTGAACTCGCTGATACGCTTCATCATGGGAATTAGCATTAATTTTATAAAACGCTGTTCGAGCATTCAAACATTGCGTAAGTTCTTGAAGTTGAGTATTAAATAGCATCCTGACTTCTTGGACGGCCTGAGTACTAATAGAAGTTGCTTTTTCTTCATTATCTTCCTTATATTTAATATAATAGTCAATTAATTCGGGATGTGAACGAATCAATTCTGTAGCAATCCAATTCTTCTCCGTTTTAGACAATTCTTTTTGCTTTTTTGAAAGAACTTCGGTAAAATATTGATTTAATTCAAATCGAAGTGTTGCATCTTCGACCGAAGGGGCAATGTTCTGAAGATTGCCTAACATATCCGCTCTGTTTATAAATGTTTCATCCTGTGTCAACAAGTCACGCGGAGTGAGCAAAACATAGTCGTTATTACAATAAGGTAAAATGTATTCTTTTGTTCTCCAAGTTTTGGTTTCATAATTAAATTCAACTCTTGGAACACAAACTGTTTTGCATTGTGATGGTGACAGGTTTTCTTTGGCAAATGCCATCGTATAGTTTAATAGTACTTTTTCGCAAAATTTGTTGTAAAGTCACTGATTTTATCCCGGCCAACTAATGGGCTAATCAAGCACAGCTTCTCTAAATGTGAACTCTTAGTTATTTGCTCTTTTCCAAATTCTCTAAAAATTGTTTTAAGGCCTAAAAATAAATTTTCGGCGAAGTCCTTCCCTAATCCACGTCCTCCATTTCCATCCAAGCTAAAACCCAACCATGTCTGCTTTACCTCTGAAAATAAATACCATGACGATAGCATTCCTTTAGGCGGCGTGTCATAGTTTCCCGCCTGCTGTTGCAAAAACAATAAATAGCGAATGATCTCAGCATGAATTTGTTAATATTCTGGTTTCTCGCTATTAAATAACAGAAATGGATCTACAAAGAGGGGCATATCATTTATCAGAGAAATATTCACAGCACCATAAGATTCAATAATATCCTCATCCACATCGAAAAAATCTGAAAAATAAATTTTAAGTTCTTCCACAAGGCTCCCCTCCCTCAACCGATTTTCTAACTACCCTATATCTACATCAACAGAAGTGGCCCAATCCACTATCAGATTTGGCGGTTACTGCGACTTTAGCGGTTCTATTATCTTTGAATAAAGCACCGCTTCATCAATTTTATACATCAACATACTTGCGAATATCAGACAACGCATAGCGTCATCCCGTTCTATTTGTATATTTGCGTGGGCTTTAGGATTACGCAAGGCTGACATCGCTCCTGCAAGCATCTCCATAAATCCTTTTTGTGTATTCGCACCAGAATCAGTGGAACGATCACAAAATTCTATCAAAGGGTTCTTTGTAGAAAACACCCTTTTCATTGCCGCATCGCCATCAGGGATATCCTCTCCAGGTTTTACCACCTGAAAAAGCCTTTTTACTCTATCATTTATTTCAATAAACGCATCACAAGCCGCGTTAGCATAACTACCATCAAAATAGAGTTTCTTTGATACTTGAGCTATCCGAGGATGAATCAAATGGCACCAATTGTCTTGTCTATTGAAATTCTGTGCCAACAAGATATCTAATACTTCAATTCCTTGTCCAAAGGCAAATGGATTTATGTAAATATGAATGGTATTCCAACTTGCGGGAACTTCTCTAAACAGTCTATTTTTGATTGTCATCAACTGATTGCTAAGAACAGGTTGCTCACGCTCAATATCTTTAGCAATAATAAGAAGCCCTTCGCGGATATTTGTTACATCCGCAGTAGAAACCGGCATATTCAAAACATTTGGTTGATTTGATAAATTCCGCATCCAACAGCACACAGTATTTATTTTATTTATGTCCACATTCATTCTCCCAGCATTTTATATTATTTCCCCTAAGAGCAAATTTTTAATAAAGTAGCCATTTTAAGCATTAGAATGTCAGTGTTCTTCTTTTTTAGTTCGCACTCCCAAATCCGTAATACTGTCCACCCGCGTGCTTCAAACATAGCTGTTACTTCTTGGTCATGTTTTATATTCCGTTCTCGTTTCTTTTGCCAATACTCTTGGTCATCTGCGGGACGGGTGTTCCGGCAATCATGCCCATGCCAGAAACAGCCATCTACAAACACTGCGATCCTTTCCTTTGGAAACACAAAATCGGGATGACCCTTAACAGGATAATTCCGCCGCCAGCCAGTGATACCATTCTGTTTGAATATTTCAATCAAGCGAAGTTCTGTAGACTTATTCTTTTTTGACTTGACCCGCCGCATGATATCAGAGCGTTTTTCTTCATCAAACACATCCGCCACAGCAAATCACCTTGCCTCGAACTCAATGCGGAGACTTGGATCGGTTTCAGTTTCCAGCACAATATTGTTGTAGCGGCTGATAATATCCGACAAGGTAGAGTTACGCTTTGCTTCATCAAATAAGCTGTGTTCATATACATTTGCGGATAAGAATTGCTGAATATCCCACACCTCTACGCGCCCAGCAAGGCCAGCATCTTCCGCCAGGTTCAGCGCCGTATGCACGCGCTCAAAAATTGTGATGATAACAGGATGACACCCGCTCCGCAAATTGGCTTTACATTTTTCAATCAGGAGCGCCCCTGGCATAGTAGTACAGTGGATAATCGTGCTATTGATGACAAAATCACCGTTACGATCCGTTGGGCCGTCCGCTACTGAAGCGCCATGAATTTCAAAAGCTCCTTCCGGCATAATAAGGCAGAGTTTAGCTGCCACCAAATGCTGCAACACCGTTCCAAGATACTGCGTACCCGGATTCTGCTTTTGCCGCTTTTTTGCCTGCTCAAACAGTTCGTCCAAATTAGCGCCGATTGTTTTAGATGTGTCAGCAGTCAAAACGAACGGCTGATTTCTAAAATACTCTCTAACCTGTTCCGCCCAAAATGCTTCGACAACGGCAAAGTCTACGGCTTCATCTGTATTCCACGCATTGAGAAAATCCACATATTTAATCATCAATCCCATGCTGCCCCGGCTGGTTCGCCCGCCTTCAGCCGACAGTTGTTGGGTAATGCTATGCTCTTTCAAAATCTTTTTCAGATTTCCGCCGCCTAACCCAGCTACTTGCCCCTTGCTGCTGGTCTGAAAATCATCAGGATTCAACGGAAACTGCTTGTCCTGCACCAAACGAGTAAACTGCACGACCAGCGATAGCGGGCCTTTGGTAAAAATATTGTTTTCAGCTTGAAATGCTTTCAAGCGTTCTTCTGGATTAATCATCGTATACTGCCTCCGCAATTTTTGTTAAGAAGCGTTCGCCAATAAACCGTGCCACGGGCATCGCTACTGCATCGCCCATCGCTTTATATCCATCGTTATAGCTACCAGGCAGAATAAAACTATCTGGCGCTCCCATAAGCCGAGCGGCCTCGCGGACAGTTAGCAATCGCGCATGGGTCATTCCATCCTTTTTGACTACTAAATATTGCTTACTGCTCCCGCCCTCTGGCGTCCGTAGACACCCTGCAATACCATCAAAACGCAATTCAAGCTGTTGTTCGCCGTGTCGAGTCCGGCGATAGCCCGTGGCATAAACAGTATTATGAGCATTCAGTTTGGTTTGATGCCGTTCCGGCACCAGCCGGAGTACGTTGTCCTTATCAAAGGGAGCTGTATCATCCACAATGTCTTTCAACGTTTTGCTGCGCCGCAACGGTTTTCCTGTTTTCCACCATATCCATTGCGGTAAAGAACGCCCCAGTTCAATCGCTGTTTTAGTATGTAACCAGCATGGGCCATCGCCAACTAACTCGTCTGGAATTTGACAGCCATGCTCCACAGCGAGAATAAATACTCTTGGTCTGGACTGCGGTACAAAATACGAAGCATTTAACACGATTGCTCCGCAATCATAGCCACGCTCGACAAGGGCCGTGTGGAGGATGCGATAATTATTGCCTTTACTTGTGGAAAGAAGCCCAACTACGTTTTCTAACAGCAAAATTTTGGGACGTTGTTCCATCTCGTCTAAAACACGCAGCCATTCCCATACAAGTCCGCTTCTCGACGCATGGATACCGCCCAACGAACCGGCTAATGACAAATCTTGGCAGGGAAAGCTGGCCCACGACAAATGGGCGCACGGTAACTCATATCCTCGAATATTTTTGATATCATCAAGTTCAAAATGGTTATCACCAAAGTTAGCTTTATAAACAGTTGCCTTTTGCTCGCTGATATCGTTAGCCCAAACAGGCGCAAACATCCCCTTTAAACCATAGGCCACAAGTCCACTTCCGGCAAAAAATTCGTGCATTGTCCACGGTGCGGAGGATAAGTCTATTTTTTGTTGTTCAAACATGGTGCTTTGTAGCATCATCTTTTCCTCCCGTATTGCGCCTTTTATCTCCCGTTGGTTTCTTTGCGTCTCTTGGAATAATCCAAATCCGGCTCATACGCGCTACTCCAGCAATTCGTCCCTCTTTACAAAGAATTTGGACTTGCCGTGGCGTTATACCCCATTTTTCGGCGGCTTCCTGAACCGTAATAAATTCGTTCACGTTTGACACCTCAAACTGCTTCAAAATCTGCCATATTTCACTATCATTATATTCGTTTGAACGAAATTAGTCAAGCTGTTTCAGTAAAGCGTATGTGTAACAAAATCGTTGGCAAGGGGGGCTGGCACTCAATAAGACCAGTAG
>CAJUQN010000002.1 GCA_910588625.1 uncultured Oscillospiraceae bacterium
TCACGTTTGCCCTCATTGCCATCCTCATTAGAAGATTTTAAACAGGCTCTTAGACCACCGGGGACGGGCTGCAAATTCCTCCGGGGTCATTTTGATTTTCTTCACCAGATTGAACACGCCCCAGGCCAGCCCCAGCGCCACGAGTATGTCCACCGCGATGAGCAGGATTTTATAGACCGGGAAGCCCGCGGTATAGGCGGTGCCGTGCTCAAAGCCGTTCATCGCCAGACTGTTGGCCTGGACGAACAGGATGTTGCGGGCGCTGCGGCGCAGCTCCGCCCGGGCCCAGTCCGCCTTGGCGTCAGTGAGCTTGGACTGGGCGGTACACAGCAGCAGATCAGTTCCTGCCGAGCATCATATCCGCCGCGCCGTCTGATACTTCACAGAGGAGCCCTTGCGCAGACGACAGGTTTCCACGATAGGCCGGGTTAGGGACGGTACGGGGCAAAAATTACACAGAGACAACAGGATCACCGGCCCTGTTGTCTCTGTGTGATTTTTTGCCCCATTATCTGTCACATAGCACATCCTTCTGCTGATACACTGTCCGGATAATATCGTCGATTTTCACTTCTTCTAATCCTACTTCTTTGATAGGTGTAACATGGGAGATATCCTCAATCAGCTGTGCGGCTGTGATCTCATCCTTTCGGAAACGGTAAACGGAGCGGGCCTCGTTCACAGAAATAAGCTCCGCACGAGGGTGAGAAATGGTAACAGGATGGTAGAAATCAAGAATGAGATGGCGGTAAGGAGCGATTTTATCGATTAACATATCCAGCGAACCATCCTCAATGATTTTGCCCTCATTGATGATGATGACCCGCTGACACAACTCTTGGATGTCGCCCAAATCATGGGTGGTCAGGATGATGGTCGTTTTGTTCCGCTGATTGATCTCCTTGATGAACTTCCGGACGGAATATTTTGCCTCCACATCCAAGCCGATGGTGGGCTCGTCCAGAAACAGCACATCTGGGGAGTGGAGCATGGCCGCCACCAAGTCTCCCCGCATTCGCTGTCCCAGGGAGAGCTGCCGCACCGGGATGTCAATGAAACAATCGATCTGGAAAATTTCGTTGAGCACACCCAAGTTATTTTTGTAGACGCTGTCTTCGATTTGATAAATTCGTTTCAGCAGTTCAAAGGTCTCACCCAAACGCAGATCCCAATTCAGCTGACTGCGTTGGCCGAATACCACACCCAAGTTCTGCACCACCCGTTTGCGGTCCCGCTGGGGTGATATGCCGCTGATCAGGATCTCACCGCTGGTAGGCTGCATGATACCGGAAAGCATCTTCACTGTGGTGCTCTTCCCCGCGCCGTTGGGGCCTATGTAGCCCACGATGTCCCCCTTTTCAATGGAAAAAGAGATGTCGTCCACTGCTCGGACATACTCTGACTTTTGTATGAAAAGGTTTTTTACCGCCCCCCGCAAACCGCTCTCTTTTCTGATTTTTTTGTATTCCTTCACCAAATGGCTGACTTCGATGACGTTCATGGGTACACCTCCCTGTCTTTTTCCCATTCATTGTCTCCGTATCTGCTGTTCTATCTCAGGCGTTTCACAATCACTTTCATTCATAATCATTGCAAAATCAATTTTACGCGCCTGCTCATTCTCAATCCAGCCCAAGATTTTTCCCACCTTCTCCGGATCTCCCTTATCTCTTTTGAGCGCATGAAGGGGGCGCCACCAGAAAGGCCGCAGATACCGGTAGAGCAGCGGCGCGGCCCTCTTTTCCGCTTCTGTAAAATGATAGCTGTCTTTTATCAGTAGAAGATTATGAAGGAAGGACTGTAAAGACTGCTCGCTGTTCTTCTCCACATAATACATATTGTTTTCCCGCTTGTCTGGGATGTCCTCGTCAAAATTGATCCATAACTCCCGAAAGAACACGTTCATTGCGGTATCTCTGCCAGTAAGATTGAAATCCAGCACACCGGCAAAGCGCATATTATCGTCCAGCAGAATGTTGCCCGCATTCAAATCAGCTTGAAACACAGAAGCAGGGAGCTGGTCATATATTTGCTCTAACGCGCCTCGATTCTCAAGAAAGCGGGACCATATCCGCTGAAATCGTTCTATATACTGAGGAAACTGCCCTTCTATGATTTCTTTAAATTCCAGTGCGCACTCCATGATCTCATCACAGGGATCGGAGGGACAGAATCGCTCCAGAATACACAAGCCGGATGGAAAATCCGCGAAATCCAACCGGGCTGAGCCGATTTTACAAAGAAAGCGGAGTGCGCTGTCGTGGTAAATATGTCGTCCGTTTCGCAGAACCGCCGTTTCATCAAACTGGTCCGCTGTTTGGAACCGTGCCCGCTCTTCCGCGTACACGACGCACTTTCTGCCCTCATATTTCACAGTCTCCGCAATATTCCCGGTTTTGCTGTTTATGATTTGGGGGCAGTAATAACCCATAGCCCTGTAAGCCTCCGCGGCTTTCTGCCAGGCTTGCACACGGTGCGGGGATGTAAAATCATTATAGGCAATTTTGATTGCAAGTTTTTGATCTTCCCAGTCCGCAAAGACCGTGCGGCGGAAATCCTCCTCTCCCCGGCTGGTGTCTTTGTATTCCCATCTGCATGGCAGTTCATCATGATAGAGCAAAAATATCTCAGTAAAATCCATAAAACAGATATGCTCCTTTCCTCTTTGATTGCTCTTTCAGCTCCCCGCGCTCTCGTACTTCCCCATCCCGGCCCGGAACACCGCGCAGCTCCCCGCGAACAGGAGCAGTCCCACCGCCAGTGTGATAACCGCCAGCGGCACAGGGACGACGGCAGTTCCCGTCCCCAGCATATCCTTCACAGGCCAGAAGGTGATCCACGCCAAAGGCAGGAGGAAAGTGAACAGCGCCTGCGCCCACTTGGGATAAATGGTGAGGGGATACATGGACACCCGCTCGAACAGTTCGCCCACCATGTCGGTGAAATTTGCCGCGCTTTTCGTCCAAAACGACATGGAGCCGCAGAACAGCCATACCGCGCCGCGGATCAGAGTCCCCCCGACCAGAGTGCAAAAAATCAGCAGGATATTTGTGAAAGTCAGGGGCAGGTCCACTTTGATGCAGCCGTAGACAAATACCATCAGGCCGGGGATGATGTCAGTGAAGCCGATGAGATTGAAGTCGTCGAACAGGAACTGGAAGAGCAGGCCCATGGGCCGCAGCAGGAACCGGTCAAACTCCCCGTCGATCATCCAATAGCCCAGACCCCAGGTCTGGATGAAGAGCACCACCGCCAGACCGTGGCTCAGCACCGACATGCCGTATAAAAACGCCAGGCTTTCGTAGCCCCAGCCGCCGATGCTGCCGAACTGGTCCACCACAAACTTGATGGTGGCAAAGCCCACCACCCATTGGATGCAGTTGGCCAGCACGTGGCCGGTCAGCATAAAGGGGTATTCCAGCCGGGATTGGATGGACTGCCGGATGGAGATCGCGGCTACGGAGGTGTAGTATCGTATCGCTTTCACCGCTCTCAGCCCCCTTGAATCAGTATGGCTGCCGCCATTTTCTTTTGCAGAAAGTCAAACAGCAGCCACAGCAGCCCGCACCAAAATACTTGCAGCAGCGTGCGCAGCAGGATTTCAATCGTTGTATACTGTCCGATGTAGATCCCCAGGGGAAGCTGATAAATGTTCATGAAGGGCAGCAGCTCCAAGACGCGCCGAAATCCAGAGGGGAAAAACCAGAGCGGAAAGATACTGCCGGAAAGCAATCTCATAATAAATCCCTTGGCGTTGGCAAGAGGCCCCAAAGTCAGCGTCTTGAAGGCGCACAGTCCCAGCAGAGCCGCCAGGAACCAGTTGACGAGATAGCCGATGGCGAAACTGAGCAGGAAAAACAGAAAATGGACCGCCGACGCCGGGGCCGGAAATCCGAATAGAGCAGTTCCCACCAGGAGCAGGGGGACGGCTTTCTGGAAGAATGCGGCTGCGCAGTCGCCCAGATCCTCCGCCAGATAGATTCCATAGATATTCACCGGCTTGAGCAGATCCAGGGCCACACTGCCCGACCGGACGCTCCGTGCGATCCGGTCCTGGACCCCCATCGTCAGCAGGTTCCCCATGATGACGGAGATAGTAGTGTAGGTGATCATATCCCGCTGGCTCACGCCGGAAACGGTTCCGCCCCCGTCATAGGCGGCGATCCAGAAGCAGGACATGGCATACATGATCAGGCATTGAATCGCAATGGTGGAAATCACGTTGAATCGATAGGTTAAGGCCGTCTGTATTCTGATTTTTGAGATAAATAAATAGGCTTTCATTTTATGGAACCTCGCAGTTTCTGCTATATCATTTTGGAGTTGCGAAGGCCGCGTGATTCTGCTATAGTTCAAATTGCGCAGATGATTACGGGAGGAAATCTCATACTCCCAGCGGCGCGGGGAAAGGAGCGCAAAGTTATGATATGGAAATATAAGTACGGGCATCCATTTGAAACGGAAGCCGTAGTGGAGCATGTAAAAGAGGCGGGCGGCGACCCGCCTTTCGGAGCGGTCAGTTTGGACGGGGGCTTCCGCTGCCGGTGTGAACTCTCAGAGGACGCCGTGGTCTATGGGCTGGGGGAAGCGGTCCGGGGGATCAACAAGCGGGGGCACTGTTATGTCAGCCACGCCTCGGACGATCCGCACCATCTGGAGGGCACCCGTTCCCTGTACGGCGCCCACAACTTCATCGTGGTGGCGGGAGAGAAAACGTTCGGCCTGTTTGTGGACTATCCCGCGAAGCTCACCTTCGACATCGGTTATACGGCGGCAGATGTGCTGGAGATCACCTGCCAGGAGGCGGACCTGTATCTGTACGTGATAGACGGCGAGACGCCCTATGACATCGTCAAACAGTTTCGGAGGATCATCGGGAGGAGCTATATTCCGCCCAAATTTGCCTTTGGGTTCGGCCAGAGCCGGTGGGGCTACAAGACAAAAGAGGATTTCCGGCAGGTGGCGGACGGCTATCGGGACAACCACATCCCCATCGACATGATCTATATGGACATTGACTATATGCAGGACTTTAAGGACTTTACCTGGAATGACAAGAGCTTTCCGGACTTCCCGGACTTTGTCGGCGAAATGAAGGCCCGAAACATCAGGCTGGTCCCCATCATCGACGCGGGGGTCAAGGTGGAGGAAGGTTATCCGATTTATGAGGAGGGCGTGAAGAACGGGTACTTCTGCAAACGGGCGGACGGCAGCGATTTTGTGGCGGCGGTCTGGCCGGGAGATACCCATTTCCCCGACGTCCTGAACCCCGAGGCGCGGCGTTGGTTTGGGGGCTGCTACCGCATCCTGACCGAGCAGGGGATCGAAGGCTTCTGGAACGATATGAACGAACCCGCTATCTTTTACACGCCGGAAGGAGCCGAGGCGGCCTCCGCTTTGCTGCGGGAATATATGGAGGACGGCCTGGGGAAGACATCGATCTTCCAGGCCAGAGAGGCTTTAACGGGACTTCAAAACAACCAGAAGTATTATGAGTCCTTCTATCATCGGGTAAATGGGCGGATGGTGCGCCACGACAAGGTGCATAACCTGTTCGGTTATCATATGACCCGGGCGGCGGCGGAGGGATTTGAGCAGATCGACCCGGGTAAGCGGTTTTTGCTCTTCTCCCGCTCCTCCTACATCGGGATGCACCGCTACGGCGGCATTTGGACTGGCGACAACAAGTCCTGGTGGAGCCATATCCTGCTGAATCTCCAGATGATGCCGTCGCTGAATATGTGCGGCTTCCTGTATACTGGAGCGGATCTGGGCGGCTTCGGCGACGATGCCACCAGGGACCTCCTGCTGCGCTGGCTGGCCCTTGGCGTGTTCACTCCGCTGATGCGGAATCACTCGGCCATTGGCACACGGGAGCAGGAGTGCTATCGGTTTGAGCATGTGGAGGATTTCCGCCATATCGTGGGAGTTCGCTACCGCCTGCTTCCCTATCTGTACAGTGAATATATGAAGGCGGCCATTTCCGACGATATGTATTTGAAGCCCCTCGCCTTTGAATATCCGCTGGACACGTTTGCTCCGCAGGTGGAGGACCAGCTGATGCTGGGCGGAGAGGTCATGATCGCGCCTGTCTACACACAGAACGCGAAGGGGCGTTATGTCTATCTCCCGGAAGAAATGATGTTCATCAAATTTATGCCGGATGGTTCCATCTATCAAGAGATGCTCTCCCCAGGGCATCATTATGTGGAAATCCCGTTGAATGAGGTACCGTTGTTTATCCGGACCGGCAAGTGCATTCCCGTGGTGGAGGCGGCGGAAAGCGTGGACGAACTCCGGACGGACACCCTTGAACTGCTGGGATATCCGGGGGCGGAATACCTGCTGTATGACGACGACGGCGTCCACAAGGACTATGACGACCCGGCCAACAAAAAGCTGCTGAGAAAGACATCGTAAGCGGGCAATACGGCATTGGAGAGGGATGAGCGGCTTTGCGCCGCCTTGTCCCTCTCCCCGTTTCTGTCTATGCGGCGCATCACCGCGCCGCGTAGTGGCAGTGCTCCAAGAAGTCCGTCAGGATCTCCATGCCATCCTCTTCAAAAGTGTCCTGGCAGGCAAATTCCACAGAGATGGCCCAAGTGTCAAACGCCGTGAACGCGGACACGCCCCGGGCAAAAGGGCTTGACTCAGAGGCGAATGTGTAGGTCAGGACCGTAAACTCCTGGCCGTTGCAGGTCCGTTGGACTGTGCCGGCAATGGCGTATTGCTCTGCGGCCAGGCCTAGCAATTCCGCTACGTTCTGTTGGGCCTCTTCTGCCGTATCGCAGGCCGTCAGCAGGAGCACCAGCTGGGCGTCATACAACTCCGTCTCATCGCCGGAGGCGTTCACATAGGGCTGTGGCTCGCCGATGGACCAGGCGGCATAGCACATATCCCTGGCCGCTTTGTCGTCACGGAGCGTCAGGCCATAGCCAGGCTCCTCCACCCCCAGCGCCCCAAAGGTGATCCAGTCCCCGCTCCAGGGCACGCCGTCCACCGCCGCGGCGGGCAGCTTCGCCTTGCAGCCCGCCAGATTCATCAGCATAGCAGATATCGCGATGAGAAGAAATGCTTTTTTCATCCTTGCGCCTCCTCTCTGTTAGTGCCGCATAGTCCTGCCGTAAGCGCAGCTCACCGGCAAGCATATGAATCAAAAACGGTCAGTCAACTTCGGATTTCTCCATGCTCCGCCCATCGGACAGATACTCGATATATTGGATGACGGCGGAGAGTCGGGGACTGTTGGCGATTACGCCAAGATATACGGGCTCGGAAAAGCCGGCGCTTTGAAACATGGGGAACGCGGAAACATCCAGCCCATTCATGGCCTCCTCGGTCACCGCCTGGTATTGGCTGGCCTCATTGAGTGCGTACTCAATGGCGTTGTCCTCAAGGACAACCGTGTTCACGGTCAGATTCGGCTTCAGGAAACGATACAAAGCCTCATTTTCGGAAAGCAGGCTGTCAAAATCCAGCAGATAACCATTTCGGGAATAGATGTCATAGGCCTCTTTGTTCATCAGCACTACGTCCAGCTGTTTTGCCTCGATGGCGGCCATGAGCTTCAGCCTGGAGGCGTACCCATACTGATGGTTTTCCGGTGAGGGATTCTCCGACAAATAAAGCCCCTGGAACAGGGATACCTCCGCCTTTTTCGGGTCCGCGCCTTCAGCGGAGAGGAAGCCCTCGTTGAGCTGAGACGCCAGCGTATCCCCGGCGGAGACATTGATGAGGGCCGAATATACCAGGACCTCCTTTTGGGTCGCCTGCCGGTACACTGTGGAGCACACAAAAGCCAGCGCCAGCAGCCCCAGCGCGATGGGCAGCTTATAATACTCCCAGATATAGCCCGCCTTGTCCGCCGGGCCCATCTCTTGAAAGGAGGCCCGCAGCGCGGCCCGCTCCTGCCGGGTGAGCTTCATGCGTTCCGTCCTCCGTCTTGGCCGGCCGGGACATCGACGCTTTCCGTGTCTGCATCCGGGTCATAAGAGCAGGAGCGCAGCACATTGGACATCAAATAGGCGCTGATGAGGGCACACAGTCCCTCGCCAAAGAGGAACAACGGGGTGAATATGCTGACCACCGCGAAAAACATGGCAAAATGGACGGCAAACACCAGAATGGTGCAGAACAAGTAGTGGGCGCCGATAAAGAACGAATTTTTCAGCATGGCCCAATTGGTGTTGGAAACGCTGGCCACCAGGGGAAACACGAACAGCAGCACAATGGTGTAGACCACTGCCGCAGCGATCACCAGCGCCAGAATCAGGGTCCACATGACAGCGGGGACGCCGGTGGAGGCGGCGCGGAGATGGTATAGGATATACCCGTCGGCGCCCAGGAACAGGCCCACAGCCAGCAGGACCAGCCACAGGACCGTGGACTGGCGGAAATTCTGCCGGAAGGAACGGAAGAACATCCGAGTCAAATCATGGTCCTCGCCCCTGACGATCTTTAGGGAGGCGTAGTACAGGGCCGTGGTGGACGCTCCCACCGTAACGATTGGGATGCAGCACACAAACCAGAGCAAGTTCAGATAGCAGGCATAACACAGCTTTAGCAGCAGCTGGCTGAGCGGGCTGTCATAAGAAAAAAACTTCATTTCGCGCACCCCTTGACCTTAACATTTGGTGGAATCTCTGTAGATCAGCTCTGTCGCGGTGTAGACCGTCCGATAGTCCAGGGAGGGCTCTTTCATCCTGCTCTGCAGCAGGTTGATGGCAGTAAAAGCCATGATCTGCGTGTGGATGTGGACCGTGGTCAGCGCCGGGGTCATGATCCGGGACTCCGGCGCATCGTCAAAGCCGCACAGGAGCACGTCTGCCGGGACGGGTTTGCCCAGCTTGCGCAGCGACTGAATGGTATCCACCGCGATAAAGTCATTGGCGCAGATAAACAAGTCCGGCAGCTCCGGCAGGGCAGCCAGACGCGCATCCATGTCCGCGGCGTTGGACTTGATGCAGAACGCCTCATCCACTGGAACACCGGCAAGGGCCATGGCGGCGCGGAACGCGGTATACCGCTCGAAGAAGGACTGGCAATGCTCATAATCCCCGATGAAGCCGATCCTCTTTTTACCCTTCCGCAGCATCTCATGGACCAGCTTGGTAATGCCGGTGGTGCTGTCCATATAGAGCTGATCGGCGGGAAGGGAGTCGCCGTACCGCTTGTGGGGGCCATCCACGAACAGCACCGGCAGGCCCAGGCCGCACACCATCTCGCCGTAGGGGCGGTCAAATAATTCGATGCACATGACGGCGATGGTCCGTTCCATGGTGAACCCTGCCGGAAGTGTACGCTGGGCAAGATTCTCCTTATCCACTTTATATATGCTTAATGTGTGGCCCAACTGCGACAGTTCTTGCTTGAACCTGTCAAGCATGGGAACGGCAAAGTGGTTGGGCTGCAGGGAAAGATTGGTGGTGAACAGGGCTATCTCACCGGCGGCCGGAGCGGGCCCTGAGATGTCATTGGGAGCGGGGCGGGAGATGCTCCCCGAGAGGGAGGCCACATAGGAGAACTGCTTGTACCCCATTTCCACAGCCTTTTGGAGAATCTTCTCCCTCGTCGCGTCCGCCAACCCATCAGAATTATTGATCGCTTTCGATACTGTATTTCGTGAGATTCCCAGCGCGTCCGCGATATCCTGGATGGTGACCTTTTTCATTTGATCCCTCCTTGTTTCGGTTGTCTGCGCCTATCCTACCACAGAACAGTGCAAATGTCAACAACAAGCTGTGCAAATGACAATTTCCGGGTAAAAGGTTCGCTTCCATGGAAAATTATGCAAATAGAAAATTATTTGGTGCAAATGTAAAATTTCTGTTGACGAACCGTGTATAATATGTTAAAATCAAAATTACCAAATCCGAATATGTGCAAATGCGACAAAGTGTTTTGTGGGAATTGTGCAAATTCACAAAAAACGCAAGGAATCAGCCCTGTTATCCTCCTCCAGCCAGGGCAAATTGCTCTCCTGATATGAGGGATATATTAGGGCTGCGCAAGCAGGATTTGTGCGTTTTCCAAATTTGCTCATTTGTGCGGGGCGCATTTGCACACTGGAAGGACGCGGAAAACAGTTAGAAGGAGGAAGAAAATGAGTAAATCACCGACAAGCACCCTAGCCCCAAAAAGCGGAGACACCAAACTGCACAACACTCTGGTGTACATCCGTCAGCACTGGCAGCTATATGTGTTCTTCATCATGCCTGCTTTCCTGCTGACCATCATTTTCCGCTACATCCCCATGGGCGGCATCGCCATCGCGTTCACCAACTACAACCCCATTATAGGTATCTTTGGCAGTGAATTTGTGGCGTTCCAGCACTTTGAGCGCTTCCTGTCCTCCCCGGACTTCCTGGAGTACCTGGCCAACACCCTCAAGCTCAGCGTATTCGGCCTGCTGTGGGGCTTCCCGGCCCCCATCCTCCTGGCCTTCCTGCTCAACCGCATCCTGAGCAAGAGCCGGAAGCAGAAGATCCAGCTGGTGCTGTATATGCCCAACTTCATCTCCGTAATCGTGCTGTGCGGTATCGTGCGCATTCTTCTCTCCCCCACGGGCATGGTGAACATGCTCCTGGGCACGTCCTACAACTTCATGACCATGCCCCAGGCCTTCCGCACCATCTACATTGCCAGCGGCATCTGGCAGGGGGCCGGCTGGGGCTCCATCATCTATACCGCCGCCCTGTCCAACGCCAGCAAGGACCTGAAGGAGGCCGCCGTCCTGGATGGGGCCAACATCATCCAGCAGATCAAGGCGGTGGAGTGGCCCGCCATCAAGGACACGGTGCTCATCCAGTTCATCATGTCCGTGGGCAACATCATGAGTGTGGGCTTTGAGAAGGCCTACGCCCTCCAGACCGACCTGAACATGAGCGCCTCTGAAATCATCTCCACCTACGTGTACAAGAAGGGCCTGATCGACGGCGACTACGGCTTTTCCACCGCCGTGGGCCTGTTCAACACGGTCATCAACGTCATCCTCCTCATCTCCATGAATGCCATCGTCAAGAAGATGAACGAAGGCAAGGGCATTTGACGGAAAGGAGAGAGAACAAGTGAGTGTCAAGAAAAAGAGCGAGTTCGCCAAGCAGCCCACCGGCGACAAGGTCATCCTCATCGTGGGATACGCCATCCTGGGGCTGTTCCTGGTGGCCATCATCTTCCCGGTGATCTACATCATCCTCTCGTCCTTCATCGACCCCATCACCCTCCAGAACAAGGGCCTTACCTTCGACTTCAGCAAGTGGACCCTGACGGCCTACGAGCGGGTCATGAGCAACGCCCAGATCTGGATCGGCTTCAAAAACGCCCTGATCTACTCCATCGCCTCCACCATCCTGTCCGGCGTGATCACCCTGCTGGCGGCCTATCCCATGTCCCGGGCTGACTTCCGGGGGAAGGGCTTCTTCAACGTGATTTTCGTCATCACCATGTTCTTCGGCGGCGGCCTGATCCCAACCTACCTGCTCATCAGCGACCTGAATCTGCTGAACAATCCCCTGGCCATCATGCTGCCCGGCGCGTTCAGCGTGTGGAACATGATCATTGCCCGCACCTACTATCAGGGCATCCCCCGGGACCTCCAGGAGGCGGCGGATATCGACGGCGCCACCGAGATGGCCTACTTCTTCAAAATTCTAATTCCCGTGTGCACCCCAATCATCGCCACCATCTCCATGTGGAACTTCGTGGGTATGTGGAACAGCTATTTTGACGCCATGATCTACCTGAAGGACCCCGCCAAGCAGCCCCTGCAGCTGGTTCTCCGGGCCATCCTGATCAACAGCCAGCCTGAGCCCGGCATGGTGTCCGATATGCAAAGCACTGCCGAACGGGCCCAGCTGGCCGAGCTGCTGAAGTACGCCACCATCATCATCTCCAGCCTGCCCCTGATGATCATGTACCCCTTCTTCCAGAAGTATTTCGACAGCGGCATCATGGCTGGATCCGTGAAGGGGTAAGCACCCCGTGCGCTTACAGGCGGACACGCTTGCTCAAACAAAGGAGAATTGCCATGGAAAATGAGAAAATCACTGTCGCATATGTCATGCAGAAAATCGACCAGATCATGGAAGGAACCACCGCGCTGCGGGAGGGAATTGCCATGCTGGAAAACCTGGGCGAAGGAGCTGCCATTGCCGCCGGAAATATGGTGGAGGCAAGGGAAAAGACCAATCAGCAGATGCTGGCGCTCCTGAACCAAATTGTTGAGAAGATTGAAATAAATTGAAAAGGAGAATTGACATGAGCAAATTTTTGAAACGAGCCCTCTCTCTTGTCCTGGCGCTGGTCATGATGACGGCGCTGCTGGCCGGCTGCGGCGACCGCAGCGCCGGCATCGGCGGCGGCCTGGGCCTGGACGTGGACCCCGCCGAGGTGGCCATGCCCCTGGCAGAAAAGGCCACCATCACCGGCCTGACCAACTTCCCCGCCAACACCGAGTCCGACCCCAACAACCGCACCATCTTCAAGCGCCTGGAGGAGCAGACCAACGTCCACGTGGAGTGGAAGACCATCCAGAGCGACCAGTGGGGCGACACCATCAAGCTGGAGATGTCCAACGCCAAGACCCTGCCCGACTTCGTGTTCAACGCGGGCTTCGGCGAGGCCGACCTGCTGAAGTACGGCAAGCAGGGCGTCATCATCCCCCTGGAGGACTATATCGACAAGTATATGCCCAACCTCCAGAAGGTCTTTGAGCAGGTCCCCGAGTACAAGGCCATGTGCCTGGACGTGGACGGCCACATCTGGGCCCTGCCCTGGATCGAGCAACTGGGCTACCGGGAGACCGCCATTCAGCTTCTGGGCAATATGCCCTTCATCAACGTGGCCTGGCTGGACTTTCTGGGCCTGGATATGCCCACCACCGTGGACGAGTTCGAGGCCGTCCTCATCGCCTTCCGCGACAACGCCGACAAGCTGAAGGCTGAGTTTAACATTGACGGCGACATCATCCCCATGTCCTGCATCATGAACGACGGCGGCCAGGACCCTTATATCCTCATCAACGGCTTCGGCGAGGGCTACGGCGACCCCGATTCCTGGAAGCACTTGGCCGTGACCGACGAGGGCAAGGTAGTCAGCGTAGCCACCTCCGAGGGCTTCAAGAAGGGCACCGAGTGGCTGCACAAGCTGTATGAGGAGGGCCTGATCGACGTGGAGGCCTTTACCCAGGAGTGGTCCACCTACGTGGCCAAGGGCAAGAGCGGCCGGTACGGCGTCTGCTTCAGCTGGGACGTTGCAAATATCTGCAATGTCATCCATGACCCGAGCACCCAGGACGTCAATAACGTGGATGAGTGGGACTGGAAGCCCCTGCCCATGCTGAAGGCCGATACCAAGTGCATCACTCCCGCCACCGCCTCCTATACCTCCGGCTATCAGCGCGGCCGCTGCGTGGTCACCGCCATGGCCAAGAATCCCGCTCTGGTCTGCTCCTGGCTGGACCAGATGTACGCCCCCCTCCAGTCCCCCCAGAACAACTGGGGCACCTACGGCGAGGATGACGGCTTCGACATCTTCGTCATGGGCAAGAATGATAAGGGCGAGGATATGCTCCAGCACGCCCCCTTGGGCGACAAGTCCCCCGTGGAGGTCCGCGAGGCCGAGAGCGTCAACGGCCCCCTGGCTGTCCTGGACAGCTACTATGGCGTCTACGTCACCTGCCCCGACGACGCCCAGTACCGTCTGGACTGGATCGAGGAGGTCTACACCCCCGACTGCCACGCCAAGTACTGCCTGCCCAACTTCTTCATGAGCCAGGATGATGTCACGAAGGATTCCAACCTGGGCGCCGACATCGGCAAGTGCATCAACGAGTTCAAGTCCCGGGCCGTTCTGGAGGGCTTCACCGACGCCGACTGGGATCAGTTCCAGGCGGACCTCCAGGCCTACAAGCTGGATGAGTACGTGGCCCTGTACCAGAAGTACTTCGACGCCTACCTGGCCAACCAGTAAAAGGCGGCGCCCATTTTCCGGACATAGCTGAACAACCGTAAAGCCCCCGTCTTCCCCAGCGGGGGGACGGGGGCTTTTCAAAAACAGTAAGGCGGGACGCGTCTTGGCCTGGATTGAGCAGAAACTTTTATTTTGCGATATATCTTTCCCATACTTGTGATAATTTTGATCTTATAAAACGAGCATAGGAGCAGCCGGGAGTTTCTATCATATGCTTTTCCTTTCAATATTCCACACAGCATGAATATCACCATTCCAGCTGCTGCTCCGATTTATCTTCAAAACAGCCTATTTTCATTTTGCCCTGCTTTACGTTGTCCATAAATAGTTGTTCATAAATAAATGATACGCATTTTCTATCCGGATACAATCTGTTACTTCAATAGGCTCTGCTGCCGGTCTTGCGCATGGAATATTTTTGAATGGAATGACCTGATTTTCTTCCGCAAGGACTTCGTAGATATATCCGCTGACGCCTTCCGATACCTCTTTCAGCGCATTCGGGTACAGTTCGTGGTAAACCGGAATATCACCATTGCCTTCAAACCCATAAGGAAACCAATAATAGGGCCTTTCCACGGCGTTGCATAAATAAAATGCGGCAACCACATCCATTGTGGTCATATATACATATGGCCGGTCATGGTCAGCTTGATTTGGTTTCAATACTTTAATATTTCCAGTATTGCTTCCATGGTACAGAATCATAGCAGCTCCCCCCTTAAATCCCGATTTGTTACAAACTGTAATATATTACCAATGCGAACGGAATTCAACATTAAAATGTGAGGAGGAAACACGATATGACCAGCGAAGCCCTGCAAAAGGCTCGGGACTTTGAGTCCCAGTACGGCCCCCACATCCCTGACAGTGAACGCCCCGCGTTCCACGCCGCTCCCACCATCGGCTGGATGAACGACCCCAACGGATTCTCCTTCTATCGGGGAGAGTGCCACCTGTTCTACCAGTACCACCCCTACTCCAACGAGTGGGGCCCCATGCACTGGGGGCATCTCAAGACAAAGGACTTCATCCGCTGGGAGCGGCTGCCCGCCGCCCTGGCCCCGGACCAGCCCTACGACGCCTCCGGCTGCTTCTCCGGCGGGGCGGTGGAGCTGCCCGACGGGCGGCAGCTGCTGATGTACACCGGCGTCCAACGCCATCATAACGCGGAGGGCTTTCTGGAGGATGTGCAGACCCAGTGCGTAGCCATCGGCGACGGGGTGAATTATGAAAAGTGGGGTGGCAACCCGGTCCTGGACGAAAAGGATCTGCCCGAGGGAGGCAGCTCCATTGACTTCCGGGATCCCAAGGTGTGGAGGGACAGGGACGGCAATTTTTGCGCCGTCATCGGCAACCGCACCGGGGACGATAGCGGGGCCATCCTGTTGTACAAGAGTCCGGACGGCCTCAAATGGGAACTTGTCCGCACCCTGGACCGCTGCCATAACCAATATGGCCGGATGTGGGAGTGCCCGGATTTCTTTGAGCTGGACGGCAGACAGATCATCCTGACCAGCCCCCAGGACATGAACCCCGTGGGCCTGGAGTTCCACGCGGGCAACGGCACCCTCTGCCTCATGGGCAGCTATGATCCCGAAACGGGCTTTACTCGGGAGCGGGTGCAGGCCATCGACTACGGCCTGGACTTCTATGCCCCCCAGACGCTGGAGGCCCCGGACGGGCGGCGGATCATGATTGCCTGGATGCAGAACTGGGACACGGTGGGAGGAAAGCCCTTCCACTGCCGATGGTTCGGCCAGATGACTGCCCCCCGGGAGCTGTCCGTTCAGAATGGGCGCCTGTACCAGGTTCCTGTGCGGGAGCTGGAGCAGTACCGGGGCCCGGCGATGGTGCATCACCACATCCTGGTCAGCGGAGAGACCAATCTGCCCGGCATCCAGGGGCGTGTGCTTGACATGACAGTGACGGTGAAGCCCATGGGGCCCGGTTCCTACCGCTGGTTCCGGCTCCATGTGGCCAAGGACGGCCAGCACGACACGGTGATTCGCTACAAGCCCGCAGAGAGCACCCTGAAGATCGACCGCTGCCGCAGCGGCCTGCCCCGGGATATCGTCAATACCCGCAGCTTTTTGGTGCGGCCCCATGACGGGGAGATCAAGCTCCGGGTGATCCTGGACCGGTTCAGTGTGGAGGTGTTCGTCAACGACGGCGAGGCGGCGGCCAGCGCGGTGATTTACACGCCCCAGGAGGCAGATGCCATCACCTTTGAGGCGGACGGCCAGGCGCTGATCGACGTGGAAAAATACGATCTGATTTTTGGCGAAACGGAGGAGGGCTGACCAATGAGCGAGAAGAAATTCGACGTCACCGCCCTGGGGGAGCTGCTCATCGACTTCACGGAGAATGGCCTCAGCAGCCAGGGGAATACCCTGTTTGAAGCCAACCCCGGCGGAGCTCCCTGCAATGTGCTGGCTATGCTGAAGAAGCTGGGTAAATCCTGCGCCTTCATCGGCAAGGTGGGTGAGGATATGTTTGGTCATTTGCTGCAGGATGCGGCGGCAGAGGCTGGTATCTGCATGGACTATCTGCTGTTCGATAAAGATGTTCGGACCACGCTGGCTTACGTCAAGACCTTCGAGAACGGCGACCGGGATTTCTCCTTCTACCGCAACCCTGGCGCGGACATGATGCTCCGCGAAGATGAACTACCGCTGGATGTCATCTCCAGCAGCCGTATATTTCACTTTGGTGCCCTGTCCATGACCCATGAGGGCGTTCGGGAGGCCACCTGTAAGGCCATCGGCTGTGCCAAAGCCAGCGGCGCCATCATCTCCTTTGACCCCAACCTGCGCCCGCCCTTGTGGGACAGCCTGGAGAACGCCAGAGCGCAGATCGAGTACGGTCTGGCCCGGTGCGGCGTGCTGAAAATCGCCGACAACGAGCTGGAGTTCATGACCGGGGAGACGGACTTTGACCGTGGCGCGGCCATTCTCCGGGCAAAGTATCCCAACATTAAGCTGTTCAACGTCACAGCCGGTGCCGAGGGCAGTTATTCCTTTTACGAGGACAAGCGGGTATTTGTTCCCGCCTGCAAACTGGGAGGGGTAATTGAAACCACCGGGGCCGGGGACACTTTTTGCGCCAGTGTGCTGAACTTCGTGCTGGACCACGGCCTGGAGGGGCTGACCGAGGGTGATCTGGCGGAGATGCTCCGCTTCGCCAACACGGCGGCCTACCTGGTGACCACCCGGAAGGGAGCCATTCGTTCCATGCCGGAGAAGGCGGAGGTAGAGGCGCTGCTGAACGCATAGGGGCGGTTCACCCGCCTTTGACAAAATAAGATTGAGGAGTGGACTGTGATGCGCAAAAGAAAGGGCAAAGGGAACGGCAGATTGCTGCCGGCCTGTTTGGTCCCATTTCTGCTAATTTGTATGTTGCTCAGCAGCTGCGGTCAATCGGAATGTACGGTGAACTTCGACAGGAATGACGGCACGGGCGATAACATTCCAAGCCAAACCGTTCCGTCCGGGAGTGCGGTCACCGCTCCCAGCGACCCAGTACGGGATGGCTTCATATTCCTGGGCTGGTTTCAGGACCTGGGCCTGACCCGCGCGTGGGACATGGAAAAGGACAAGGTCCGGTCGGATATGACGCTGTACGCCGGATGGGAGAGGGATACCGGGGACAGCGTCACCTATCCGGGCGGCGATCAGGATTTTTCCGCTTTGACTTCGCCGGAAAAGCAGGAAGCGGCCTACAGCTATCAGGCATACTTCCGCCCCGCCATGGATGGTGCCGACCAGCCCTATGTGGGCGACCCCATGCCTTTCTATGAGGATGGGGTCTATTATATCTACTACCTGAAGGATAAGGGGGATTCCCGCAACCATTCCATCTATCTGGCCACCACCACGGATTTTGTGAACTATACCGAATATGATGATGTGGTGCTGGAATCCACCCCTGGGGCGCAGGATGACTGGATCGGCACAGGCTCTGTGGTCAAGGTGGGCGAAAAATATTATCTGTTCTATACCGGCCACACCGATGGGCCTATGGAATTCAAGGAAAAGGTTATGGCAGCGGTGGGCGACAGCCCTCTGGCGTTCACGAAGCTGGCGGATTGGGCCCTCACCCCTCCCGAGGAGCTGGGCCAAAAACGGGATTTCCGCGACCCGCAGGCATACTACGATCCCGAAACCGGAGAGATCACTCTGACAGTGACTGCTGCCCAGGACGGTGTGGCGCGGATCTTGAAATTTACATTGAGTTCTGACCTCCAGACCGCCGTCTATGACGGGATCATCTTCACCGACCCCACAGGTGAATTCTGGAACCTGGAATGCAGCGATACCTTCCGCATTGGCGACACCTGGTACATTACCTATTCGGGACAGGATGACACGCTGTGGTTTGCCAGCTCCGATACCCCCTACGGCCCCTATGGCGGGGCGAAGCGGGTGGACGGCAAGCTGTTCTACGCGGCAAAGCACGTAGATGACGGCAAAAATGCCTACATGGTGGGCTGGGCCCGCCGGTCAGAGGTCATGTCCTCCACTGTGGGGGTCACCGGCTGGGCGGGCAACCTTGCCGTGCAGAAGATTGTCCAAAAGGACGACGGCGACCTGGTGCTGGCACCGGTGGATGCTGTCGTAGACGGCTTCAGCGACCGTCGGGCCTTGTCCGTTGAAGAGACCCGTGTGTTTGTGGAAGGCGGCGAGGAGGGCTGCACTTACACCGATGCCTTCACCTGCTATGAGAGCTTTCTGCTTACCGGCGAATTCCGCTATCAAGGGGAAGGTGCTTTCGGCCTGAGCTTTGATTTCAACGGAGACCCTGCTTTTAACAAGTTCATTGCCATCGACCCGGCGGCGAACAAGCTCCAACTCTGGTTCAACGAGGGCGGCACTCTCATCACTGAGACGGCGGCCAACCTGCAGCCAGGCAGACCCTATTCCTTCACCTACGTTCAGGAGGGGTCCGTGGGCATCTTTTACATCGACGGCGTGGCCTCCTTGACCGTTCGCCTGTATGGCGCTGGCGGCAAGCCGGTCCAGCTGTTCGCGGAGAACAACAGTGTGCTGTTCACATCGCTGCGGCAATACACAAAACTTTTATCTTGACATTGTTCAAAGAATGCGGCACGTGGGTCACAGAGGACGACATATCTGAAAACTGCCAAAGCGGCAATTGATTAAACGCATTATGACAAAAGCCGTTCAGCCCACAAGGCAGAGCGGGTGTGCGCCTTTCCGTGTAAGCGGAAAGGACGTCTATGAGTGACACAGTCGTTACGGATCAAGGCCAGCAAGTATCAGTGCCAAAGGAGGTCGCAGACTTTTTAGCGCGGGACCGCCGCCGTATGCGGGCGCAGTACAAGCGGGATCAACGGCGCCTGAGTAGAAGAAATTTTGAAACAGCGCTGTCCAGCTATGGAGACGTTGCACGTGTGACGGAGGACGCGCCGCCCAACTTCCATTTCTGTACCGAGAGCCGCATTCTGGGCGATGGGATGGAGGAGCAGCTCCGTCAATTCCTGGCGGAGCACCCGGACATGGTGCTGGTCATCATCAACACGCTCCAAATGATCCGGGGCACAACCTACGACAACACCTACGCCAACGATTACCGCGACCTGTCCGCGCTGAAAAGGCTGGCCGACGCCCATGACATCGCCATCCTGCTCAGCCACCATCTGCGGAAAGAAAAGGCGGACGATGTGTTCAACCGCATCTCCGGCGCCACCGCCATCAGCGGCGCGGTGGACGCCAGCTTCACGCTGGTGGAGGAACGGCGGGGCAGCGGCAGGGCGCGTCTCTCCTGCATTGGCAGGGACATCGAGTACCGGGCGCGGCAAAAGGAAATTGTCAGGAAAATCCGGGAGGGCAAGGCAGATTATGTGATCAGCCTAAAGGGGAACCATCCGGCCCTTCTGGAGGATATTTCGCTCTACTTTGAACATTTCTCTGGAGAACTCCCCAGTTGTGTGACCAAGGTGAAGGATCACGGCAGGAGCGAAAGGCGGAATGAGCGTCTGCTGACAGATCGCCGCAGCGAACAGAATGGGACGGTCTGCAAGCTGTCGGCATGGTAACTGCAGCGATCAGCAAAAATGATGAAACCACAACAGATACCCGGTATTTTCTCTCTTCTGTTACCGATGTGGAGCGTTTTGCCTATGCGGTACGCAAGCACTGGGCTATCGAAAACCAGCTCCACTGGCGCCTGGATGTCATTTTTGCCGAGGACGCATCCCGAGCCCGCAAAGATATGTCCCCCCTCAACTTGAACGTTTTGCGCAAAACCGCTCTGGCCCTTTGCAAGAACGCTGATTTTGGCCGCAGGCTCAGTATCCAGAAAAAGCGCTTTGCCGCCGCCTTGAATCCTCAGCGTCTCCTTGATATCCTTTTCGCCTAATTTCAATTGCTGCTGCCCTGGCTTAATACTGCGCTCAGCCCGGTTGCTGCTTAGCTCCAGCCTGCCGTCTTTCAGATAATTGAGCAAATAGAGCCACTGTTCTTTGAGGTAGGACAGCGCCTTGCCCAAAGAGGATTTCGGGGCGGCAGTTCTGGTATTTGCCCACGCCAACAGAGCGTCCAAAACAGGTTTTGCCTGTTCCAGCCGCTGGTCATAGCGTTCTTTTGGAGGAAGGTCTGCCAGCCCTTCCTCCATTTTGAATAAGAGATTGCAGTAAGCCAGCCCCTGGGCAGCAGAGCTGTTCTTAGCCTTTCCTTTTGGCAGAGACTTCACAGCCTCGTCAAATTTCCTCCTGGCATGAGCCCAGCAGCCCACCACAGTAATCTCATCTGGAAGGCTGTGGTACACGTCATAACCGTCCGTGTGGAGATACCCCCTGAAACCGTTCAGGAATGCCTTCGGATAGCAGGCGCCCCGTCCCGGCTGGTAGTCATACAGCACGATGGGCCGGCCGGTATCCCCGCTGGTGCGGTACAGCCACATATAGCTGTTGCTCTGGGCTGATTTACCCGGCTCATGAAGCACCTGCATGATGCCGGTATTGATATTTTTCCCCAGCGCTTTGTGAATTGCTTCCCGACCCTCCGGCCCAAGCATTTGAAGTCCTACCTGGACGCCGCCGATGCACGGGGAGTCCTCCCTATGTTCTACCTGGAGCTGGTGAGCGGCCTGCGGAAGGGTGAGCTGGCGGCTCTCCTCTGGGATGACCTGGACATCCAGATCCGGACGATTTCCGTCAGCAAGCAGTACATCAAGAACCCCAGCGGCAAGCTGATCCTCTCACAGCCCAAAACCGAGACTTCGGTGCGGAGGGGATCCATCCCCCAGGAGGCGGTGGCGCTGCTGATCCAGGAGCATGAAAAGCCCCCGGAAAACCCGTATATGTTCCCTTCCAGCACCACAGGTGAGATGTACTACCCCGACGCTGTGGTAAAGCTCGTAAGCGTCAAAATTCCCCGCGCCTTGCCAGAACCCAGAGGAAATGAGAAAATACAATAGAGTCTGGTGTAGTGCCGTGTACGCTCAGGTAGTATCCAGCACTACATGTAATCGAAGTATTTTCTTTTTTGGGGGGAAAAATATGGAGCGAGGGCTTCAAACAGCGAATCATTACAACCAACGTGCAGCGACACGTTGCTGCAAATAAACTTTAACTGGGCCGGAGGTAAAAGCAGTGGGAAAAGCAGAGAAAATCCTGCTTCTCCTAACTGATATTCTGAGAAGTGGAATGATGGGGTAACGCCCTGAAACGCTTCCCCTGAGACTGCGTTGGAGGAAAGGGAGCGCAATTTCCCAGACTGACACAGCACGCTGAAGTCGGCTGAACACACTCGGGGCATGGGCCGCCAAAAATCACGGCCCCGGTTTTCATCCCATTCGACCTGCATTACCCGAAGTTCGTGCAATTTGTTCTCTCACTTTTCATGGGGAACATAGAGGAACACCTTTCCATGCCATGCACGGTTTAGTGCAACAAGAATTTCCCAAACAGAGCCCTTTTTTCGGCAAAAGGCAATGTTGCGCCAGCTTCCTCAGTCTGATACAATACCCGTGACAGAAATCGAAAGGAGGGCCGCTCCATGCCAAGCTCCGAAGCCGTACAATATTACCAGCAGGCCCTGAAGCTGGGTCAAAAAGAATATAAGCAATGCGTCCACCGGGGTCTGAACCCCAATATTCAGGCCCTGGGGGCGGAAAAGCTCCAGCTGTCCCAAATGAAGCTGGGCGTGATGGAGGTGCCCATCTATCTGGTGGTGGGTTCCACGGAGGAGGCCCGGTGCAACTCCTTCTCCCCCGGGTTTTACCCCCTCATGAGCCCGGACAGTGAGTTTGCCATGAAGTGGACCCACCTGTGCGGGGCCCAGCTCAGCGAGGGCATTCACGACGCCATCAAGTGCTACGAGTACCTGGGCCGGTTCTACGTTCAGGAGGGGAACAAGCGGGTGAGCGTGCTGAAAAGCATGGGTTCCGCCACCATCCAGGCGGACGTGACCCGGCTCATGCCGGAGAAGTCTGACGACATCACCACCCAGATTTATATGGAGTTTTTGGACTTTTTCAGGCACAGCCGCTGCTGGGGGGTCCATTTCAGCGAGCTGGGGGGCTATGCCAAGCTCCAGGCGGCGTTGGGCTTCGCCAAGGACGAGGACTGGCCGGAGGACTTCCAGAAGAAGTTTAAGGCCCGGTATTTCAATTTCCGGAGCAGCTTTTATCGCTTGGGCGGCGGCAGCTTGGGGCTGACTACCGGGGATGCTCTGCTTCGGTGGCTACAGTTCTACTCTGCCCAGGACTTTTTGACCTCCATCGGCGAGGGAGACTACCGCAAGACGCTGACGGCCATCTGGAAGGAGCTGTGCGTCCACGCCGAGACCGACCCCATCGCCGTGAGCCTGGCCCCATCGGGCGAGGGCGAGGAGAGAAAGAGCGTCATGTCCACCCTGCTGGGCGCCAAGAAAAAGCTGCGGCTGGCGTTCCTATTCCAGGGTACGCCGGAGACCAGCGGCTGGACCGCTGCCCACGACAAGGGTCGCCAATACCTGGAGGAAAAGCTGGAGGACAGCGTCAGCGTGGAGTGCTATTACAACGTGTCCCCTCAGGGGGCGGAGGCGGTGATTCACGAGGCCGTCAGCGACGGCGCGGAGCTGATCTTTACCACATCCGTTAGCCTGATCGACGCGACTTTGCGGGTGGCGGTGAAGTATCCCAAGGTGCGGTTTATGAATTGCTCCATCGACCAGCCCTATGTCAATGTGAAGGCGTACTATTGCCGGGTATACGAGGCCAAATTCATCACCGGCGCCATCGCCGGGGCGCTGTGCAAGACGGGGAAGATCGGCTATGTGGGCAGCTACCCCATTTTAGGCGTGCCCGCCAGCATCAACGCCTTTGTGCTGGGCGCGGCGCTGACCAATCCGGATGTCCACATTAACCTGCGCTGGCACTGCTTGCCGGGGGACTATATGTCTGAGTTCAACAAAGAGGGCATCCATCTGGTGTGCGACCGGGACTATATCGCCGAGCAGCCCTACGGCGCCAAGGGACTGGCCTGGCTGAAGGAGGACGGGGAGCTGACCCTGCTGGCCTCCCCCAGCTGGCAGTGGGGGGAGCTCTATGTCCGCATGGCGCGGGAGATGCTCCGGGACCCCAAGACCATTCCCCTGGCGGAGGACGCCAGCCGTGCCATCAACTATTGGTGGGGCATGGACAGCGGCGTGGTGGATTTGCGCACCAGCCCCGACCTGCCCGAGGGCTGCTGGGCGCTGGCGGACATCCTGCGCCGGGGCATCCGCAGTGGAATGATCCGCCCCTTCCAGCGGTTTATCCGGGACCAGGAGGGGAATGTGATGAACGATGGCTCCCGAGATATGACCATGGAAGAGATTTTGAAAATGGACTGGCTGTGCGACCGGGTGGACGGTTGCCTGCCCTCCTTTGATGAGCTGCTGCCTATCGCCCGGCCCACGGTGCGCCGGCTGGGGGTGGAACGGGACAGGATCCCGCCGGAGGAGGAGAAGGAGACGTGAAGCTGCTGGTGATCTCCGACGCCCCAGACCCGGGGCTGTGGGACTACTTCTCCAAGGACAAACTACAGGGGGCGGACGCCATCATCTCCTGCGGGGACCTGCCCGCCGCCTACCTCACCTTTCTGGTGACCATGGCCAACCGACCTTTGTTCTACGTCCACGGCAACCACGACGTGAAATATGAGCACCAGCCCCCGGAAGGGTGCGACTGCATCGACGGCCAGGTGGTGGAGTTCAAGGGCTACCGCATCCTGGGCCTGGGCGGGTGCATGAAGTACAACGACGGCGCCCACCAATACACTGAGCGCCAGATGGAGCGGCGCATCAGAAAACTGAAGCGCCAGATGAAAAAAGGGGGCGTGGATATCCTGGTCACCCACGCCCCCGCCCAGAGAGTGGGGGATATGGACGACCCCTGCCACCGGGGGTTTGCCTGCTTCCGGGGTCTGATGGATGAGTATGCGCCCCAATATCTGCTCCACGGCCATGTGCACCTCCAGTACACGCCCAACGTACCCCGGGTGCGGGAATATGGGGGGACCACGGTAGTGAACGCCTCGGGGAAATATTTCATCGAGCTGCCGGACAGGCCCTGCGCGGCCCGCCCCCGGGTCAGCGGCTTGATGGGGCTGGTGCAGAGTATGCGTCGGGCGGACTGAGTGTCAGGCTTTTCCCGCAGGGGGGAAGGCTTAAAAAAGCTGGCGGACACGCTTGTGTCTGCCAGCTTTTCTCATGTAAGACGGACAGCTTTACCGCTCGCCCCGTTTGACGGCCTCGGCGGCTTCCTTCTGGGTGTCCGGGAAATTGGAGAGGAGGGGCTCCACATCCTTCCCCTTCAGCTTGCGGTCCACATAGTTTCTGGTGATGTTCACCACGATGGGGGACAGCACCAGCACGCCGATCAGGTTGGGCAGCATCATCATACCGTTGAGGGTGTCGGCGATTTCCCAGGCCAGGTTTTCGCCCATCACCGCGCCGCCGAAGGTGGCGAGCACAAAGATGACTTGATAAACCTTGGTGATTTTCTCCCCGAACAAAAACTCGCAGGCCTTGCTGCCGTAGTGGCTCCAGCCCAGGCAGGTGGAGAAGGCGAACAGCATCACGGAGATGGCCACAAAGGCCGCCCCGGCAAAGCCGAAGTGCATAGAGAACACGGTGCTCACCATATTCGCCTTGGTCAGGGCCACGCCGTTGTACTCGGTCAGGGCCACGCCGGTTTCCAGGTCCACCAGGCCGGAGGACAGCACGGAGAAGGCGGTGAGGGTGCACACGATGATGGTGTCGGCGAACACCTCGAAGATGCCCCACATACCTTGCCGTACCGGCTCTTTGACGTTGGAGCTGGAGTGGACCATGACGGAGGAGCCCAAGCCCGCCTCGTTGGAGAACACACCCCGTTTCATACCCTGCTCGATAGCCAGCTTGACACCGTAGCCCACGATGCCGCCGCCCGCGGCCTGGAGGGCAAAGGCGCCCTTGAAAATGGCGGAGAACACCTCGCCCACCATGGAGATGTTGGAGCAGAAGATGACGATGGAACCGACCATGTACAGGATCACCATGAAGGGCACAATTTTCTCTGTGACAGAGGCAATGCGCTTCAGACCGCCCAGCACCACCAGCCCGGTAAGAATGACGATGACGATGCCGGTGACCCAGGTGGGGATGCCAAAGGCAGTGTTCATATTGCCGGAAATGGAGTTGATCTGGGTCATGTTGCCGATGCCGAAGGAGGCCAGGAAGCAGAACACGGAAAAGGCCACCGCCAGCACCATACCGACGGTCTTACAGCCCTTCTTGGCGCCCAGGCCGTCCCGCAGATAGTACATAGCGCCGCCAGACCACTCCCCGGAGGAGTTCTTGCGGCGGTAGTAGATGCCCAGCACATTCTCGGAGTAGTTGGTCATCATGCCGAAGAAGGCGATGAGCCACATCCAGAACACGGCGCCGGGGCCGCCCACCATGATGGCCCCCGCCACGCCCACGATGTTGCCGGTGCCCACGGTGGCGGCAAGGGCGGTGCACAGGGACTGGAACTGGGAGATAGACTTGTCCTGGGTGTGGCCCACCACATCCTTGTGGAAGATAGCGCCGATGGTCTCTTTCATCCAGTGGCCGATGTGGGTGATTTGAAAGAACTTGGTCCAGCAGGTCATAAAAACACCCACGAAAGCCAGCAGGATCAGCGCGGGCCAGCCCCAGAAGATGTTGTTGAGGAAGTTGTTGACGTTGGCAACGGCTTCTAACATAGCGATCTCCTCTTTTCTCAAAGATACTCCACCGCAGTATATAATAAAAGTGCCAAAAACGCAAGAAAAAATGAACGCTTTTCATTTTGGAAAGCGGAATTTCCAGAAAAACGCCAAATATCAGGAGAATGACGGCGCGAAATTGTTAGAAAACGCAAGTGACTCTTCTGAAAAATTCATTTGCCGCCCAGGGAGAAGGCCGTTGCCCTCTCCCTAGGCGGTGATGTTTACTGTGTCAAAAGCTCCTTCAGAATGGCGTTCACACTCTGGGGGTTGGCCTTGCCCTTCAGCTCCCGCATGACCTGTCCCACCAGGAAACCGAAGGCCTTTTCCCTGCCGCCCTTGTAGTCGGCCACGGACTGGAGGTTGGCCTCCAATACCTTGGCGCATACCGCTCGGACCAGGCCGTCATCGTTGACCTGCTCCAGGCTGTGCTCCTTGACGTAGGTATCCACATCCGCGTCCGTGTCGAAAATGGCCTCAAACACCTTGACGGCGGTGTTGCGGTTCAGCCTGCCCTCCCCCACCAGGGAGATCAGCCGGGCCAGGGTGGGGGCGGTGAGCTTCATGGCGCGGGGTTCGATGGCACGGGCGGACAGCGCCCCCAGTACCTCGCCCATGATCCAGTTGGCTCCCTGCTTGGGAGGAGTGCCCAGCGCCACCAGGTCCTCAAAGAACCGGGCCAGCATACTGTCCGACGTAATCATCTGGCTGTCGTACTCAGGCAGGCCGTAGTCCGCCTGATAGCGGGCCCGCTTGGCCTCGGCAAGCTCCGGCTGAGCGGCCCGCAGGTCCTCCAGATACTGCTCGGACAGCTCAATGGGCGGTAGGTCCGGCTCGGGGAAGTAGCGGTAATCCTGGGCGTTTTCCTTGGAGCGCATGGCGTAGGTGGCGTCCTTGTTCTCGTCCCAGCGGCGGGTCTCCTGGACGACTCGTTTGCCCTCCTCGATCAGCTCAATCTGCCGCTTGGCCTCGTAGCTGATGGCACGGGCGATAGCCTTGAAGGAGTTCAGGTTTTTCATCTCCGTGCGGGTGCCCAGCTCGCCTGTACCCATGGGCCGCACGGACAGGTTCACGTCGCACCGCAGAGATCCCTCCTGCATCTTGCAGTCGGACACGCCCAGGTACATCAGTGTCTCCTTCAGCTTTTCCAGGTAGGCGATTACCTCGCCGGCGGTGCGGAAGTCCGGCTCGGTGACGATCTCAATGAGGGGCACGCCGCAGCGGTTGTAATCCGCCCGGGTCTGGTCGATCCAGGGGTCGTGAACCAGCTTGCCTGCGTCCTCCTCCATGTGCAGCTCGTGGATGCGGATGGTTTTCTCCCCGGCGGCGGTGTGGATGGGGACGGCCCCGTTCCGGGCGATAGGGAGGTAAAGCTGAGAGATTTGATACGCCTTTGGCAGGTCGGGATAGAAGTAGTTTTTCCGGTCAAATTTGCTGTACCGGGTGATCTCGCAGTTCAGCGCCAGCCCGGCCTTGACGGCAAACTCCAACACCTTCTTGTTCAATACGGGCAGAGTCCCCGGCATCCCAGTGCACACCGGACAGCAGTGGGTATTGGGGCCGCCCCCGAACTGGGTGGTGCAGGAACAGAAAATTTTCGTCCTGGTGGACAGCTCCACGTGGGTCTCCAGACCGATGACAGTTTCCCAAGTCATGCCGGTTCGCCTCCTTTCTGTAGGGACGCACGGTGTGCGTCCCTGCGCACATTTTCTCCCGGCCGCCGTTTGTGATAACCGGTATCCGATTGGAACCCATGGGCGGCGTTCAAAAGCGTGCCCTCCCCAAAATGCGGCCCAATGAGCTGGGCCCCGATGGGCAGGCCCTTGGAGTCAAACCCGCAGGGCATGGACAGCCCTGGCAGGCCCGCCAGGTTCACCGGCACGGTGTATACGTCGCTGAGATACATTTGCAGAGGGTCGCACAGGCTCTCCCCCAGCTTGGGCGCGGTGGTGGGGGCCACGGGGGTGAGAAGCAGGCCGCACTGCTGGAATGCCTTGTCGAATGCGTCTTTGATGACGGCCTTGACCTGCAAAGCCTTGCGGTAATAGGCGTCATAGTAGCCGGAGGACAGCGCGAACGTCCCCAGCAGGATGCGCTGCTTCACCTCGGAGCCGAAGCCCTGGGTGCGGGTCTTGCAGTACAAATCGTGCAGCCCCTCATACTCCTGCGCCCGCCAGCCGTACTTCACGCCGTCGAACCGGGACAGGTTGGAGGACGCTTCGGCGGCGGCGATGATATAGTAGGCGGGGACCACGTACTCCATCACGGGGAAGGGCAGCTCCACCACTTCCGCCCCCCGGGCCTTCAGCACGTCCGCCACGGCCAGCACGGCGGCCTTGACTTCCTCGTCCAAACCGTCCCCGTAGCAGTCTACGGGCAGGCCGATTTTCAACCCGCGCACGTCCCCGGTGAGACCGTTGAGCAGGGTTCCGTATTGCCCGTCCAGGCTGGTGCCGTCCTTGGGGTCCCGGCCCTGGAGCACGTCCAAGATGGCGGCGCAGTCCGCCGCGTCCCGGCCCAGCGGGCCGATCTGGTCCAGGGAGGAGGCGTAGGCGATGAGCCCGTACCGGGACACGGTGCCATAGGTGGGCTTCATGCCCGTGACGCCGCAATAGGACGCGGGCTGACGGATGGACCCGCCGGTGTCCGAGCCGATGGCGTACCAGCCTATACCCGCCGCCACAGCCGCCGCAGCTCCGCCAGAGGACCCGCCGGGGACGCGATCCAGAGCCCAGGGATTTTTCACCGGGCCGTAAAAGGAGGTCTCCGACGTGGACCCCATGGCAAACTCATCCATATTCAGCTTGCCCAGGGAGACGGCCCCGGCGTTTGCCAGCTTGCCGGCCACAGTGGCGTCATAGGGGGGTGCAAAGTCGCCCAGGATTTTGGACGCGCAGGAGGTCTTGACGCCCCGCGTGCAAATATTGTCCTTGATAGCCATGGGCACGCCGTAGAGGGGGCTTTGGGCGTCCTTCGCCCCGTCCTGCAATTTCTCCGCCCGGTCCAGCGCCTGCTCTCCGGTAACGGTGATAAAAGCGTTCAGAGCTTTGTCCTGCGCCGATAGGCTGTCCAACGCCGCCTGGGCGGCCTCCTTCACGGACACCTCGCCCTTTTTGATGGCCGCGCCCAGTTCCAAAGCGGTCAACTCTCTCAATACCATATTCTGATTCTCCCCATTTTCAAATTACGTTCGTTGTCGTGTGAAAACTGCCCGATACCCGCTGCGTTGGCGGCGGATTAAAGTTCTTTTAGCTTACTTTTTCTTTCAAGAAAAAGTAAGCTAGTCTACGGCCTTGGGGACCAGGAACGCTTCCCCGTTGGGCACGGGGGCGCCGGCCAAAAGCTCGGCCCGGTCTTGGGAGGGCTCGACTTCATCCTCCCGCAAGACATTTTTCACCGGGAAAACGTGGCTCATGGGCTCCACATCCTTGGTGTCCAGCTTGCTCAGCACGTCCATATAGGCGATGATCTGCTCCAATTGGGCGGTCATGGCCTGCTTCTCGCCGGTCTGGAGCTCCAGCCGGGACAGCTCGGCGATATAGTCTACCATCTCAGTATTGATGTTCATAAAAACCTTCCTTTTTCGATAGTTGATCGGTGGTTGCCGACGCAGTACGTTTGAATAACCGCACACGGCGGTAACGGCCTAGAAATTTTTTGTGCCAACTTTTTCTTATCAGAAAAAGTTGGTCAGGGCTCCAAACGGCTCCTGTCTCTCGGGAACAGGCTGGCATAGCGGACGTTGTCCAGCCCGCACAGCTTCATGGTAAGGCGCTCCAGACCGATGCCCAGGCCGCCGTGGGGCGGCATCCCGTGCTTGTGGATCATCAGGTAGCTCTCAAACTCCGCCGGGTCCATGCCGCGGTCCTCCATCTTGGCCACCTGCTGGGCGTAGTCGTGCAGGCGCTGGCCGCCAGTGGTGACCTCCATACCCCGGAACAGCAGGTCGAAGGACAGCGTGTACTTAGGGTCCTCGGGGTCGTCCATGGCGTAGAAGGGGCGCTTTTTGGAGGGGTAGTGGGTAACAAACACGAAGTCGCTGCCAAACTCCTCCTTGGCGTACTGGCCGATGCGGGCCTCTTCCTCCGGCTCCAGGTCATAGGGGTCGCGGATCTGGTAGCCATACTTTTCCGCCGCCAGCCGCTTGGCGTCGTCAAACCGTAGGCAGGGGATCTTGTCTGCGCTGGGCAGTTCTATGCCCAACAGCTCCAACTCTCCGGCGTATTCCTTGGACAATAGCTCCATGGCGCGGCGGAGATACCCGGTTTCCATCTCGATCACGTCATAGAACGAGTGGATATACCCCATCTCGAAGTCCAGGCCGGTGTACTCGTTCAGGTGCCGGGGGGTGGCGTGCTTTTCCGCCCGGAACACGGGGCCCACCTCAAACACCCGCTCAAACACCCCCACCATGGTCTGCTTGTAGAACTGGGGGGATTGGGCCAGATACGCCTTTTTGCCGAAATAGTCCAGCTTGAAGATATTGGAGCCGCCCTCCGCGCCCGCGTGGACGATTTTTGGGCTGTGCACCTCGGTAAAGTCCTGCCCGGTGAGGTAATCCCGGAAGGCCCGGACCAACCCCTCCTGCACCTTGAATACCGCCCGCTCCCGCAGGTGGCGCAGGGCGGCGGGCCGAAGGGCCAGCTCGGTATCCAGGTTCAGCTTCAGGCGACCTTTGCCCAAGGCCACGGGCATGGGCGCCGCAGGCCGGGACAGGATAGTCAAAATTTCCACGGCGATCTCATACCCGCCGGGGGCGCGGGGCTCCTCCCGCGCGGTGCCGGACAGCGCCACGGCGCATTCCTCGCACAAGCCCTCGGGCAAAATCTCCGGCGGGCACACACACTGGACCGCTCCCCTTGCCAAGCGCAGCGTGAGAAACACCAGCCCGCCCATGTCCCGCAGTGAGTGGACCGCGCCGTGGACGGTAACGGGGTTACTCTGCCCGCCCTCCGCGATCTGTTGATAGGTGGTCAGCTTTTCGCTGCTGCCTGTGACGAACTTCATAACTTATCAGCCCTTTCTGCGTCAATGCTCGTTTTCTTGGCCGCGGGGGAAAACAAAAGCCCCGGACCGTACAAAAGTACAGTCCGGGACGGAATCAACTCATAAATTCCGCGGTACCACCCGCGTTGCCCCTCCAACAAGGGACCTCTCTCGAGCCCCGGTAACGTGGGGAAGACGGACGGCCCTACGCCCCCGCCCTTGGGGGTTCGAACCGTCGGCTCGGAAGCGTTGCGCCATCTCGTCTTTCCGGGGCGGGCTTTCAGTCAGTGACCCGCGTTCTCTGTCGGACGCCGTGAGGGGCGGTCTTCGTCGATGCCTTTATCGCTTTCACATGATAAAAAATTTTACACTGAATTTTTTCGTTTGTCAACGAAAGATTTCCCAAACATCCCGTAGCCCATCCCTAAAGTTTGTGGTATAATGTCCAACAAATGGAATGCCAGGAGGGATTGACCTATGACAAATTGGGAAGAATTACACCGCAGCTGTATGAGCTGCCAAAAGTGTGCCCTGGCGGACACCCGGCGCAACGTGGTGTTCGGCAAGGGCCCCAAAGACGCTCGGGTCATGTTCATCGGCGAGGGCCCCGGCGAGAACGAAGACCTCCAGGGGGAGCCCTTCGTGGGCCGTGGCGGCCAGCTGCTGGACGAGATGCTGTCCCTCATCAATCTGAGCCGGGAAAAGAACTTTTACATCACCAACATCGTCAAATGCCGTCCGCCCAAAAACCGGGACCCGCTGAACACCGAGCAGGACGCCTGCATCGGCTATCTGTGGGACCAGATGGAGCTGATTCGGCCCAGAATCGTGGTGTGCCTGGGGCGCATCGCCGCCATGTGGCTGATCAGCCCTAACTACCGCATCACCAAGGAGCACGGCCAGTGGGTGGAAAAGGACGGCGTGTACTATACCGCCATCTACCACCCCGCCGCTCTGCTCCGGGACCCAACGAAGAAGCCGGACACCTTCGTGGATCTGCGTTCCATCCGGGCCAAGATCCGGGAGATCTGTCCCGAGGTCTATGACTGAGCGTCCTCCTCGTCCGGCAGCAGATTCATCACCGAAATCTCAAAGGCCGTCCGCTCCACCTGCTCCCCGTCGATGAGCTTATGATACTGCCGGCTTTGCAGCCGTCCCTCCAGCCGGAGGCGGTCCCCCACATCCAGCTCCCCGCAGTGGACCGCCAGAGACCCCCAGGCGATGCAGGGTAAGTAATCCGCCCGGCCATAGGGGCGGTTGACGGCCAAAAGCAGGTCACAAATTTCGCGGCCCAACGGCGTCCGGCGCACCACCGGCTTCCGGCACAGCACCCCGGCCAGCACTAGGCGGTTTTCCCCCTCCCCCAACTCATCTGAACAGGCGGAGCGGGCCAGCACAGTGATGACCAGCTTGCTCCCCTGCCCTGAGCGGTTGTTGTAGGACCGCACCTCCCCCTGAACGGTCACCCAGTTCCCCGTGGCCCAGAGACCGGGGTCCGGGTCCGCCGTCACGATGTTCAGCACGTCGTCTGTGCCGCTAAGCCGGGGCACCCGAAGGGGGACCAGGTAATAGTCCACTCCGTGGTTCTGGTGGGAGCGGATAGGCTCCCGCGCGGCCTGTCCCCGCAGCACGATTTTGTTTTCCCCTTTGTATTCCTGCATTGCAATCACGCTCCGTATTGTCAAATGTTGACCTGCCTGACTATATGATGGAACAACGTCAAGTATGCCTGGCCGCCACCAGGGAAAAGCGGCAACTATGCCCATTGACAAGCGGGGATAGCTTTGTATAATATAAAGTGGAACCAGCCGAAGGAGGGCTTTAGCATGGAACTGGAATTGACGCGCAAGCAGCTTCGCCGGCTGCTGGACATGGTGTACATCGGCAACTGGATCCTGAACTCCACCCGTGGAGAGGATCGGTTCAAGGACTACGACGAGGTGGAGAGCCTTCTGTTCGCCAAGGCGGCCCAGGAAGGGATGCCCACCCTGGCCGAGACCTACCAGGGGGAGGTGATCCCCTCCCGCGCCTTTGCCGAGGGGGGCATTCACGAGGCCATCATGGAGTACGAGAACAACGTATTTTTTGAGATTCTGGCCGAGGACCTGGCCCGGCGGGATATGGACGATGTGCCCATCGACGAGACCAACTACGACGAACTGACCCAGCGCATCGACGCCTATATCGACGAGTTCGAGGCCCACGGGACAGATAATATCACCGTGGACTGCTGAATGCAAAGACAAAGGGCTGTACCCGGGAGGATACGGCCCTGTTTTTTGCCGGAAAGGAGAAGCGGCATGATTTTTGAGTTTGGCCCTTATCGCATTGATGTGGATGTGGAGCGGACCCGCCGCTGGTACGAAACCGAGCCCACCGCCAGCCAGTGCTGTAACTGCGACGGCTGTGTGAACTTTGACCGGGCGGCGGACCTGTTCCCGGAGAGCGTCAAGTCTTTTTTTGCCTCCTTGGGCGCGGACGCGAAAAAGCCCATTGAGGTCTATGTCAACTACACCAACAAGGACGGCACCCTGTGGTACGGCGGCTGGTATCATCTGTGCGGCACCTTGTTGGCCGAGGGAAGCGATACCTGGCAGGTGGGAGAAAGCGCGCCGCTGGGGCCCCGCGGCTTTCAAATCTGGTTCAGGGAGGATTGCCACATAGTGCAGGAAAACTGTCCCCGCCCTGTCTTGCAAATGGAACTGAACGCCGACATCTCCTGGGTGCTGGAGAAGGAAAACACCTACGAGAGAGAACGGGATTAAAAACAGGAGGACGAAAGCAACCGCTTTCGTCCTCTGCTTTATTTGTCCTTTTTCTTTTTCTTTCCGGCGAAAAAGTCCTTCACCGGAGAGGCCGGGGCGGGCGTCCCCTCCCCCATGGTCTGGGCATAGGCCAGCAGGGCGTCCTTCTGCTGCCCGGTCAAATTGGTGGGAACCTGCACCTGAACGGTGACATACTGGTCGCCCCGCCCCCGTCCGCTGACGCTGGGGGCGCCCTTGCCCCGCAGGCGGAACACGGTGCCCGGCTGGGTCCCGGCGGGCAGATTGTACTTCACCTTGCCGTCAATGGTGTCGATCTCCAGCTCCGCGCCCAGCGCCGCCTGGGTAAAGGACACGGCCCGGTCCATGTAGAGGTCGTTGCCCTCCCGCTGGAACCGGGGGTCGGGGAGCACCGCCACGTTGACCAACAAATCCCCGGCGGGTCCGCCGTTCTCGCCGCCGGAGCCTTGGCCCCGCATGGAGATGGTCTGGCCGTCGTAAATTCCGGCGGGTACGCGCACCTTGATTTTCCGCTGCCTGCGTACCTGACCATTGCCCCGGCAGTCCGGGCAGGGCTGGTGGATGATCTTGCCTGTCCCCCGGCACTTGGAGCAGGGCGCGGTGGTGGTGAAGGCGAAGCCGCCGCCCCCCCGCTGGATACGCACCTGGCCGGAGCCCCGGCAGTCGGGGCAAATTTCGGCCGTGGTGCCAGGAGCGCAGCCCGTGCCACCGCAGGATTCACAGTTTTCCATCCGGGACACGTTCAGCTCTTTTTCACAGCCGCTCATGGCCTCGGCAAAGCTGATGGTGATGCTCACCCGCACCGCCGCGCCTTTTTTCGGCGCGTTGGGGTTGGCCTGGCGCTGTCCGCCGAAGCCGCCGCCGAAGAAGGAGCCGAAAATGTCCCCCAGGTCGATGTCGCCCATGTCGAAGCCGCCGAAGCCGCCGCCGAACCCGCCCGCGCCGAAGTTGGGGTCTACCCCCGCGTGGCCGAACTGGTCGTATTTGGCCCGCTTGTCCTTGTCGGACAGCACCTCATAGGCCTCGTTGACCTCCTTGAACTTGGCCTCGGCATCCTTATTGCCCGGGTTCATGTCCGGGTGGTACTGCTTGGCCAGCTTGCGGTAGGCCTTTTTTAATTCATCGTCGGACGCGGTCTTGCCCACGCCCAATACTTCATAATAATCTCGTTTTTGATCCGCCAAATGGTTTCACCTCTTTACGCGGGAAACGCGGGGCATTGCACCCCGCTGTTTCCCATCCGATTTCCGGTCCTGCCGGACAGCTTATTGTCACGCTTCGCCTGTTCGCGACGCGGTTCTAAGGTCTCGCCCTCCGACTTTGGGAAACCCTTCCGGAGCCTGGGGCCCCTCCGGGGATTTCCCTGCGCTCCGGTCTTAGCCCGCTGCTCACGACGGCTCAGCGCTTCTCATTTATCGTCGTCCATGACCTCATAGTCGGCGTCCACGACGTTATCGCCGCCGCCCTGGGGCTGGCCGCCGCCGAAGCCGGCGCCGCCCATGTCGGGGCCGGCCTGGCCGCCCGCCTGACTGTAGAGCTTCTCGCTGATGGAATAGAACGCCTTGGTCAGCTCCTCGGTGGCGCTCTTGATGGCCTGGGTGTCGTTGCCCTTGAGGGTCTCCTTCAGCTTCTCCAGCGGCCCTTGGACGCTGGCCTTGTCGTTGGCGTCCAGTTTGTCGCCCATCTCGTCCAGCGCTTTTTCGGTCTGGTACACCATCTGGTCGGCCTGATTGCGGGTATCGACCTCCTCCTTGCGCTTTGCGTCCTCAGCGGCGAACTGCTCCGCCTCCCGAACGGCCTTATCCACGTCCTCCTTGGACATATTGGTGGAGGAGGTGATGGTGATGTGCTGCTCGGTGCCGGTGCCCAAGTCCTTGGCGGACACGTTCACAATGCCGTTGGCGTCGATGTCGAAGGTGACCTCGATCTGAGGCACGCCGCGGCGGGCAGGGGCGATGCCGTCCAAGTGGAACTTGCCCAGGGTCTTGTTATACTGGGCCATCTCCCGCTCACCCTGGAGTACGTGGACCTCCACGGAGGTTTGGTTGTCAGCGGCGGTGGTGAAGGTCTGGGACTTCTTGGCGGGGATGGTGGTGTTGCGGTCGATGAGCCGGGTCATGACGCCGCCCATGGTCTCGATGCCCAGGGACAGGGGGGTCACGTCCAGCAGCAGCAGGCCCTTGGTGTCGCCGGTGAACACGCCGCCCTGGAGGGCCGCGCCCATGGCCACGCACTCGTCGGGGTTGATGCCCTTGAAGCCCTCTTTGCCGGTGAGCTTCTTCACCATGTCCTGGACGGCGGGGATACGGCTGGAGCCGCCCACCATCAGCACCTTTTGGATGTCATTGCCGGACAGGCCCGCGTCGCTCATAGCCTGGCGCACGGGACCGGCGGTGGCCTCCACTAGGTGGGAGGTCAGCTGGTCAAATTTGGCGCGGGACAGGGTCAGGTCCAGATGCTTGGGACCGGTGGCGTCGGCGGTGATATAGGGCAGATTGATGGAGGTGGTGGTGACGCCGGACAGCTCGATCTTGGCCTTCTCGGCGGCCTCCTTCAAGCGCTGCATGGCAACCTTGTCCCCGGTGAGGTCGATGCCCTCCGCTTTCTTGAATTCAGCGGCCATCCAGTCCATGACGCACTTGTCGAAGTCGTCGCCGCCCAGGCGGTTGTTGCCCGCGGTGGCCAGCACCTCAATGACGCCGTCGCCGACCTCCAGCACGGACACGTCGAAGGTGCCGCCGCCCAGGTCGTAGACCATGATCTTTTGGTCGGATTCCTTGTCCACGCCGTAGGCCAGGGCTGCGGCGGTGGGCTCGTTGATGATGCGCTTGACCTCCATGCCGGCGATCTTGCCCGCGTCCTTGGTGGCCTGGCGCTGGGCGTCGGTGAAGTAGGCGGGGACGGTGATGACCGCCTCGGTGACGGTCTGGCCCAAGTAGCTCTCGGCGTCGGCCTTCAGCTTCTGGAGGATCATGGCGCTGATCTCCTGGGGGGTGTATTTCTTGCCGTCGATGGGCACCCGGTAGTCAGAGCCCATCTCACGCTTGATGGAGGCGATGGTGCGGTCGGGGTTGGTGATGGCCTGGCGCTTGGCCACCTGGCCCACCATGCGCTCGCCGTCCTTGGAGAAAGCGACGACGGAGGGAGTGGTGCGGTTGCCCTCGGCGTTGGGGATGACGACGGCCTCGCCGCCCTCCATAACGGACACACAGCTGTTGGTAGTACCCAAGTCAATACCGATGATCTTGCTCATAGTGATTTCCTCCTGTTATATGAAAAGTGTATTTTTAACAATGTGAAATTGGGGATGCGTTTAATTGGCGACTTTTACCATAGAGAACCGGATCACCTTATCTCCGCAGATAAAGCCTTGCTGGAACACCTCGACGATGGTGTTCTCCCCGGCCTCCTCGTCGTCGCAGTGCATGACGGCGTTGTGCCGGTTGGGATCGAAGGTTTCGCCCAGGGCGGGGATGACCTCCACGCCCAGGCTGATCAGCGCGTCCTGAAGACCCTTCATGGTCATCTCCACACCCTTCTTGTAGGCCTCGTCGGTGGTCTCCTGTTTGAGGGCCCGCTCCAGGTTGTCGTACACCGGGAGGAACGCCGCCACGGTCTGAGCCTTGGCCTCGGTCCAGGCGTTTTCCTTCTCCTTGGCGGTGCGCTTGCGGTAGTTGTCATATTCCGCCGCCAAACGCAGGTATTTGTCTGCGGCCTCGGCCAGCAGCTGGCCCTGGTCCTTCTTGGGCTCTTTCTTGCCCTTCCCGAAGAAGCCCTTTTTGGACTCCGGTGCCTCTGGAGCCTCATCGGCCGCAGGGACCTCTTCTGTCTCGGGAGGCTCTGCGGTTTCGATTTCCTCGACGGATTCCTGCTCGGGGGCTTCGGCGGTTTCGTTCTGCTCGTCCTCGGGGACGGGGTTCTCGTTCATCTTGTCTTTAGCCATTGGCGTTTATTCCTCCTTTTCCGGCGTACCGGGGGGCAGCTCCGGCTGCCCGAACAGCTTGGACAGGCCGTCTGCCACGCAGGACAGCTTGGCGGCCACCTTGGCGTAGTCCATCCGAGTGGGACCCACCACGCCGATGACCCCCTTCATGCCGTCCCCGATGTCGTAGCTTGCCAGCACCACGCTGGTGTCTTTGAGCTCGTCGGCCACGTTCTCCGGGCCGATGAGGATCTTGGTGTTGTCGTCCTGGAGCGCGGGCAGGGCCAGGGCCTGGGCCAGCGCCTTGTCCTCGGACAAATAGCTCATCAGCGCCTGGGCTTTGCCCACGTCCTGGTACTCGGGGTGGTCCAGGATGTGGCTGGCGCCGGCGGTGTGCACCGAGCTGCTCTCCAGCTCGTCCAGCACCTCCATGGCGAAGGACACCACCAGGGAGATGAGCCCGTAGGAACTGCCTGCCGCGTGTTCCGCCACGCGCATCAGCTCCGGGGTGAGCTGGTCCAGGGTCTTGCCCACGAAAGCGGTGTTCAGCAGGGTGGTGAGCAATTGCAATTGCGGCTCGCTCAGCTCGGCGGGGAGTCGGAACAGCTTGTTCTTGACCACATTGCTGTCTGTCATCGCCACGGCGATGAAGGAGGCGGAGTCCACCAGGATCAGATCGAACCGCTTGATGGTCAGCCGCCGGGCGCCCTCAGTGAGGGCGAAGGCGGGATAGTTGGTCAGCTGGGACACCATGCGCCCGGCCTGGTCGATGACCTTGTCAAGCTCCCGCATCTTCAAGTGGAGGGCGTCGTTGATCTGTTTCGTTTCCTCCAAACTGAGCCGCTGCTCCTCCATCAGCTCGTTGACATACAGCCGGTAGCCCTTGGGAGAGGGAATCCGCCCCGCGGAGGTATGGGGCTGTTCCAGATAGCCCCGCTCCGTCAAATCGGCCAGCTCGTTGCGGATGGTGGCGGAGGATACCTTCAAACCCGCCAGCTCCATCAGCGCCTTGGAGCCCACCGGCTCCGCCGTCTGAATGTAGCTTTCCACCACGGCCCGGAGAATTTTCTTTTTTCGCTCAGATAGCTCCAAGTGCCTGCCTCCCCTCTGAAGCTTTAGCACTCATTGTCCTTGAGTGCTAAAGTAAATGTACCACCACCCCCCGAAATTGTCAAGAGTTCAGTTGTAAATTAAATGTGAATGTGCGCCAGCGCCAAAAATCCACCCCGTTTTCGCACATAATCTATCGGACTGCTGAAAGGAGTTGCCTATTATGATGCAAAATGAAAAAAAGGCTTTCTTTTCCGCTGCGTTCGTAGTATGATATCCAATGTATCGGCATTTTTGCCCAATCACGGATTTGAGCGCGATAAGCGCATGGAGGCCGCAATGATAAAGCTATTGGCACTGACCGCCTCTCCCGACCCGACGGAGGCCCCGCTCACCCTGCAGGGGGCCTGGGACGCGGTGGCAGAGGGCGTGTCCTGGTTTTTTACCAATCTGTCCCCTGCCTTTGCCTGGTTCATCCCGGCGCTGGCGGTGTGTATCGCCTTTTTTGTCTACTACTGGCTTTGCCTCCGTCCCCGGCCCCACAGCCTGGAGTGGATTGCCATGTCGGAGGAGCGTGTCCAGCACCGCCGCCTGACTCTGACGATTCCCCATCACCCCATGGAGAAGAGCGACATTTTGCCCATTTTGCTGTTGACGGCGGTATACGCCGCCACAGCCTTTTTCCGGCTGGGCAACCTGACTGGCCCCCAGAGCGTGGTCAAGTTCCACCAGGGGGACAGTCTGTCCTTCGCCTATGACCAACCTGTCATTATCAATAAGGTGTCCTTTTTTACCTCTCTGGGCACCGGCTACTATGAGCTGGAGTGGCTGGATGAGGAGGGAAATTGGCAGGAGCTCAAGCTGGATCAATCCTACAACACCCTGTTCAAGTGGCGGGTGCTGGACCTGGACCTGGTGAACGCGCAGGGCGAGGAGGTCAGAGAGAACGAGACGGGGATAGGCTCCATCAGCGCGTCTCAGTTCCGTCTGACCGCCGTCAGCGCGCCCCGGGAGGAGGGAATGTGGCTGGCGGAGCTGGCACTGTGGAACATGGAATCCCCCATGGCGCCCACCCAGATGGATGAGGGGGCCTGGGCCCTCTTTGACGAGCGGGAGGAGTGGACGACCAAGTCCACCTATATGAATTCCTCCTATTTCGACGAGATTTACCACCCCCGCACGGCGCTGGAGCACCTGAATAACATTTACCCCTATGAGGTATCCCACCCGCCCCTGGGCAAGCTGATTTTGTCTGTAGGCATCATGATCTTCGGTATGGTTCCCTTTGGCTGGCGGTTCATGGGCACGCTTTTCGGGGTGCTCATGGTGCCGGTGCTGTATATCTTCCTGAAAAACCTATTTGGGAAAACCCCTGTGGCGGTGTGCGGGACGACGTTGTTCACCTTTGACTTTATGCACCTGGTCCAGACCCGCATCGCCACCATCGACACCTACGGCGTGTTTTTCATCCTGGTGTCCTATTACTTCATGTACCGCTGGCTAGCGGTTCCGGCGGGGAAAAAGCTGAGGTGGTATATCCTGCCTTTGTTCCTGTGCGGGCTGTTCTGGGGGATTGGCTGCGCCTCCAAGTGGACGGTGGTATATGCCGGAGCGGGCTTGGCCCTGCTGTGGCTGCTGGGGATGATCTTCAAGGCCGGGGACTGGCGGGAGGCGGAAAACCGTGCCCGGCAGGAGGCCGCGCCCCCAGAGGTCCGGGAGGACGTGACCCAGGCCATGTTTTTGGAGAAGGAGGTCCCGTGGCAGAGGCCGAAGGTGCCCTCTTTTGCGGTTCACGTGGTGGGGACTACCTTGTTGTCTGTGCTGTTTTTTGTCATCATTCCGGTGTGCATTTACACGGTTTCCTATTTTCCCTATGCCGTGGCCCGGGGGAACACAGCCGGTTTTATGGGCATGGTCCAGCAGTGCCTGAGCTGGCCCTTTAACCAGCTGCCCCAGCATTTGGCCGCCGCGGCCCAGCCGGGAGCGGACGGGGCGAAGCAAGGGTTCTTTGAGGTCGTCAAGAATACGGCCCACCCAGTGGATCTCATGTTGCAAAACCAGCATTTTATGTTTACCTACCATCAGGGGGTGCACACGCCCCATCCCTATGAGTCTTACTGGTACCAGTGGATCTTTGATGGGCGGCCCATCCTTTATTATCGGGATTTGGATGTGGAAGGGGTTAAGAGCCTGTTTGCCTCCTTCAATAATCCGTTGGTGTCCTGGGTGGGATTGGCGGCGTTCTTTGGAGTGGCCATTCAGACGGTACGGCGCAGATGTGGGAAGGGGCTCTTTATCCTGATTGCCATCCTGTCTCAATTTGTGCCCTGGCTGCCCATTGGGCGTATTCTGTTTGCGTACCATTATTTCCCCACGATTTTGTTCCTGTGCTTTGCGATCGCCTACCTGATGAATGATATGATGGAACGCAAGCGGAGAGGATACCGTCTGGCGGTGTATGGGTTTACTGGGTATGCGGTTGCGCTGTATGCTGTTTTTTATCCGGAGCTCGTTGGGCTTTATGTTCCCTATTGGTACAGTCTCTACTTCCTCCGCTGGTTCCCGAGCTGGCCGCTGTAGGCTTTTCCCCTGCGCAGGGGGAAGCGCCCTCCGGGGGGGTGCTTTCTCTCGCGTGAGAGAAAGTAACCAAAGAGCGCGCACAGGGGGTGTGCCCCCTGTGTACCCCCTTTACGGGAGAGGCCTATACGGTGCTTTGGACGGAATCGTTCCGGCGCGCGCGGCTTTCGACGCTGGCGCCTCCATTTGTGCTGCCGCCGGTGTCTGGTCACTGGGATGAGGTAGGTCTATTGGTCTGCGCCTCCGTGTCGGACCGTCTGTTCCGGGGGGATTATGGCAATTTTTTCTGACCGTATCTATTTTTAATTTCAGGTGATGTGTCATGTACCTTTGCGATCTTCACAGTCACAGCAAAATATCCCCCGACAGCAAGGCCGAATTGTCCGATATGGCCCGTTCGGCTGTCGCCTCCGGGCTGAAAGAGTTTTGTGTCACGGACCATTGCGACCTGTTGGGTTTGCACGGCGAACCGGTCGCCAGCTTTGATTGGCCTGCCGCCAAAGCCCAGTATCACGCCGTAAAAAAAGAAGTGGGCGGAGCCCTCATTTTTCGCTTGGGCCTGGAATTGGGGTCCGCGCCCGCTGACCCGGACGCGGCCCGGAACATCCTGGCCCAGGGCGGTGAGGAATTAGATTTCGTATTGGGCTCCCTCCACAACTGGATTGGCATGGAGGGCGGCCGGGACCTGGCCTTCTCCAACTACCACGACAACCTGGAGCTGAGCCGCTGCGCGGTGGAGAGCACCCTGGACCACACCTGGAGCCTGGTGACCCAATATCCCGACTGCTATGACAGCCTGGCCCACATCGTCTACCCCCTGCGCTATATCCACCGGGACGGCGTGGAGATGTCCATTGCCGGCTATGAAGACCGTGTCCGGGCTATTTTTAAGGAAGTGATTAAGACCGACCACGCCTTAGAGGTGAACGTGTGCCGGGGGACGGACATGGAGCCTTGGCCCCTGGTGTTGTCGTGGTTCAAGGATTGCGGCGGGAAGCTGGTCACCGTAGGCGCGGACGCCCACAAGCCGGAGCAGGTGGCCGTAGGCATTCCGGAGGCCCTGGCCATGGTTCAGGCGGCGGGTTTTGACCATGTGACCACCTATGAGCGCCGCCGCCCGGTGCTCCATAAATTGTAAAGGGAGGACTTGCGGAGATGAAAATTTCCATTGCCTGTGACCACGGAGCCTATGAGCTGAAGGAGCGCCTGAAGGCCCATCTGACCGGGCAGGGCCACCAGGTGACCGACTGCGGCGCCGACAGCCTGGACAGCTGTGACTATCCTGACTATGCCCGCCCCGCCGCCCAGTTGGTGGCGGACGGGACCTGTGAGCGGGGCGTGGTGTTGTGCACCACTGGCATCGGCGTGTCCATTGTTGCCAATAAAGTGAAGGGGGTCCGGTGCGCTTTGTGCCACGAGCCTCTGTCTGCTGAGATGACCCGCCGCCACAACGACGCCAACGTGTTGGCCATGGGGGCGGGCGTCACCGGCGGCAACCTGGCCGAGCGTATTTTAGACGTGTTCCTGTCCACGGATTTTGAGGGAGGCCGCCACCAGCGCCGGATTGACAAGATGATGGAGACAGAGCAAATGAGCACGCCCATCGGCCGGGAGAAGCTCCGGGAGCGCTTTGACTACTGGTGCGGGAAGTTGCGTCTCACTCCCGGCTGGGATGTAAAGCTGGAGTGGGTGGAGGACCCCAAGTGGCGCAAGACCGGTGATTTCAAAATCGACTGCACCGACCGTAAAGCAATCTTGATGCTCAACGCGGCCAACCCCAAGCAGGAGAATTTGGAGGAGGTCATCGTTCACGAGCTGATGCACCTCAAGCTGTACCCCCTGGACCAGGTGACGGAATCCCTCATCGTCAGCAATTTTGAGGAGGGCGCTCCAGCCTGGAATTTCGCCTATCGGCAGTTTTTTGAATCGCTGGAGATGACAGTGGAGGAGCTGGCCAAATGCTTCCTGCTGGAGTTCGGCGAAGACAAAGAGCTGTCCTTTGGCCGGTGCGCTAAGGAGAAGTCCTTCAACGAATTGTTCGACGGTTTGAACAACTTGGAGTAAAAAAGAAGCAAGCCAAAACGGTGGGTTTTGGCTTGCTTTTATTTGTTCAGGAGCTGTTCCAGCTCCTCCGGGGTATACAGCGCGTTCAGCGCCGCCAGCAGGGCCTTGGCGCCCATGTGCTCGGGCAGGTTCAGCTTTCGCAGGAGCGCCGCCCGCCGCTGGGCCGCGTCCGGCGTGCCGGACAGCCCCAAGGCAAACAGATCCGCCGGAGTCAGATCCCCTTGCGGACGGTCCGGCGCGTCCCCATCCAGTACCGTGGCCCCGGCGCGGAGAATGGCAGTTCGCAAAACATCCGGGGTCATCCCCTCCACGCCCAATTTTCCCTCTTTTCCGGGCGCTTTCTTGCGCCGCTCCTTGCCATACACGTCGGGCACATAGGCGTGCTTCAACTGCTCCTTTGGGATGGCGCCTTTCAAATAGTTGCGGATAACAAACCCCGCCCCGTCCGAATCGGTGAGGACGATGAGCCCCCGCCTTGCCGCCACCTGCCGCAAGAAGGCCAGCCGCTCCCCATCCTTAAACACGCCAAACCCGGATGTCTCCAAAATCAGCGTGTCTACCACACCGGCTAAGGTGCTTTTGTCGTACCGCCCCTCGACAACGATGGCCTCTTTGACGCGCAGAGGCCCGCTCATACCGCCACCCGCCGTCCGGAGGCCAGTTCCACCAGCAGAGCGGTGAGCGCCTCGCCATCCTGCCCCCTGGGGGCGGACTTCACCGCGGCGTCCGCCTCGGCGCACCTCCGCACAGCGTACCGGCACCAAGGCAGGGAGAACCGCCGGGCAGCATCCAGCAGGCGGTCCGCCTGCTGGTCCATATAGTAGCCGGAGGCCATATTCCACAGCTCTTTATAAGCGCCTTTGGACTTACCTCCGTCCAGATACAGCCGGGCGGTGTATAGCTGGCGGAAATACTTACCCATGACAGACAAAATCATCACCGGAGATTCCCGGTTGTGGAGCAGATCGGCCAGCACCGAAGCCGCCTTATCGAAGTCCTTGGAGGCCAAGGCGTCGGTCATCTTAAACACCACCGCGTCCACCCTGGGGGAGGCCACCGCGTCAATATCCTGCCGGGTTATGCGGTCGTTGGAGGTATAGGCGGCAATTTTGCCAATTTCAGAGGATAAATCGTGCATCAAATCCCCGCACAGGAACACCAGATAACCGGCGTCCCGGGTGTCGATGGACTTCCCCGCCTTTTTGAACTGACGGCAGATCCACCCGGTGAGCTGTTCCTCGTCCTGGCGCTGGAAGTTCACCGCTCCCCCCAGCTTTTTGATGAGGGCCAAGAGCTTGGAACGCCCGTCAATTTTAGGCGTTACCAGGTCGTATACAAACACCATGGTGCAGTAATCCGGCAGGGCGGACAGGATAGCAATCAGCCGGTCCCGGCCCTTTTCCCCCTGACCGAACAGATCGAAGTCAGTGACCACCACAAGGGTGCGCTCGCTCATCATAGGCAGGCAATCCGCCGCCTGCTCAATCCAGTCGATGGAGCACTCCTTGCCCTTCGCGGTGTGGAGGTTGAAGTCCTCCAGCCCGGTGGGCAGAATGGTATCCTTCAGTTTTCCCAGGTAATAATCCCGCAAAAAGGCTTCCTCGCCGTAAAATAGATACAAAGGCTTGGGCGTGCCTGCGTTCAGGTCCCGCTTCAGCTCCTGCATGGCGGAGTTGTCCGCGCTTTTTTTCTTATATGCCATGGTATTTCCTCGCTTTTCAGTGGACGCCCACGTTTTCGCCCCGCAGGGTGATGGTGATGGCGCCGCTTTCGTCTGTACGGTAAATTTGAGAACCGATATTCTCCAGCCGTTCCAGCGCCTCCGGGGCGGGGTGGCCGTAGGAGTTGTTGGCCCCGGCGGAGATGATTGCCAGCTCCGGCGCGGTGGCCTGGAGAAATTCCTCACAGCTGGAATTCTTGGAGCCGTGGTGGCCCACCAGTAGAACCTCAATGTCGGGAATGGGCTGATACTTTACCAGCATTTTTTCCACGAAGGAGTCCGCGTCTCCAGTGATGAGCACGTCGAAATCGTGATAGGTGCACAGGATAAACTGCCCGGATTCGTTGGTTGTGCCGCTGCCCAGGGGTGGGAACAGGGTAATGGCCGCATCTCCCAAGTCCAGCGTTTTTGTGTCGTCCACCAGGATAATTTCCGCGCCCTCCTTCTCCGCCAACTGGGCAATGCGGGCCGCGTCCCCGGGGTCGGTATCCGCGGCGGGTATGGCCACCTTGTCCACCTTCATGCGGTAGAAAAGCTGCTCCACGCCGTTGAAGTGGTCGCTGTCGAAATGGGTGAGGGCCAGCAGGTCCAGCCGGGTGCGGCCCATGGCGGCAAAGTAGTCGGCGGCGGTGTCGCCCGCGCTCCGGGAGCCGGACCCGCCACAGTCCACCAGTGCCGCCCGTCCGCCGGACAGCAGGGCGGTGGAGGAGCCCTGGCCCACATCCAGGGCTGTTACGGTTAGGTGGCTGGCCTCCACCTCCAGACGGCTGAATCCGATGGCGGCGCACAGGAGTACGGCCAGGGTGAGGACGGAGGCAAGAGGCTGTTTCGGTTTTTCCCTGCTGAACAGAGCGGCCAGCAGAGCCAGATACACTGCCGCCAGCCAAATTAGGCAGTACCGCCCGTCAGTGCTGAGAGAGGCAAAGGGGAACTTGCCCAGGAGCAGCGCCACCCGCCGGGCGTAATGGCCCAGCAGACCTGCGGCGGCCCCCAGCAGCGCGGCGGGGACGGGCAGCCAGATTGCGATAATCCCCAAAACCAGCGCGCACATCATCAAAAGGCTCAGCGCCCATAGCACCAGCACACTGGACAAGGGGCCCAACAGCGTGATCTGCCCGAAGTACAGCGCGATGAGGGGGACGGTGAACAGCATGGCCCCCAGTGAGGCGGATACGCCGGAGAGGGCCGTCCGGAGGGCCTTCCATACTTTGAGCTTAAGTGCTTCCCCCTTGGAGGGTTTCTTTTTCTTCAACGGCTGATACATCCATTGGAACAGCGGACCGGATACCAGCAGAATGCCCGCCACCGAGGCGAAGGACAGTTGCAGCCCCACACTGGCGGCAGCGAAGGGGTTGAGCGCCAGCAGGAACAGCAGAGCAAACCCCAGGGCCGAGGGGGCGTCCTCCTCCCGCTGGGCGATGGGCGCGAACAGAAGGGTGCTTTGCATGATGACCGCGCGAAAGGCCGACGGCGTCCCGCCCGCCATCAGGGCGTAGAACACCAACAGGGGCACTGTGGCCAGCGCCGCCTTTTTGCGCCGTCCGCTGAGAACCAAGACCATTTGCACCAGAAAACCGATGTGCAGGCCGGACACCACCGCCGCGTGCATCAACCCCGCCCTGTTGAAGGCGGAGGAAAGGGTGCCGTCCAGCCCAGACTTGTCTCCCAGGGTGACGGCGGCGGCAATGGGGGCGGCCACATCGTCGAAGGCGGCGTAAATCCCGTCGTGGAGCGAGCGGGCGCACAGGGCGGGCCAATGTTGAACGGGGACGCGTTCGGCAGCGGTGATCTCCGGCGTATCGTTGCAGTAGGCGAGCAGATATACGCCTTTTGCGGTGTAATAGGTGGTTTCGTCACCATAGGCGTAGGTGGAGGGCTTCGTCCGGGCGGTACAGGCCACCTGATCGCCAGGCTTCAGTTCGCCCCAGCCCGAGGAGCCGTACACCAGCGCATCCGGGGCGAAAAAGCCGCCGTCCAGGTGGACGGTTATGGAATAACCGCCAATCGAGGTGGGTGTGGGATAGGAAGAGACTTCACCGGAAATGAGGACCTCCTCCCCCACCCAGTTCTCCGCCGGAGCGCGGAACAGAAGGAAATAGGCGCCGGACCATCCCAGAGCCAGCGCTCCGCCCAGGCACAGAGCCACGCCCCGCCGGGAAAGCTGATACAACGTATGCCGGGACAGCGGGCCCTTGTCCTTGGGGCAGCGCAAAAGGATGGGGCGCTCATTTGGCCGGGGCCGGGCATAGGACCACACTGCCAGCATGAGCCCCAGCAGGGCGGCGGCAATCAACAAAGGCACAACGCCAATTTCCCAATAGCATGCCCAAAGGCAGGCGCCGGCGAACCCGCCGGAAAACCAGGCCAGTTTCCGCATATTACCGCCCCCTCTCAAAAAGCTCTCTCCTATTTTATCCGCAAAGGGGGGACAAGTCAACGTGTGGAAGAAAAATGCCGCCAGGGCTTGCCAGGGGCGGCGGAGTCTGGTATGCTGGAAGAACTGCAAGGAGATGATATCTTGTACATATTCGACCTAGACGGCACCTTGACCGACACCAATGGCATCTGGCTGGAGGTGGACCGGGAATTTCTGGCCCGCCGGAGCCTGCCCCATACACCGGAGTATCAGCGGGTGGTGGAGCGCTCCATCTACCCCATCGCGGCCAGATTCACCAAGGAGTATTATAACCTGCCCGACTCGCCGGAGGACATTATGGCGGAGTGGGACAGCCTGGCGGAGCACCATTACCGGGAGCTTGCCCCCTTGAAGCCGGGAGCGGCGGAGTTTGTCTGTCAGTGCAGGGATGAGGGGCGGCCCATGGCGATCTTCACCGCCTGCCGTCCGGCGCTGTGCGAGGCGGCGCTTAGGCGGTTCAACCTGTGGGAGCTGTTCGGCCATATCGTATACGCCGAGGAGATCGGCCTGGAAAAGCGGAACCCGCAGTGTTTTGTGCGGCTGAGCGAACTGCTGGGCGTGCCGTCTGAGCAGTGTATTCTCTTTGACGACAGCCCGGACAACTGCGCCGCCGCCGGGAAGGCCGGGATGAAGGCGGCGGGGGTGTACGACGCCTACTATGCCGCTCGTCAGGATGAGCTAAAGGCGGTGTGCGGGCAGTATATTCGCTCCTTTGAGGACCTGCTGAAAAAGTAGATTGGCAAAAACCTTCCTTGCCTCATAGAATGTGAGGCAAAGGAGGTGTGAACATGGAAGATATGATCCCATGCGCGGTGAAGGACCAGGAGGTGTTCCAGCGGGTCTGGCAAAGGGTGATGGAGGGCCGGGACCAGGGATCCAGCCCCATCCAGCCCGGCATCCCCGGCGGCTGGGAGGGCGACGTGTCCTGTGACTGCCTGAAGGCCCTGATCTGCGAACAGGGAGAGGGGCTGCTCCCGGAGTGTGAGCGCGAGGGTATGACAGCCCCGTCCACATGGCAGGAGGGCCAGACCCAGCCCGCGGAGCCGGAGACGCCCATGGGGCCCGAACCGTCCCTTCAGGAGCCGGTGGAGGAGCCGGACGGCTGGCAGAGCGCGGAGGAAACGCCCGCCCCGGAGCCGCCTGCTCAAGAGGAGCCCTGCGGCGGGTGCGGCGAGACAGAGGGGCTGCCCACAGAGAACGGCCCGGACCGGGGGAATGACCTGCCCCGGCTGTGGGAAGAGCCCCAGCCCGCCGACGACCGCACCGTCCGCCTGCGCCGACACGTGATGGACGCGCTGGAGGGCTGGCAGTTCTACCGCCATCTGGCGAAGCGGACCCGTGGGACGGACGCGCGGATGCTGAACAGCATGGCGGCGGACCAGCACAAGGAGGCCCGGAAGCTGGCGGCGGCGTACTTTCTGCTGACCGGACTGCGGTATTGGCCCTCTGAACTGCTGGGCGTCCCGTCCATTTCGTCCTACTGGGGGGCGCTGAGGAACCGGCACCAGGCGGAGCAGAGGCAGGAAAACGCCTACCGGCTGGCCTCCGACGCCTGGGAGGACCCGGATCTGCTGGCGCTTTATGCGGCGCTCATCGAGGGTTGTCAGCGCCGGAGCGGGCAGCTGAGGAGCCTGTTGGAGCAGGACATTACTTAAAAACAAGTGGAAATAGGAGAGCGGCGGGACCTGCGGTCCCGCTGCTTTCGCATTTTACTTTTCGCCCCAAGTCTGTTATAATGGGCACACTTGACAAAAGGAGAATGATATCATGCTGACACAGCAGCAGGAGCTGGAATTCTGCCGCCTCCGCCGGGAGGTTATCGGCCAAAACCATCAGAATCTAAACCCTGAACAGCGCAAAGCGGTATTGGCCACCGAGGGGCCCTTGCTCCTGCTGGCGGGCGCCGGCTCGGGCAAGACCACCGTGCTGATCCACCGGGTGGCAAACCTGATCCGCTATGGCCGGGGCTCAGACTCCGACGACGCGCCGGAGTGGGTGACACAGGACGACTTGAGCTTTTTGCGCCAGTATGCCAAGAAGCCCACCAAAGAGGGACGGCTCCAAGCTGACCGCCTATGCGCCCTGGACCCCGCCGCCCCTTGGACGATCATTGCCATTACCTTCACCAACAAGGCCGCCGGGGAGCTGAAGGCACGGCTGGAAAAAATGCTGGGTTCCGACGCCCGGGACGTGTGGGCGTCCACCTTCCACTCCGCCTGTGTGCGGATTTTACGGCGGGATATCGAAAAGCTGGGCTTTCCCTCCTCCTTCACCATCTATGACACCGACGACTCCCTGCGGGTGATGAAGGACTGTATCCGGGAGCTGAAATTCGACGACAAGCAGTTCCCACCCCGGTCCGTGCTGGGGACCATTTCCCGGGCAAAGGACAAGCTCCAGCTTGCCAAGGATTTTGCGGAGGAGTGCGAGCAGTCCGGCGACTACCGGCTGATGAAGATTGCCAAGCTGTACACCGCCTATGAAAAGCGGCTGTGGGAGGCCGGGGCGCTGGACTTCGACGATATTATCCTGCACACGGTCCGCCTGCTCCAGCAGTATGAGGACGTTCGGGCATATTATCAGAAAAAATTCCGCTACGTATTGATTGACGAGTACCAGGACACCAACAATTTACAGTATCTCCTGGCCTCTCTGCTGGCCGGAGGGCGGGAGAATATCTGCGTTGTCGGCGACGACGACCAATCCATCTACCGCTTCCGGGGAGCCACCATCGAAAACATCCTCTCCTTCGAGGACCAGTATAAGGGGTGCCGCACCATTCGCCTGGAGCAGAATTATCGCTCCACCAAAAACATTCTGGACGCTGCCAACGCCGTCATCCGCCACAACCAGGGCCGCAAGGGCAAGGAGCTGTGGACCGCCGGGGACACGGGGGACAAGGTGTTCCTCTACACCGCCATGAACGAGAACGACGAGGCCCGCTTCGTGGCGGATAAGCTGATGGAGGACTACCGGGCGGGGGTAAAGTGGAACACCCACGCCATCCTCTACCGCATGAACGCCCAGTCCAACCAGCTGGAGGTGGCCTTCAAGCGCAGCGGCATTCCCTACAAGGTCATCGGGGGCACCCGGTTCTTTGACCGGGCCGAGGTCAAGGATATGCTGGCCTACCTATGCGCCATCCAGAATCATGGGGACGACCTGCGGCTGACCCGCATCATCAACAACCCGCCCCGGGGCATCGGCGGCGCCACGGTAGAGCGGGCACGGGATATCGCCGCGGCCCAGGGGGCGCCTTTGTGGGAGGTCATCACCCACGCCGGGGAGTATCCCCAGCTCCAAAAGCCTGCCAAGAAGCTGGGGGAGTTCGTGAAGCTGATCGAAAACCTGACTGGGCTGTCCCGGAGCATGGACCTGGAGAATTTCTACGAGGAGGTCATCGCTCAGACGGGCTATGCCGCTATGCTCCAGGCCAAGAACGATATCGAGAGCCGCACCCGCCTGGAGAACGTGCGGGAGCTGTTGACCTCCATCAAAGGCTACATGGAGAACGCCGAAGGGGAGCCGGACTTGGCGGGTTTTCTGGACGAGGTCGCCCTATACACCGATTTGGATAGCCACGATCCCAATGAGGACGCGGTGGTGATGATGACCATGCACTCCGCCAAAGGCTTGGAGTTCCCCACGGTGTTTGTGGTTGGCATGGAGGAGGGGATTTTCCCCGGCATCCGGTCCATCGGTGAGATGGAGGAGATGGAGGAGGAACGGCGGCTGTGTTACGTGGCTTTGACACGGGCCAAGGAGCGTCTCTACCTCACCTGTGCGGGCCAGCGGATGCTCTTTGGCCGCACCAGCAACAACCGGCCGTCCCGGTTTGCCGGAGAGATCCCCGCTGAGCTGTTGGAGCAGTCAGGCCGGTCTTACCTGGACCCCTCCCCCGCTGGGGACGACTACGACTTCGACCAGACGCCCCAGGTATCCACCTGCCGGGACCCCTACCGCCCCGCCTACGGCGGCGGGGAGCGGCGGACCACCTATACTCCGGGCCGCCCACAGAAAACAGCGTCCCGGACCGCGCCGCGGCCCAGCGCCATCACGCCCACTTCCGCGCCTCTGGCGGAGTATCAGGAAGGGGATATGATTGAGCATAAGGCTTTTGGACAGGGGATGGTGCTGTCCGCCCAGAACATGGGGGGCGACGTGCTGCTGTCCATCGCCTTCGACGGTGTGGGCGCCAAGCGGCTGATGCTGAAAACCAGTGCCCAGTATATCAAGAAGCTGTAAAGGGAACGATCTATTTTACCGGTATACCGCAGAAATGGGGGGAAATTTAACATTTTTGCGGGGACGTGAGGGCGCGGATACCCCTTGCTATTCCCATTTGGCTGTGCTAAAATCAAAATCAGGGATAGCAGTCAGGTCCCTGAGCGCGATTATCTGTGGAGGAACCGAATCATGAAAACGTGGAAGAAACTGCTGGCGTGCTTGCTGGCGCTGGCAGCATTGACCGGGTGCGCGGCTCAGACCCCGCCCGAGGGAAGCGTCCGGCCCGACGGGGAGGGCCAGGCGTACATCGACGAGGCTTCTGTTTTGGGGGAGGTGGAGATCGAGGACGAGGCGGTGGCCTTGGCCGGCGCTCCCGCGCCCGCCATCCCGGATCAGCTGGCCCCCAAAGCCTCCGGCACGCTGACCCAGAAAAGTGACCGGGCTGTCATTGACTACTCCAACACCAAGGACGGCTATGTGATGGTGAATTGCTCCGGCGGGGGCAAGAAGCTGAAGGTGCTGGTGTATGGGCCGTCTTACGGGAAGAACGGCACGAAGTACACCTATAACCTGAACGCCGGCGAGTGGACCACCCTGCCCCTGTCCGATGGCAACGGCAGCTATAAGATTGGGGTGTATGAGAACACCACGGGCAACAAGTATGCCACCCTGCTGACGGCGGACTTCAGCGTGTCCCTGACGGACGAGTTCGCCCCCTTCCTGCGGCCCAACCAGTATGTGAATTATCAAAATGCCGTCAACTCCATCGCCAAGGCGGCCCAGCTCACCCAAGGCATCAGTGACCCGCTGATGAAGGTGGAGAAGATTTACCAGTTCGTGGTAAACAATGTGACCTATGACCAGCAAAAGGCGGCCACGGTCCAGTCCGGTTACCTGCCAGTGCTGGACGCCACTATGGCCACCGGCAAGGGCATCTGCTTTGACTACGCCGCCCTGATGACGGGGATGCTCCGCAGCCAGGGCGTGCCCTGTAAGCTGGTGGTGGGCTATGCGGGCCAGGCGTATCACGCCTGGGTCAGCGTGTGGACGGAGGCCACCGGGTGGATTGACGGCGCGGTGTATTTTGATGGCTCCAGCTGGCACCGGATGGACCCCACGTTCATCTCCTCGGGCAAGAACAGCGCTGCGATTCAGAAATACGTGGGCAACGGCAGCAACTACAACGCGATGTATCTGTACTAAACACATACAAAACGGATTTCCTGTTTCGGGACCGCTCCGCGAAGGGGCGGCCCTTTTTTGCCAGATGGGACGGTTGTGAAAGGATGTACCCGCCCTGAAAACAGATGACTGACGCAAAAGGCCCCCTGCCACGGGCAGAGGGGCCTTTTTGCAATAAAGAATGCTGCGCGCTCAAAACTCCACACCCTCCCGGGCGGGGACGCCGCGCTCAAAGGGGTGCCGGTGACAGTGCATCTCGGTGATGTAATCCGCCGCCTCCCACATCCACTGCGCTGGCCGGCGACCGGTGAGCGCCACCTCCTGGCCCGCCGGACGGTTCAGCACCGCCGAGCGCAGGAGATCCTGGTCGATCAGCTCCTTTTGCCAGGCGGCACAGGCTTCGTCCAAGACCAGTAAATCAGCGCCGCACTCCAGCGCCCGGCGGAGGTGATCCGTTTGCAGGGCGCGGGTTTGGGCCTTTTCCCCTTCGTTCATTTGAAAGGAGAACTTCATCCCCGGCTTTCCCCGAAAAATCTGGGCGCCCAGGGAGCGCAACAGTGGAATTTCCCCGCTCGGCCCCCCCTTGAGAAATTGGACGACCGCTACCTGCCGACCCGTTCCCAGCGCCCGGAGGGCCAAGCCCATGGCCGCGGTGGTTTTGCCCTTGCCGTCCCCCCAGTAGAGGTGGACCAGGCCTTTACTTTCGCTCATTTCAACGTCTCCTGACGCTTGGCGGGGTCCACGGCGTCCAGAGCGGTGTAGAGGATGGCGTTGCAGATGGCGGCGGCGACATTGCTTCCGCCCTTGCGGCCCATGGCGGCGATGCAGGGGACGCCGTAACGCTGGCAGACCTGGAACACCCGCCGCTTACTCTCCACCACGTTGACGAACCCCACCGGGACGCCTACCACCAACGCGGGACGAAGGCCGTTTTCAATCAGCTCGCAGATTTTCAGCAGCGCCGTGGGGGCGTTGCCCACGGCCAGCACTGCGCCGGGGTACTCCCGCGCGGCCTTTTCCATGCACACCACCGCCCGGGTGGTGGCCTGGGCTTTGGCTGTCTGGGCCACGTCCGGGTCGGCCATAAAGCAGTGGACCTCCCCGCCTAGCTTGGACAGGGCCGCGCGGCTGATGCCGGATTTGGCCATATTGGTGTCCGTCACCACCGCCACTCCGGCGCGGAATGCCTCCGCGGCTTTTTTCACGGCGCCGTCCGTAAAGCGCAAATTGTGGGCGTAGTCGAAGTCCGCCGTAGTGTGGATGACCCGCTTGACCACCGCCGCTGTCGACCGTTCCAGGGTGACGCCCTGTTGTTTCAGCTCCTCGCCGATGATGCGCATACTCTCCCGCTCAATGTCCGAGGGCAGCTTGTATGTCACTTCCTCCATCATGAATCCTCCATCACGCGGTAAATTTGTTCCATGTCCAGCGCCTCCCGGACGCCTGCCGCCAGCAGGTCCAGCTGGGTCTGCTGATAGGCGGCGTGGGACATGGCCTGAGCCGTCTCCACCGTCAACCCCTTGCGCTGGCACAGCAGGGCCGCCAGTTGTTGGACCAGCTCCCCGCTGTCAAACAGGCCGTGGAGATAGGTGCCCCACACGGCGCCCAGCGCGCAGCCGTCGGGCTGGCCGCTGTCCAGGACGCAGAAGGGGCGGCCCTTCACCTCGGTGCGGCCCATGTGGATCTCGTAGCCGTCCAGCCGGGCCCCTGCCAGCGGTCCCGCCGTCACGGTGGCCTGTACCCGTGTGCGGGATTTTTCCGGGAGGAAGGTGGTCTCGATGGGCAGCAGGCCCAGCCCCCGCACGCTCCCCGGCGTGCCATGCTCCACCCCCTGCGGGTCGTGGATGGCGGACCCCAGCATCTGATATCCGCCGCACACGCCCAGCACCAGCGTGCCGGACGCGGCCAGCTTTTGGACGGCGGCCTCCAGCCCATTCTGCCGCATCCAGAGCAGGTCGGCCATGGTGCTCTTGGTGCCGGGAAGGATGACGATATCCGGGCTGCCCAGCTTCCGCGGGTCGTCCACGTAGCGCACGCCGATTTGCGGGTGATCCTCCAGCGGTGTGAAGTCGGTGAAGTTGGAGATGCGGGGCAGGCGCACCACTGCCGCGTCCAGCGGCTTGTGGGAGCTCTCCTGGGTCAGGCAGGGGGCTAAGGAATCCTCGTCGTCCAGGTCCACCTTGAGATAGGGCACCACACCCAACACTGGTTTTCCGGCGCGCTCCTCCAGCATGGACAGGCCGGGACGGAGTATGTCCAAATCTCCCCGGAATTTGTTGATGACCAGTCCGGCGATCTGAGCCTGCTCCTCTGGCTGAAGGAGCGCCACCGTGCCGTAAAGCTGGGCAAACACGCCGCCCCGGTCGATGTCCCCGGCCAGCAGCACAGGTGCGTTTACCCGTAGGGCAAGACCCATATTGACGATATCACCCGAGCGCAGGTTGATCTCAGCCGGACTGCCCGCGCCCTCAATAACGATAATATCGTTCTCCGCGGCAAGGCTGTCAAAGGCGGCCAGCACCTCGGGGAACAGTTGCTTTTTGTAGCGAAAATACTCCGCCGCCGACATCTGCCCCCGGATTTCGCCCATTACTATGACCTGACTGCCTGTGTCACTACTGGGCTTGAGCAAAATCGGATTCATGCGTACGTCGGGCTCCGCCTCCGCCGCCTGGGCCTGAACCACCTGGGCCCGGCCCATCTCCAAGCCGTCCCGGGTAACGTAGCTGTTCAGCGCCATGTTCTGGCTTTTAAACGGGGCCACCCGGTAGCCATCCTGGGCGAAAATGCGGCACAGGGCGGCACACAGCAGGCTTTTGCCCGCCCCGGACATGGTGCCCTGGACCATGATTCGTTTGGCTCGGCTCATGGGGTGCCCTCCTTTACGATGTCCTCCAGCGCGGCAATAAGACGGTCGTTGTCCTCTCGGCCCCGAACCGCGACGCGATACCAGCCGTCACACAGCCCCGCATAGTTCCCGCAGTCCCGCAGCAGGATGCCCCGCCCGCGCAGAGGGCCCAACAGCGGTATGCTGGAGAAAAACAGCAGATAATTTGCTTCGCCCGGGATCACCCGGAGGCCCAGGCGGGTCAGCGCTCCGGCCAACCGGGGGCGCTGCGCGGAAATCAACGTCCGCACGGCCTGGACGTATTGCGTTTCCTCCAGCGCCGCGATGCCCGCCGCCTGGGCCGGACCGGACACCGGCCAGGGCTGGCCCGCGTTTCTCATGGCATCCAGCAAAGCCGTGTCGCGGCAAAGACAGTACCCCAGTCTGAGTCCGGCCATGGCGTACAGCTTGGTAAATGCCTTCAAAATGAGCAGATTTTCGTATTTCCCCAGCAGCTTCTTCATGGTGAACGCGCCGGGATCGTCCAGAAAGCCACAGAAGCACTCATCCACCACCAGCAGGGCGCCCGCCTGATGACAGCGGCCCAGCACAGCGGCCAGCAATGTGTGCGGGATGGTGCGCCCCGTGGGGTTGTTGGGTTGGCAGAGGAAAACGATGTCCGTATTCGGGGTGATGTGGTTCAGGAAACCTCCGTCCAGATCGAAACCGGTTTCCTCTTTCAATAAATAGCGGTCTGTTTTGCACCCGACCAGATTCAACGCCCTTTCATACTCTGCAAACGTGGGCGCGGTGGCCAATGCCCGCCGGGGCCTTTTTGCCAAAACAACCCGGTAGATGAGGTCGGCGGCTCCGCAGCCGCACAGGCACCAGTCCAGGTCCACTTGTTCCGCTCTGGCAATGGCTCCTCGAAGAGAACGGCATAGCGGGTCAGGGTAGCTTGGCGCGTCCGCCAGCGATTCCACCACAGCGCTCTGCACGCCCTCCGGCAGGCCAAGCGGGCTGATGTTAGCGGAAAAATCCAGCGGCCTTGCGCCGTACTCCGCCTCATAGCCTGCCCAGTCGCCGCCGTGGGTCAGTTTTTGTTCCATAAACGCACCCTCATTTCCGTCTGCGGCAGGCCAGCGCCTTTAGTCCCAACCCGACCGCCAGGGCCAGCCCGCCCGCCGCGTACAGCATCCGGTTTGCCCGTGTGATATCCTGGGGGTCCACAGGCCGGTCCGGGTCGCCGATTGTGGGTTTATCCACCACTTTTCCGAAATAGGACGCGGGCCCCGCCAGCTGTACCCGCAAAGCGCCGGCGCAGGCCGACTCTGTCTGGGCGGAGTTGGGGCTTGCGTGGTGATAACGGTCCCGCCGCCAGATGTTCCAGGCGTTTTTTCCGTCCTGTCCGGTGAGGAAGGCCCCGCCGATCCAGCACAGTGCCGCCAGCCGGGCGGGGATGAGGTTTGCCGCGTCGTCCAGCTTCGCCGCCGCCCGGCCAAAGTAGAGATAGCGGTCGTTTTTATATCCCACCATGCTGTCCATGGTGTTCACCGCCTTGTAGGTCAGCGCCAGCGGTGCGCCGCCCAGAAGCATATAGAACAGCGGCGCGGCAACGCCGTCAGAAAAGTTTTCCGCCACTGTCTCCACCGCGGCCTTGATGACGCCCTCCGCGGTCAGCTCCTGAGTGTCCCGGCCCACGATGCGGCCCACGGCCTTTCGGGCGGCGGGCAGGCCGTCCTGTTCCAGCTCCACCTGAACATGGGAGCTCTCCGTGGCAAGACCCTTGAGGGCCAGAGCCTGCCAGCACCACAGCGTTTCCACAGCAAAGCCCGCCGCTGGGTGTATTTTCCGGGCCAGGGCGCACACGCCGCTGGCGACGGCGTAAGTCCCCACCGGAAGGGCCGCCGCCAGGACTGCGCCACCCATCAGCTCGCCATCCGGCGTCTGGGGCAGATGGGAGCGCAAAAAATCTTCCAATGCGGAGATGGCCTTACCCATATACACCACGGGATGGGGCATCCACCCGGGGTCGGCCAAAAGCAGGTCCAGCGCAAAGCCGCAGGGGATGGCAGGATTGAATTTCATGATGTCTCGCCTCTCGTGTATCGAACTGTGTCCAAAAGGGTCAAAACGCGCTCCGCCCTCCAGCGGGCGGCATCCAGCAGGAAACCGCCGCCCAGTGGGCCGCGCCAGGAAAAGTAATCTTGTCTAGGTAGGGCAAAGCGCTCCATCACCGCCATCTGGGTGCCGCCGTGGGCTGTGATGGCGAGAAGCTCCCCGCCCGCTTCAAGGGTTTTGTTTACCAAGGCTTCAAAGGCGGCGCAGGTGCGAGCGGAGAACGCGGCCATGGACTCCCCCTCCGGGATTTGACCGAGACAGCCGCCGTCCACCCACTCCCGGTAGGCTGGAAGGTGTTCCATGTCAAGATAGCTTTTTCCCTCAAAAATGCCGAAATCCATCTCCCGAAAATCCGGGATGACAATTTGCTGGGCATTTGGGAATAAAGCCGCGGCGGTCTCCACCGTTCGGCGAAGGGGGGAGACGTACACCGTCTCCGGCGAAAAATCCGCCGGAATCAGCTCTCCTCTTCCCCGTTTGGAAAGGGGCAGGTCGGTCAGGCCCAGATACTTTTTTTGAGCGTTATACTCCGTCTTCCCATGGCGCAGCAGATAGATTTTCATTTCAGCACCATGGGCAGGCCGCAGAACACCCGGACCACCCGCTCCGCCTTTTGTGCCAGCAGGCAGCTCAGCCGTCCCGCCGCCTCCCGGGCGGCCCGCTCTTTGGCGTCGATGGGCACCACGCCGCCGCCCACCTCCGTGGCGATGACTACGTCATGCTGGGCCAGTTCGTCCGCCAGGGTGTTCAAATCGGCGCAGTCCGCCGCCAGGTTTTGCACATCCCAGACGGCGCGCTGTTCCAGCTCCGGTCTGTCGCAGTTCAGCAGGGAACAGGCGTAGTCCCGCTTGCCGCTGTAAAGCGGCCCTGTGATGAAGATCATAAGAATTTCGCCTCCAACAGCTGGCAGGCCACCAGAGCCCCCAGCATCCAAAGCTGGGCCCGCTGCAAAAACCACCCAGCCAGATCGCCGGACAGTCCGCCGAACTGCTTGTCTGCCACGATCCGATAATGCCAGAATACGATCAGTCCCACCCCGGCCATCGCCAGTCCGGTGAAGCCGCCTAGGGCAATCATTCCCGCCCCGGCAAGGGCGGACTCCAGCATGAGAATGCGGCTTGCCATGCGGCGGTCCGCTGCCGTGGCGAAGGTGTGGGCCAGCCCGGTATTTTTCGCCAGCGGAAACCGGGTCACCGCCACCCCGGAAAGAGCGCGCTCCAACACAAAGGCCAGCCCCATGGACAGCAGGGCTTTTTTTGTGGGCAGTAAAGCGGTGCACAGTGCCAGATGGGCCGTGAAGTAACTGCACAGCCGGATGACCGCAAAGGCCCCGCACCGGGGGTCCTTCAAAATTTCCTGTTTTTTTTCCGGGGAGGCGCAGCTTGCCAGCGCATCGCAGGTGTCGGCGAAGCCGTCCAGGTGGATGCCCCCGGTGACGATGACCGGGATGAGGCAGAAGCCCGCTCCCCGAAGCAGATGCTGAACGTTGAAGTAAGCACAAAGCGCCCCCCAGCCGTACCAGAGCGCCGCGCACACCAGCCCGATCAGCGGGAAGGCGCACATGGCGTAACGCATATTTTTGCTGTTCCACTCCGGGCATGGCAGGGGCAGGGCGGAAAACATGGCAAAGGCCACCAAAATGGTTTCGATCACCGGCATCCGATCCGCCCCCTCCCCGTTGTGTAATACTGCGGCAGGCCGCAGACCACCTCGCACAGGCGGTCCGCCCGTTTCGCAAGCGCCCGGTTGACGTCCGCCACCAGGCGCATATAGTCCTCGGTCCCCTGCGCGTAGCGCTCCCCGCCGGTGAACACCTCGTTGCTCACCACCACCAGGTCCCGGCACTGCTCCAGCAGGGAGCTGACGCCGAGCAGGATGGAAATCAGGGCGTCTGTCCGGTTCCCCGCTCCGCTGGGGCTGTAGAGCTCGTTGGCGGCCAAATTGCCGACGCACTCCAAAAGGGCGGCGCCCCGCGACCGCAAACGTGCCGACATCAGGTTGGTGTAGCACTCCACCGTCTCAAACTGCTTGTCCGCCCGCATTTTGCGGTGCTTGTCCACCCGCGCCCGGCCCTCGTCGTCAAAGGGCTCCATGGTGGCGATGTAATAGCGGGGCCGGTGGGGCGAGCACAGGACCAGGCCCTCCGCGTACTCGCTCTTCCCGCTGGCCGCGCCGCCGATGACCAGGGTGAACACGCTCAGCCTCCCTGAGGCGTGTACGCCTCGATGCCGGTGCCGTCGAAGGTGGCGCCCTCCGAGTACAGCGACAGCGCCATATCCAGCAAGGGGATGGCCGCCACGGCCCCGGTGCCCTCGCCCAGGCGCATTCCCGCGGTGATGAGGGGCTTTTTGTCCAGGGCGTCCAAAATCAGGCGGCCCGCCGGCTCGGCGGAGACGTGGCTTGCGAACATAGCCTTGCCCGCCTCTGGACACAGCCGCAGGGCGCACAGCGCCGCCACGGTGCTGATGAAGCCGTCCATGAGCACCGGCGTTCGGTACAGCGCGCCGCCCAGGAAAATGCCGCACATCCCCGCGATGTCGAAGCCGCCCACCTTGGTCAGCGCGTCCAGAGGGTCGGCGGGGTCTGGCTTGTTCAGTGCGATGGCTGTCTCGATGGCCTTGATCTTCCGCTGGAGACCCTCGTCGGACAGACCGGCCCCCCGGCCAGTCATCTCCACCACCGGGCGGTCCAGCAGGACGCAGGCCACGGCGCTGGAGGTGGTGGTGTTGCCGATACCCATTTCTCCGGTGGCGATGAGCCCCACGCCCTGCTCCCTCAGATCCCGGACCAGCTCCACGCCGGTGAGGACGGCTTGCTCCGCCTGCTCCCGGTTCATGGCCGGACCCTGGGTGATGTCGCCGGTGCCGTTGCCGATGCGCCTGTCCAGCACGCCGGGGATGCCGCCAGGGTCCTTCATCCCGATATCAACAGGGACCACGTTACAGCCGGCCACCTGGGCCATTTTGCACACGGAGGAACGGTTCTGCCCCGCGTTTCGGGCCACCGCCGCCGTCACGGTATAGTCGGTCTGGGTGACGCCCTGGGCCACCACGCCGTTGTCGGCGCACAGCAGAATGAGGCTGCGCTTGGAGACGTCGATATTGTGGTCCAAAGTCAGCGCGGCGATGTTCTCCACCGCCGTCTCCAGCAGGCCCAGGCTGTCCAAGGGCTTGGCGATGGAAGCCCACTGCCGGTGGGCGGCCTGCCGGGCCGCGTCCTCCCTGGGGTCGGGCTGAATGGATGTCAGGATGGCGTTCAGGTTTTCAAGTTTTGTCATGGCCGGACCGTTCCTTTCTGTAGCGCTCTGCCTCCCGGACGAACCGCGCCGCCATCTGGGGGCGCCCCGGGAAATATAGATGTGGGAAGGCGGCGTACAGCCGCCGGTTGGTGAAGCCGCACCGCCAGCTCCGCCCTGTCAAAGGTTTGGCGGCAGTGAGACTGTCTCCGTTTTGGGTGGAGTCCCAGTAATGAAACTCGTGGACAGGTACGGCCTCGCCCTTGCGGAAAAGGAGGCTGTCCGTGTCCGCAGTCAGCTCGGAGTAGCCAAAGCGCACCAGCTTTTGGGTGCGTATTCCATCGCCGGGCAGGTATCCCGCCATGGGGTAGAGCTGGCCGTCCGTTCCCTGGAGAGTCTGACCCAGGTAGAGAAACCCGCCGCACTCGGCCACGGTGGGCAGGCCGAGGGATACCGCCTCGTGAATGGACCGCTTCATGGATTCGTTTTCCGCCAGCCGGGCGGCGTACAGCTCCGGGTAGCCGCCGGGCAGGTACAGTCCGCAGGCATCCTCGGGCTGTTTTTCATCGTGCAGGGGGCTGAAAAACAGCAGGTCCGCGCCCGCATCCTTCAAAGCGTCCAGCGTTTCCTCATACACGAAGCAAAACGCTTCATCCCGCGCCACGGCGATGGGGACCCGGTTTTGGGCAGGAACACTGGCAACAGCCCCCCAGCCCATCCGACGGACGCACACCTCGGACAGTTTATCCCAGTCCATGGCTGCCTCCAGCGTTTGAGCCGCACGGTCGATGCGGGCGGCGATGTCTTTGATCTCCCCAGCGGTCTGTAGGCCTAGGTGGCGGCTTTCCAAGACTGCCTCCTTTATGTGGGGGAGGCAGCCCAGCACGGGAAGCCCGGTTTCCCGCTCCAGCATGGGCTTCAGGCTTTTGAACAGCATGGGGGAGCAGTCGTTGAGGAAGACACCCGCGATGTGGCTGGGGGCCCGAAAGGCCCTCAGACCGTTGATTTGTGCCGCCAGGGTCAGGCTGGCCCCGCGGGGCCGCACCGTCAGCAGGACGGGCAGGCCCAGCGCGTCTGCCGCGTGCCAGGCGCTGGCCCGGTCGGTGGAGCCCCCCAGGCCGTCGTAAAAGCCCATAGCGCCCTCCACCACCACGGAGCTGTGGGAGGCGCCGTAATGATGGTACAAGCTCCGCGCCGTGTCCTCACTGGAGAGGAACAAGTCCAAATTGTGGCTGTCCACCCCCAGCACGGAGCGGTGGAACATGGGGTCGATGTAGTCCGGACCGCATTTGAAGGCGCAGGGGTCCAGCCCCCGCTTTTTCAGCGCCGCCAGCAGGGCGCAGGTCAGCACCGTCTTTCCACTGCCCGAGGCAGGGGCGGTGATCATCAGCTCAAGCATGGCGCTCCCCCGTAATCAGGAAGGTAGGGTTGTTGGCCATCAGCAGGTGGAGCTTGCCCGCCGGTTTTGCCCGGCTGACGGCAATCTGGGTGACGCCGGCCTCCAGGCCGTGCTTGGTGAGCGCGGCGATGGCGGAGGACAGGGTCTCCAGCGCGATGGCGGAGATGCAGATACGGGCGTTTTCGTTTTTGGACAGCGCCAGGTCTACGATCTGCTCCATGCCGCCTTTGGTGCCGCCGATGAAAACCGCGTCCGGAGCGGGGAGGTCCGCCAGTACCTCCGGGGCGCGGCCCTCTACCAAATGTAGATTCCAGGCGGAAAATTTCTGCTTGTTGTCGCGAATGAGGGCGCAGGCCTCCGGTTCGCATTCCACGGCGAACACCTGCCCTTCCAGCGCGGCAAGGGCCAGCTCTACGCTGACGCTTCCGGTGCCCGCGCCCACGTCCCAAAGGATGTCGGTGGGGCGCACCGCCAGCTTGGCCAGCGCGGCGGCGCGGACCTCCTGCTTGGTCATGGGTACCTGTCCTCGCAAAAATGCCTCGTCCGGGAGGCCGGGAGAGCGGCGTTCAAACCGCGGCGCGGCCTCCGCCAGCAGGACGGACAGGGCGGGGAACGTCTGTCCCGCCAATTCCTCCGCCGTGCCAGACGTGACCTTTTCCTCCGGGTTGGACAGGTTTTCCCCCACGGTGACAGGCAGAGAGCCCAGACCGGCATTGGTCAGCCGCTGGCAAATCTCAGTGGGGCCCAGCGCCCCGCCGGTGAGGAAAAACACAGGCTTTCCCCGGCTGACCGCGCCGATAATATTGCAGTCCACCCCATGGGCGGACACCAGCTCCCAATCCTGCCAGGGCCGCGCCAGACGGGCGGACAGCAATTGAACGCTGGAGATGCCGGGCAGGACCTGAGCGGGGATATTTTTGCCTTTTAGTAAGGGGAGCAGTCCACGGGCTCCGGAGTAAAACCCCGCGTCTCCGCTGTACAGCACGACGCAGTTCCCCTGCTGGCGGGAGATGGCGTCCAGCAGGTCCTGGGGCTTGATGGCAGCCACCCGGTTTTCGGTGCACCCCTGAGGCAGGCTTTCCAGCAGGCGCTTTGCGCCCAGGATGCAGTCAGCCTGCTGTAAAGCGCCGGCACACTCCGCCGTCATAGTTTCTGGACGGCCCCCGCCCAGAGAGGCTAAGATCACCTGCATCCCATCATCTCCCTGCATTTGTTGAATACGGATTCATAGTCCAACCCGTCATCCTGTGGGCGGCGGATAAGGACCAGTGTAATCCCCGTGGCGTGAGCTGCCGCGGCCTTTTCCTCAAAACCGCCGGTGCGGCCTCCGTCCTTAGTGACCAGATACCGAATATGATACTGACGGATCAGCGCCTCGTTCAGCTCCTGGGAAAAGGGACCCTGGAGGGCCAGAATGTTTCGTCCGGGCACCCCCGCCGCCTCGCAGGCGGCAAGGCTGGCGGCCAGCGGGAGCACGCGGGGATAGAGCCGTTCTCCGCCCAAAGGGGCGAATACGCCCAGCTCCTTGGCCCCGGTGGTAAGGAGGACATTTTCCTGTGTCGTTTTCAGCCATTCCGCCGCCTCAGAGGCAGAGGCGAAGAGCTTCGCGCCCTCTGGAACAGCGCTTTCCTCCCGAAGGAGCCGTAAAAGGGGCGTCCCAGCCTCCCCGCAGGCCGCGCGGATGTTTTGGCTGGCCTGGATGGCGTAGGGGTGGGTGGCGTCCACGCACAGGTCAGCGCCCGACGCCGCTTGAGCCATCTCGGGCGGCTCCATCCGTCCGGACAGGACGGTCATCCCCGGCGCGCTCCCCTGTTCCGCCCGGCCGTATTCGGTGGCCACGCAGACCGTGACCGACCCTCCCAGCTGGACCAGCGCATGGGACAGGCGCCGCCCCTCGGTGGTGCCGCTGAATATCACGAACTTCATAGGTTTTGCTTCTTCTCATAGCCCCGGGGGGTTATCATCCGCCCGTGGTCCGCCTGGGTGGTGGAGGAGCCGATGAACACCGTGGAGAACATATCCAGCTGGGTGTCCCGCAGCTCGGCCAGTGTCAAAATCCTGGACTCCTCCCCCGCCCTGCCGGTGTTGCGCACGTAGCCGCACACGGTGTTCGGACTGACGCCCGCGTCCAGCAGGATATCGCACGCCTTTTGCAGATAGTCCGCCCGCTTGTGGGAGGCGGGGTTGTAGAGGACGATGGAAAAATCACCCCGAGCCCCGCAGCGCAAGCGGTTTTCAATGACCTCCCAGGGGGTGAGCAGGTCGGACAGGGAGATAACGCAGAAATCGTGCCCGATGGGCGCGCCCAGCAGGGCCCCGCCGGACAGAGCCGATGTTACGCCGGGGATTACTTCCACATCTACCTCCGGGAACTGAGGGGCCAGCTGGAGCAGGGGGCCGGCCATGCCGTAAACCCCCGCGTCCCCGCTGCACACCAGGGCCACGGTCCTGCCGCCGTCCGCCGTCTCCAGGGCCCAGCGGCACCGGTCGATCTCCCGCCGCATGGGAGTTGTGTAGGTCTCCTTATCTGGGAACAGGCTGGATACCAGGTCCACATACACCGTATAGCCGCACAACACCTGAGCGTCCTCCAAAGCGGCCTTTGCCTGGGCGGTGAAATACTTCTGATCTCCGGGGCCAAGGCCCACCACGTATACTCGCTTTGCCATGGTCTCAACCTCCGCCGGCGGGAGAACCGGTTCCCTGCCGGTATTCCGTGGTGAATGCCGGGTCATAGAGCTTGCTGCGTTCGTAGCCCTGCCCCAAAAAGCCGCCCACCAGGATAATGGCGGTTTTCCAGATGCCCGCCGCGTCCCCGGCTGCGGCCAGATTGCCCACGGTGCAGTGGACGATCTTTTCCTCCGGCCAGGTGGCCTTATAGACGATGGCGGCGGGGGTGTCTTCGGTGTACGCGCCGCCCTTCAGCAACGCCGCCTGGACCTGCTTCTGCATCCCCGCGGACAGAAAGATGGCCATGGACGCGCCGTGGGAGGCCAATTGCTCCAGGCTTTCCCCCTCCGGCACCGGAGTCCGCCCGGCCATGCGTGTGATGACGACGGTCTGGCTGACGCCGGGCAGGGTGTACTCCGCCCCCAGCGCCGCCGCCGCGCCGCAGAAGCTGGATACGCCTGGCGTGTCGTCCCAGGGAATATCCAACGTGTCCAGCTGGTCCATCTGCTCCCGGATGGCCCCGTAGAGGCAGGGATCGCCGGTGTGGAGGCGCACCAGGTCCAGACCCTTGGCCTGGGCGTCCTTCATCACATCCAGCACCTGCTCCAGGGTCATCTCCGCGCTGTTGTAAATGCAACAGCCCTCTTTGGCCAGTCCCAGCAGGGCCGGGTTAACCAGGCTCCCGGCGTAGATGACCACATCAGTCCGCTTCATCAGCTCCGCACCCCGCAGAGTGATGAGATCCGGGGCTCCGGGGCCCGCTCCCACGAAATGTACCATGTTTATTTCTCCTTTACGATAACGGTGGCAAAATAGCCCACATTCTCCGGGCACTGGCTCAAGCCGGCGCATACCTGTTCATTGGGCAGTCCGCAATTTTCCACCAGGGCGGCGCGGTCCAGCTGGCCGGTCTTCCTCAATGCCGATACGATTTGCGGGAAGTTGTGCCCCGCTTTCATGAGCACCTTGCCGCCGGGCTGCTCCAGCTGGGGCTCCAGCGGTTCCCGGCCCACGGGGATGACGTGGAGGGGGGAGCCCCAGCTCACCAAGGTGGTCCCCAGCCGGGACGCCGCGGCGCAAAAGCTGGGGATACCGGGCGCCATGACCGCCTCATAGCCCCGCGCCCGGACGATATCCATGATATAGCCCCAGGTGGCGTAGATGGACACGTCCCCCAGGTTGAGCATGGCCACGTCCTGCCCTGCGTCCAGATGAACCTGGATGGCGTCCACAGCCTTCTCGTGGGCGGCGCGGGTCAGGGCCTTGTCCCGTGCCATGGAAAAATACAGGGGCAGGATGGTTTTGCCATCCAAAGACACGGCTTGACGCACGATGTCCAGGGCCAGGGTCTCGCCGCTTTTCGTCTGGGGCGCGGCGATGACGGGACAGCTTTGGAGCAGGCGGACCGCCTTCAGGGTCAGCAGCTCGGGATCGCCCGGGCCCACGCCCACGCCGTAGAGGATGCCTTTTTTCATGTCCATTGCGCTAAAATCTCCTTTGCTCTCTCGGTCTGGCCCAGCAGGCCGTATACGTTGGAAAATATCACCGCGCCGATGTCATAGGCCCCCGCCGCCCGCCGCTCCAGGTGGAGCTGGACGGCGTCCAGCAGACTTTTCATCACAGATTCCCACAGGCCCGCGCTGTCCAGCAGCTCAATGCAGGCGTCGGTGGTGGCGGAGTCCATCAGCTTTTGACACAGTTCCCGGTCCGCGCCCCGCAGGGCCGCGTGGGTACAGAACAGCTCCGCCCGGCAGTCGGCATAGCGTGAATGGGTATTCATAATCCCTCCCGCCACCTTGACCAGCTTGCCGATGTGGCCCGCCAGAAGGACCCGCTCAAAGTGCTGGGTGGCGGCGATGTCCAGCGCCTCCCCCAGAAAGTTGGAGCACTTCACCACCGGTATGCCTAATTCGGCCAGGCCGGTGTCTTTCAAGAAGTCCACGCCATAGTTGCCGGGGGTCAGGATGAGGTTGACCGCCCCCGCCGCCGCGGCCTGCCGCTGCTGGACCGCGATGGTATCTACAATGGCCTGCTCGCTCATGGGTTCCACGATGCCGGAGGTGCCTAGGACGGACAGCCCGCCCTTGACCCCCATCACAGGGTTGAAGGTCCGGGCGGCGGCCTCCTCCCCGCCGGGTATGGAGACGATTACCTCCATACCGCCGTCGTAGCCCAGCTCGTCGCAGACCTCCAGTACCTGCGCCTCGATCATCCGCCGGGGAACCCGGTTGATGGCGGCGGCCCCCACAGGCTGGTCAAGACCGGGCTTGGTTACCCGGCCCACCCCCTCGCCGCCGTCAATATGGATGCCGGGGACGACGCTTTTTTTCACCGCTGCCCGCACCAGCATCCCGTTTGTAATGTCGTAGTCGTCTCCGGCGTCCTTCTGGACGGCACAGCGGACCCAGGCCCCGCGCTCCAAAAGCTCCGCCTCCGCCAGGGGAACCGACACCTCAATTCCCTTGGGGGTGGTCAGTGAGACGGCTTCCGGCGCGCTCCCGGTGAGCAGCAGCCGCGCCGCCCCTGCCGCCGCCAGCGCGGCACAGGTGCCGGTGGTATATCCGCAGCGCAGCATGGACTGTCCGCTGCGCATATAGTGGGGGAATTGCTCCGAGCCCATCCACTCAGCTCCTTTTTCGTGAAATCAGCGCCAAAACAGGCACGACAAAGGCCCCGTCAAGGAGACGAGGCCGAACGGGACATATGATTCCGGTTTCGGCAGAAAAACGCCAACTGCCATGTATCTGACTTATCCTCTCTTAGGAGGCATCACAGTGACCGACTCGCAGGGCGTCTCACCCTATTCCATGCGCCGCCGAGGCGGCTGCAGCAGACACGATATGCAATTTTACCAAGTTTGGCGATGATTAAAAATTATATCATGGGTGTTTATTCCTGTAAAGAGTGAATCCTAGGGCGACCTTTGGCAGAGCGCAAAAATAAGAGGGGGGATATGGTGATATTTTGCCTTTTGGAAGTAAAATTTTGAGGTGCTATTGACATATGCAGCACATAGAGTAAAATCAAAATAACAAAACAAGTTGAACAGCGCACAATTTCATATGGTAAAGTAGCCGCATTCCGCGCTCCGTCCAGGGGCGCGGAGAGGAAACCGGTCAGAATCCGGTACAGCTCCCGCTGCTGTGATTGCAGGAGCTTGTCGTCGAAGCATAGAGGCAGCCATTCGGGGTTCCCCGGAGAAGGCAGGACGGCAGGCGCAGGCGTTTGATCGCGCCCCAATGCATAAGTCAGAAGACATACGGCTATGGGTGCGTCTCAGGCCGGGCGGGCCTTGAGGCGGGGTTTGATTGCACGTAAAAAACGGGGCGTGGCAGAGTTTTCTGCCGCGCTTTTTTGTTTCGGGACAGCCGGAATGGATACCGCTTCAAAACGCTGCTTTCGGCGCCGGGGCCGTGCCAGCGGTCCTGGCCTTCTTCCCCGAAAGCGTTGAAGACCTCCTTCCCTTCAGGGGGAAAGCGGCCCGGCGGGGCAGTAGGGACTCCGCCGGGCGCGCGCCTGCGCAGAGGAGGGAGAATGCAGGATATACTTTTTAGGCGCCGCCCCACGCCGGGGCGGCGCTTTTTACGTGGCCGGCCTTTACTTTTGACAGGGAAGCCGGTATTATGATTAAAAAGGGACGGGCCCGTGACCGGGCTCCGGCGCGTCACCCCGCGGTGGTGATTCACGGGAAAATTTGTAAGGAGGCTTTTTATGAGGCTGGTCATTTTTGCGTACAGCCGCCAGGGGTGTGAGACGGCCCTTCGGGTAAAGGGGGCGCTGCGCGCCCCGGCGGACGAGTGCCGCTGTTACGCCTCAGAAAAGTACGCGGGCGGAGAATTTGAGCCGATCCTTTCACCGTGCAGCCGGTTCACTGGTCCGCTGTTCGCCTGGGCGGACGCCCTGGTGTTCGTGGGAGCTGTGGGCATCGCGGTGCGGTCCATCGCGCCCTACGTGAGGGATAAGCGGACTGACCCGGCGGTGCTCGGCGTGGACGAGCTGGGGAAGTTTGTCATCCCATTGTTATCCGGCCACATCGGCGGAGCTAACGCCTTAGCGGAACAGCTGGCGGGAGCTTTGGGGGCCATTCCGGTGGTGACCACCGCCACGGACATCAACGGCAGATTTTCTGTGGACGCCTGGGCGGCCCGGCAGGGGCTGGCCATCACGAATATGCACGCGGCAAAAGAGGTGTCCGCTGCCATTCTGGAGCGGAACGTCCCCCTGTGCTGTGATTTTCCGATCGCGGGGGAGCTTCCCCCCGGCACGGAGCCGGGAGAGCTGGGGGATGTGGGCATCTGCATCTCCTGGCGGAAAAGGAAGCCCTTTGCCGAGACCCTTTTGCTGGTGCCCCCTGTGCTCCATCTGGGGCTGGGGTGCCGCCGGGGGGCGCCGGTGGAGCGCATCAGACAGGCGGTGGAGCAGGTGATGACCGGGCACAAAATCCACCCCAAGGCCGTGAAATGCGCCGCCTCCATTGACCTGAAAAGGGACGAGGAGGGCTTGCTGGCGTACTGCGCCGAGCGAGGGTGGCCGGTCTCATTTTATAGCGCGGACCAGTTGGCGGCGCTGGAGGGGGATTTTACGCCCTCCGAGCGTGTCCTCCGGGTGACCGGGGTGGATAACGTGTGCGAACGGGCTGCCATGGTTGGTGCTGACCGCCTGGTTGTGCGCAAAACCGCCAACAATGGCGTCACCGTAGCCTTGGCCGAGGAGCGCTGGGAGGCGCGGTTCCCCGGCTAAGCATTTGAAGGAGGCCGGTCCCTTGACAAAGGGGCCGGTGTTCGGTATAATGTTTTGCAAAGGTCGGCAGGAAGCCGGTCATGGCGCGCCGAAGCGCTCCTCCTGACCTGTGCGGTTTTAGAAACGTGTACCATGAAGGTACGCACTTCCTCCAAGGGGAAGAGCGTACCTTTTTGTGCGTTTTGGGCGGGTAAAACATCTATTTTAAGGAGGAAATCCCATGTCGTCTGTGAAGAAAATTACCCTGTGCGGCGTTTGTATCGCCCTGTGCGCGATTCTTCCCCCCGTGTTCCATATGGTGGGGCTGGGGAGCATTTTGTCCCCCATGCACATTCCCGTTCTGCTGTGCGGCCTGGTGTGCGGCTGGCCCTATGGGCTGTTCTGCGGCGTGGCCGGGCCGCTGGTGGCCCACCTCATCAATGGCCAGCCCGGCGCGGCTATGCTGGTGTCCATGATCCCCGAGCTGGCGGTGTATGGGCTGGCGTGCGGTCTGATGATGAAGCTGGTCCGTACCAAAAACCTGTATGCTGATATTTACTGCTCCCTGGCGCCCGCCATGCTGGCGGGGCGCGTAGTGGGCGGCGTGGCCCGTGCCCTGTTCCTGATGGGCGGCGGCGAGTCCTATACCCTGGCTATGTGGGCGGGGGCCTATCTGGTCCAGGCCATCCCCGGCATCATTCTACACCTGATTCTGGTTCCGGCCCTGGTGGCGATGCTGGACCGGGCAAAGCTGATTCCCGCCCGCTATCCCAGCCGGAAGCTGGGGGAAGGCGCGGCGGCGTAAAGGCCGCGAAAAACAAAACTGCCTCAGAGGAGAGAATCCGCCATGTGGGAAGATTTGCGGGAGACGCTAACCGTCCACGCCGGGAAGTACCCGGCCATGACGCCCCAGGACGGGGTGAAGCTGATCTATCAAAATGAGTTTGGCGGCGGGCGCCTCATTGCGGACCCGGCCCAGAGCCTGGAACGCCTGCGGGCGGAGTGCGCGGCAGTCCCCCGCGCCCCCTCCGCCCCGCTGGCGGAGGACATCGGGAACGGCATGGTGCGAATCAATTTGGGCGGGCTTGACCTTGCGGAATACCCGCTGGAGGCGCTGAACCGGGATTTTGTCCGCTCGGCGGTGCTCCACCGGGGCAGCATGGACGCCTTTCTGGAAAAGTTGAACGTTTTGCGGGAGCTGGCGAAGGAAGGGGCTTTTGGGTTTTCTGCCCAGGAGCTGGAGGACTATTTGGAGCCCTGCCTGGAATCCGGCTGTCCCCCCGTCTCCCACAGCGGGGCATACCGGGCGGCCTACCGCCCCGCCTACCGTGTGGTCCTGCGGTCGGCTTGCCTGCCCCTGCTGGTGCGGGAGGTGCGGGCGCTGAGTGAAAAACAGGGCCGGGTCATCGTAGCGCTGGACGGGCGGTGTGCCTCCGGCAAAACCACCCTGGCGGCACAGTTGGAGGAGCGGCAGGGCTGGAGCGTGGTTCACATGGACCATTTTTTCCTCCGTCCCGAGCAGCGAAATCCGGAACGCTACGCCCAGCCCGGCGGCAACATCGACCACGAGCGCTTTTTGGAGGAAGTGCTATTTCCCCTGCGACGGGGGGAGAGGCCGGTGTACCGGCCCTTTGACTGCCACACCCAAACCCTGCAAGACCCGCTTCCCTTTGCTCCCGGCCCGGTGGTGCTGGTGGAGGGCTCCTATGCCTGCCACCCCGCGTTGCGGGAATATTACGACATGCGGGCGTTTCTCACCGTGGACCCGGCGGTCCAGATGGAGCGTATCACAGCCCGGGAGGGCGGGGCCTACGCCCAGGTGTTCCGGGAGAAGTGGATACCTTTAGAAGAGCGGTATTTTTCCGGCTGTGATGTGGAGGCCCAGTGCGATTACCGACTGGAAGTGTAAAAAAGAGCGCGCCTGCAAATCAGGCGCGCTCTTTTTTCTCACAGCGTCCGAAGCACATCCGCCACATTGGCGCAGTGGTTGGGGAAGCGTTCCTTCAAAGCCGGGTCGGCCCCCTCCATGATCCAGGGCCGTCCCGCAATGGACAGCATGGCCTCGTCGTTGAAGTTGTCCCCGAAGGCCATCACCTCGTCCAGTTCCACGCCCAGGGCGGCGCACAGCTGGGTGAGGCCCGTCCCCTTGTCCGCCAGAGTGAAATCCACCCACTCCGCTCCGGCCACCGCCACCTGGAAATGATTCTTCCAGGGCTTGGCCAGGGCCAGCCAGGTTTCCTCCAGCCGTCCGGGGCAGTAGGCGGCGATCTTGACGATGTCCTCCGGCACGTCCTCCGGCCGGGGGATCAGGGTGATATTGTTCCCCTTGCTCTCCATCAGGTCAACGATTTCCCGGTCCTTGGGACAAAGGTAGCTGGTGTTTTCCCCGGAAATAAGCACATCCACCCCCCGCAGGGCGATGATGCTCCGGCACAGCTGTTCCGCCAGGGCGCGGTCCATGACGGTCTTGTCCAGCACCGGACCGGGGTTTCCCGGACCGAACACTACCGCTCCATTCTCGCATAGGAAAGGCGCCTTGTCCGCCACAGGGGCAAACAGCTTGCGCAGACTGGTGTACTGCCTCCCGCTGGCAGGGGCGAACAGGATGCCCTTGCGCTCCAGGCGGTCGATCTCCTCAAAAATCTCGGCTGGGATATCCGACTCCCCGTAGGGAAGCAAAGTGCCGTCAATGTCGCTGGCAACAAGCCGTATCATGGTAATTCTCTCCTTTTATCTACTGGTGTCCTGGTACTCGGAGGGGGACATCCCCACCAGCTTTTTGAAGGTGGCGGAGAAATAGTTGATATCCTTGTAACCCACCTGCTCCGCCACCTCATAGACCTTGGCCCGGCAGTCCCGTAAAAGCTCCATGGCTTTGTGGACGCGGTAGCGGGTCAGGTAATTGTTGAGGGTATAGTCCGTCTCCTTTTTGAACAGGTGGCTCAAGTGCCCCTCGCTGAGCCCCAAATGCTGGGCGATGGCCCCTACGTTGATGCCGGGGTCGTTGTAATGGGCGCCGATGTAGTCCATGGCCTCCAACACATACTTGCTCTTGTCGCCCTTTTTCAGGCCCATGAAGAGGGAGCCGGTCCGATTCTCCTCCCTGGAAACGGGTTCCATCCGGCGGCGCAGGTTGGTGACGGCCTGCTCCAGATCCCCGTCGTGGAAGGGCTTGAGCAGAAAGTCCACCGCCCCCAGCCGCAGGGCGGACTGGGCATACTCGAAGCTGTCGTAGGCGGTGAGGATGATGACATAGGCCCCGCACCCCCGCTCCCGCAGGCGGCGGAGCATCTCCAGCCCGTCCATTTTGGGCATTTTCAGGTCGGTGATGATGAGGGTGGGGTCATAGCGCTCCGCGGCGTCCAGGGCCTCCTCGCCGTTGGACGCCTCCCCCACCACCACGCAGTCCAGGGCGGCCCAGTCCACCGCCAGCACGATGCCTTTTCGGATCAGCTCCTCGTCCTCTACCACTAAGACCTTCAGCATTCCGCGCCCTCCTCCCGGCGGACGGGCAGGATGGCCGTTACCACGGCCCCTGTGCCGTCCGCGCCGTTTTCCAGGGTCAAGCCATAGCTCTCTCCGTAATACTTTAACAGGATGGTGTCCACGTTGTAAAGCCCTAAATGTCCCTTTGGCTGGTCGATCTGCCGGAACCGGCCCAGCATATTCGGGGGGAAGCCTTTGCCGTTGTCGGCGACGGTGATACACAGCAGGCCGTCCGCCGTCTTGGAAATGTCCACATGGACCATACCGTTTTCCACCCCTTCCACCCCGTGGAGAATGGCGTTTTCCACGATGGGCTGGAGGATCATTTTGGGCGCCAGGCAGGTCTCCAGCTCCGCCGGCAGGGACTGGGTGAAGGTGAAGGAGTCGGACAGCCGGATGCGTTGGATCTCGATGTAGCGCTCCAAAATTTCCGCCTCACGGCCCAGGGGGGCGAACTCTTCCGGGGAGATGCAGAAGCGCAGGATGTCCGCCAGGTCGGTGGACATCAGCGCCACCTGGGGCACCTTGTTGATCTTGCTGATCCACTTCATGGTGTCCAGGGTGTTGCAGAGAAAGTGGGGGTTGAGCTGGGCTTGCAACATCCGGATCTGCGCCTCGTTCAGCTCCCGCTGGTTTTCCACCAGCTGCTCCCGGTTGCGCTTGAGGGCTGTTACCATGTTGTTGAACCGCTGGGCCAGCTCGCCCAGCTCGTCGTTCCGGTGCTGGGCGACCTGCACATCCAGGTTGTCCTGCTCCACCTCCCGAATGGCCCCCCGCAGCTGGGCAATGGGCCGGAACATCTGGCGGCTGAGGCTGAGGCTCAGCAGAACGGAGATCACGACGCAAATGAGGGCGCAGGAGGCGCTGACGGTGTACATCAGGCCCATGGTGCCCTGGGTGAACACCTGAGGTCGGCGGAGGACCAGATACAAGCCGGTGTCCTGGTGATGCTCCACGCTGTATAAAAAGTCGTCGGAGGCGCCCTCCAGCTTTTGGCCGGACAGCAGACGGCTTCGGAGCTGAGGAGCCAGGGACACGGCCAGGGACGGCTGGGCGCAGTACACCGGCCGCCAATAGCCGCTGAGCAGAATCAGCGTGCCCTGGGTTCCGTAGGTGCCCTCCAACAGCTGGCGCAGGTCGGACTGATACAGGCTGATGACCAGGTACCCCGCCTGGGTCCCGTCTCGCCCCGTGAGGACCGCCGCCCCCTGGAGCAGGGGCGAGGCGTCGTCGGTTGGGTCCTGACAGGCGGTGAAAACCAGGCCCTCCCGCCCCCGAGCGTGGTGGAGGGGGCCCCAATCGGTGGGCATATGGGCGTGGCTGGGCCCGTTCCGGGTGGAGTAGCGCCAGTTTCCATCGCTGTCGTACAAATCAAATTGGGCGTAGTCCCGGGCGCCGGCGGTGGCGGCGTAGAGGCGGGCATATACCTGGGTGTCTTCGGCGGTGTCGTCGGTGAGGGCACGGAGCACCAGCGGGTCCTTTTGGAGCTCCTCTGCCGCGCGGGAGAAATTGACATACCCTTCGTCCAGCGCGTGGAGGGCGCTGTTCAGGTGGTCCCGCGCCTCTTCCTCCGCCACATCGGTCATCCGCAGGCGAAAGATTTGCAGAAGCATGGAGGAGCAGACCAGCAGCGGCACCAGCGCCGCCGCCAAAAACGCCGCGAACAGCCGAAATTGGAACGAGGCGGCCGGCGGCTTTTTCATGACACGTCCCCCTCAAAGTAAAAGGCCCAGGTCATTAGAATGGCCTCCCGCTGTTCCACGGCCCGGCCCAGGTCGTAGCCGGCCATAGGGAGCTGGTCCAGGCCGGGCAGGCCGGGGGCGGGTTCCACGTCGTCCCGGACGGAGCGGCGGCAGAACTGGTTGACCAACAGGGACTGGACCTCCGGACTGACGGTGAAGTCCAGGAACAGCTTGGCGTTTTCCCCATGGGGCGCGCCCTTGACAATGGCGCTGCCATCGGGGACACAGCTCAAGCCGTCCTGGGGGTAAACCATGGCGATGTTCTTCTCCTCGGCGATGCGCTTGAGGGCGCTCTCCTCCAGGGTGACGCCCGCCAGGGCGTCACCGTCCGCCACGGCGGTGAGCACCTTGCCGGAGGAGTCCAGCTGAACGCCCCCCAGGTTTTGAGCGAAGCGGCGGATAACGTCCTCCTGCTCCCCGCCCAGGGCGGTCAGCATGGTGACAAGCTCCGTATAGGACGAGCCGGACACCGCCGGGTCAGTGAAGGCGATTTTTCCGTTCAAATCCGGGTCCAGAAGGTCGGCCCATTGCGTGACCTGGTTCGGGGCCACTAATTTTGTATTGTAGATCAGCACCACAGGCAGCGCGGAGAAGGGGGTCCACAGCTGGTCCGGGGAGCGGAAGCGCTCCAGAATATGGTCCGCCCCGGCGCAGGTGTAGGGGACGAAGCAGTCCTGATAGGTGGCAAGGCTCTCCACCCCGCCGCCGAACATCACGTCGGCCCGGGGGGAGGATTTTTCCTGGTCCAGCCGCTCCAAAAGCTCGCTGGTGGCGCTGTATACCACGTCCACCCAGATGCCGGTGCGCTCCTCAAACTCCTTGACAATGGGCTGCCACACCTCCTCCTTGTGGGAGGTGTACACCACCAGGCGGCGGTTCTCGCCGGGAGCGTGGTCCGGAGCGGAGATTTCCGCGCCGGGTGCGCAGCCCACCAGGGTCAACAGAAGGGCCAGGACCAGCAGTGCGGACAGCGTCTTTTTTTTCATGCGGACTCTCCCCTCCTTTTCCTGTGATTATACCATAGGCGGCGGGAAACGGCCACAGTTTCCACATATTTTTTCATCAAAGACAGGGGCGGAGGTTTGACCCTCCGCCCCGTTATTATCAGAACTCTAAACTGCCCTGGGCAATGCACTGGCCGCTCTTACGGTCGAACAGCAGCACACCGTCTCCGGACACGTCGATGTGAACCTTGGAGCCGATGGTAAACAGCGTACTGCCGAACACCACACCGGTGAGCAGATAGTCCCCGACACGCACCTTGATGGTGGACTCCATGCCTGTGGGCATGGCGCCGTAGATCTCGCCCTCCAGCGCCCCGCTGCTTACGATGTCGATGAACTCGGGCCGCACACCCAGCACAAGATCCTCGTTGGTCAGCACAGGCTCTTCCGGAAGGGAAACGTCCTCATCATCCACCTTGTCGATGTGGTAGCGGAAAGCCTCGTCCTTGTTGGCCTTCTCCACGAAGCCCTTTTCGGCCGCCTTCTTTTGGTGTTCTTCAGCGGCCTTGGCCTCCCGGGCGTCCCGGTCCTGGAACCAGCCGGGCAGGTCCAGTGGCTTGGCGGGCTTGAACACCGCCTTCTTGTCCCCCAGCAGGTCCAGCTCCACCCCGCCGTCGGCGCGCTGCTTTCCCCTGCCCTCGATGAAGTTGATGGAGGGATTGCCCACAAAGTCGGCCACAAACAGGTTGTTGGGATGGCTGTAGACGGTCAGCGGCGCGTCGTACTGCTGGAGCACGCCGTTGTTGATGAGACAGATCTGTGTTGCCAGCGTCATGGCCTCCATCTGGTCGTGGGTGACGTAGACGAAGGTGGACCCGGTCTCCACGTGGAGGCGTTGGAGCTCGTAGCGCATTTCCAGCCTCAGCTTGGCGTCCAGGTTGGAAAGGGGCTCGTCCATGAACAGCACGGAGGGCTCCGGGGCCAGGGTGCGGGCGATGGCCACGCGCTGCTGCTGGCCGCCGGACAGCTCGGCGGGATAGCGGTCCATAAAGGCGGTGATCTTCACCACCTGGGCCACCCGGTGGACGATCTCGTCGATTTCCTGCTTGCTCAGCCGGTGGGGCTCCTTGATGTTGGACAGGCCGAAGGCGATGTTCTGATACACCGTCATATTGGGCCACAGGGCGTAGTTCTGGAACAAAAAGCCCACCTTCCGCTTGTTGGCGGGGATGTTGATGCCCAGAGCGCTGTCAAACACCACCTTGCCGCCGATGGTGATGCGGCCGCTGGTGGGGGTCTCCAGTCCGGCAATCATGCGCAGGGTGGTGGTCTTGCCGCAGCCGGAGGGGCCCAGCAGGGTGACAAAGGCATTGTCCTCAATGACCAGATTCAGGTCGTCCACGGCATAGAATTTGTTCCACCGCTTGGTGATATGGTCTAATCTGATTTCAGGCATGGTTTAACCTCCTATTCCCTTGTCCAGGCTGGCGCCGGTGACCTTGTTGACCAAAGTGTTGCAGACAAGAATGGTGACGATCAAAATCAGGTTGATGCCGCTGGAAAAGGCGTACAGGCCCATCTCGTCGAAATAGTCCAGGGTGGTGGACAGGATGAAGCCCTGGGTGCACAGCAGCAGGAACAGGGACAGCTCCCGCAGGCAGGTCATGAAGGGCAGCAGATAGCCGCTGATGATGGACGATTTCTGGATGGGAATGATGATGCGGGTCATGCGCTTGATCCAGGGGATGTCCTGGATGATGGCCGCCTCCTCGATCTCGCCGGACAGCTGGAGCATGGAGTTGAGGGAGCTGCGGCTGGCAAAGGGGATGTACTTCACCGTACCCGCTATGATGAGCAGGGTGTAGGTGTTGAACAGGTTGATATACTGGTTGGAGAACAGGATGAAAAAGGCCACGCCAACAGCGATGGAGGGCATGAGGTAGGGCAGGAAGGCCATGCTGTTGACGTAATTGGCCCATTTACTTCGCCGGTTTTTGGCCACGGCATAGCCGATGAGGGTGCCGATGGTGCCCGCCAGCAGGGCGCAGGACACGCTGACCAGCATGGTGCCCTTGAAGGCCCGCCAGATCGTCTCGTTGTGGAGGATGCCCTTCTGGCCGTACATCCCGTTTTCCGACACGTTCTCATCCGTGACCCACCATTTGGTGGTCAAATTGTTGGGGTCGCCGGTATACAGGAAGGAATAGTCGCCGGGGTTGGGCAGGAAAGTCTCAAAGGCGAAGGACACGATGGGGAAAATGCTGGTGAAGAAGGTGACGATGACCAGAATCAGGGCGATGACGTATTTCCCCACCTTGCCCAGATTGAACTTGGAGCTCTGGCCCGCCTTGCCGGACACGGTGGTGTAGCTCTTCCGGCTGGTGAGGGAGATCTGGTTCAGCAGCATAATGGCCACGCCGAACACCATCATGATGATGGCCAGGATGCTGGCCTCGCCAGTGAACTTGGAGTTCATGGACACGTATTTGGTGGACAAAGTGGTCAGGCCCAGGTAGTGGGGCACCGGGTAGGAACCCATGGAGCTGCCGAACACCAGCAGGATGGTGGACAAAATGGCGGGCTTGACCATGGGCAGGGTGATTTTGAGCATGGTTTTCCAGCGGGGGGTGTCCAGGATAGTGGCGGCCTCCTCCAGATTGGCGTCCATATTGCGGAAAATGCCGCCGATGAGGATATAGGCGAAGGGGGCGTAGTGCAGGCCCAGCACCACCAGACTGGGGAACAGCCCCTTGCACCACCACAGGGGCATCTCAATGCCGAACATGGCGGCCAGCAGGCCGTTGGAGCCGCCGGTGACGGTGTTGGAGTTAAACATATTCTGCCACACCACGGCCAGGGTCCACTGGGGCATGATGTAGGGGAAGATGAAGATGGAGCTCAAATACTTCCTCCACGCCAGGTTGGTGCGGGTGATCAGGAAGGCGAACACGCCGCCGAACAGAATGGCCACCACGCAGGTGCCCACCGCCAGCCACACGGTGTTGAGCAGCGGCGTCCACAGATTGGCCTTGGCCAGCTTGCTGGTGAACAGGTCAATGTAGTTCACCGTGGTATAGCCCGACGCCTGTCCGGTGAGGTGGGCGTCGATGGTGCCGGGGTGAATTTTGAAGGTATCCTCCACGATGGCGATGATGGGGGCCACAGTGCTGAAGGTGAGCACAATGCCCATCAGCAGGAGGATGACATTGTGGGGCTTGGAAAAGTAGGTCTTGAGCCTGTTGAGCAGGATGGTGGAGCGGCTTGCCTGGAGGGTGCTGGACTGGTCCATGAGATCACTCCTTTTTGACCGGGATGGCACGCGCCCCTGGCCCTGTCGATCCAGGCGGCCAGGGGCGCGTGAAATGCGCTGTATGTCTATATGAATGGTTCAAACGGTGCTTTTTTCATGGAGCCCCCGCCGCGGCTCAGCGAAGCGGGAGCGGTGGGGAGAGAAGAAAGGAATGGAGCGGGCGAAGCCTTGGCCGTCAGGCCGAGGCGCAGCAGAGCGGAATTTCGTTCCACTCAACCTGCGTATTTGGTCAGCATTTCCACCCAGCTGCCCACGGTGAAGGACACCTCGGCGCAGTACTCCGGGTCCTCCAGCACCAGCTTGCCGTCGGTGGTCCACCAGTCGTAGCCCCGGTCGTTCTTGGCCTCGAACTCCACGGTGGCGCCGTCCTCAGCCATGCCGCCCTTAGAGTGGCCGTATTTCTCCTCGGTGCCCGCCGCCACGGTGGGATTGGAGGAGTAGCCGCCCATGTCCTTGCCCCAGGCGGAGAAGCCGTCCACGGTCTCGGTCATGTAGGCGATGAAGGCGCAGGCGGTCCAGGGCAGGGGGCTGTTGTCGGTGACGAACAGATAGTGGCAGTAGCCAAAACCGCCGATGCCGGTGTAGCCGTCGTCATAGGCGGCTACGTTGATGTTGTTGACGGACACAGAGCTGGACTCCTCCACGGAGCGGAGCTTGGAGTACACCAGCAGGCCGAACTGGTCGGTGGCGGACTTGTCCACCAGGGTGTTGCAGATGGGGCCGTCATCAGTCTGGGCGTTGTAGGACTCCACCCACAGCTTGATCCACGCCAGGGCATAGGCGCCGTTCTCGCCCAGGCCCAGGTCCTCGGCGTCAGCCTTCATCTCGTTGATGGTGGGCTGGAAGTAGGCTTGTTCGTCGGCGGACAGAGCGTCAAAGGCCTCCTTCAGCCATCCGGCGTACTTGTCCTGAGTCAGCATATACAGGAAGTTCTTGCCCACGATCTCGGAGTCGATGTCCATGTACAGGCCGTGCTCACCCTCGGCGATGAAGTCCCAGCAGTTGTCATAGATCTTGGAGCCGGTGTTATTGTACATAAACACCTTGTTCAGGGTCTGGAGGGCCAGATAGCCGTCATAGCTGTCGGCAGAGGTGCTATTGGCCTCGGCCCACTCTTTGGGGATGAAGGTGTCCAGGATGCCGGTCTGGACCATCTTGGACTCGATCTGGTTGCCGTCCTGGATGAGGGTCATGGCGAAGGTGCCCTCGGGCTTCAGGGAGTCGGCGGTGAGCTGGTCGAAGATCTTGTTGTTCTTGGGCTGCTGCCAGTCAAACTCCATGCTGTAGCTGGAGTCGATGGACTGGAGGTACTCGATGAACAGGGGCAGGGCGCTCTTGCCGCGGCTGGAGTTGCCCACGCCGAAGAAGGTCTTGCCGTTGGACTCCTCAATGGCCTTCTGGGCCAGCTCCTCCAGGGTCATGCCTTCGGCCTCTTTGATGATCTTCTGCACGTCGCTGAGATTCTCGTCCACGGGGGCGGGGGTGTTCTGCTCCGCGGGGGCGGAGGCCTGGGCCTCCTTGCTCTCCTGAGGCGGGGCGCTGTTGTCGGCGGCGGGAGTGCCGCAGGCGGCCAGGCTCAGGGCCATGGCGCAGGCCAGGAACAGTGCGGTCAGCTTTTTCAATTTCATTTCAGATCCTCCTTTGTCATTGCGTACAAATCGAGCGGGGACTATCCTGTTCCCCATTGTCTATTTTATTGTAGCGGCAATTGGAAAAAATGAACAGGGGACAAACCTGCGTTTTTTAGGAAAATTCTGCGGAAGTTGTGGAAAACTTACGAAAACTGTTGGACAGACCAGGGAATGTGTTGGCATATCGCCGTATTGGGAAAGGATGGGGGGGCGGGAAAACTGTAATAAAACTGTAAAAGTCAGATTCTTCCGTAGGTGGTATAATATGATCCGATAGGATCCACCCATGACGGACAAGGAGGTCAACATGGACGAGATTTTAGCTTTCCGAAGCATCATTTGGGACAATGAGGACTATCAGGAGACCGTCAAAGGGGAAGAATTTCGGGCTTTGATGGAATTATGCTTTGACCGGGCGGACCACTTTTCTTTGTGCCGGACGGACTGGCCGGGGGCCAAGGACGGGCCGCTGGAGCGGGCCCTGCGGCCCTATCGCCTGGGCGAGTATCTTTCCTATGGACGGCTGATCTGGTTCGGCCATGAGGCGTGGGAGAAATGCTACGTCTACCCGGCTAACCAGGAGACCAAGGCCATTTTCCTGTCCCACATCACCCACCTGTTCGGGCGGGATGTTGAGCGGCCCGACGGCTCCGACGGGCCGCCGGAGAAATACAAAGCCTGCGTGGAGCTGTCGGAGGCGGCCTACGAGCGGGTCATGGAGCGGGTGGAGGCCGAGGAGGCGATATTCGGCGCCATCAGCGACGAGGACTTTGCCGCCATCGAGGAGGAGGAGCTCCAAGAGGCAAAGAAGCTGTGGGAGGAGGTCTTTGACGAGGCGGACTTCGACAGTAATTTGGAGGACCCGTGGTTTTTCCGGGGGGACGACCTGTTTTTCCGAACCATTACCCATGAATACGACTGTCTGGTCCACGTCCCGGATGAGGACTTTGGGGAACGAATCAAAGAGCTGGGGCGGTGGGTGGATGTCTCTGACCGTCGTTATCTGCGGCCTTTGGGCTTTCTCAGCGAATGCCAGGGACTGACCTGGTACGAAAAAGACGGACAGCTCGCGGTGGATGAGGGCTGAAACACAAAAAACAGCGGAAGGATTGCCCCTCCGCTGTTTTGCTCAATTTCCGCCCGTCAGCTCCTGCCACCACTCAATGAGCCGGAATTTCAGTACATACCCGCCGTCCTGCCCAGTGATGAGGGCAATTTGGTCCTCAGATAGCACGCCCCCCGCCGCTGTTTCTACGGATTCCTCCGATACGGAGGCCAGGCATAGAGGCGGGAACACCACGCACCACCAGTTGCGGCCTCTGCCCTCTCCGATGGTGACCTTCAGCGCCCGATACTGCCCGGCGGGGAGGGAAAAGCCGTCGTATTCCTTGGTGGGGAACCACTGGTCTGCCAGGGTGACAGTTACTGGTTCCATGTGGCCTGTCCGGGCCAGGGCCTCCGCTCCGGCCTGGGCCAGCTCCTCCAGGTGGGGGGAGAGCGCCGCCTCCGCCCCTTTGCGGTCGCCGACGCTCTCCAGGAGCCGGGAGGCCTCCGCCAGCACCGCGTCCCGCACCAGCAGCTTCCTGGCCTGGTCGGAGTCCGAGTCGGAGTTGGCTACCACATGGAGGCGTAAAATCTGGTCTGCCAGAGCGCTCTCGCTGGCCGAGGCCCACACGCCCACGGTCAGGGTCAGGCCGAAGGCCAGGAACAGGGCCGCTTCCCAAAGGCGCAGTTTTTGCATGGAAAAAGTGGAAGTATTCATCAAAAACACCGTCCTATGTACCGTATGGATATAGTATGGACGGCGCCTTCTGCTTTTATACCGCTGATCTATAATTTACCTTTCTAACTTAACAAGATATTCGGTGGTATCTTCTTCAAACTTTTTCTGACCTGTCAAATGAAAGCCATGACTTTGGTAAAAAGAAATTGCTCTAATATTTTTTTCTAATGCCCATAAATTATTTGCATGGAGTTCTTTAATTGCAAATTCAATTAGTTCATTGCCAATTCCCTCACTTTGAAAAGATGTATCTACATATAATTTACAAATTTCTGTTCCGTCCATTTGAATAAAACCCTTTATCAACCCATTATCAAATACATATATATTTTTGATAATTTCATCTTTTTTGAAGTAATTATCTACTAATGAAACAACTTGCAATTCCCCAAAAGAAAAACTTTCATCTTTGAATATAGGGAAAAAATTTATCCTATTATTGAATACATATATTTCAGCTACTCTTGATAAATCATCTATTATTGCCTTTCTTATATACATCGTATATCTCCTTTACAAATACGGGTTTACCGCGGTCCGGCGGGCCCGCACAGGAACACGCCTCGATAGCCCTTCGTCAAACGCTCCAGCGCCTCCTGGGCCCGGTTCTTTTGGTCAAACAGGCCAAACACCGACGGACCGCTCCCCGACATGGACGCCCCCAGCGCCCCGCAGTCGATGAGCGCCGCCTTGATGCTGTTGATTTCAGACAGGCGGCGGGGCTCCAAAACATCCTCAAACACGTTGTACATCCGCCGGGCCACGCCAGTGAGGTCTCCGGCCTCCAGGGCGGCGATGACGCCGGCGGTGTCCGGACGGCGGACGATCTTTTTCACCTTCACCCGCCCGAACAGCTGGGGGGTGGAGATCGAGAAGGGCGGCTTGCAGATAACGATATGGCAGGGCGGCAGGGGGGCCAGCGGGGTGAGGACCTCTCCCCTGCTCTCGGCCAGGGCGGTGCCGCCCAGAACGCAGAAGGGCACGTCGGAGCCCACCTGCTCCCCAATTTTTGCCAGCTCAGTGGGAGACAGTCCCGCCCCCGTGAGGCGGTTCATGGCGGAGAGCACAGCGGCAGCGTCGGCGCTCCCCCCGGCCAGTCCGGCGCAGACGGGGACGTGCTTTTGAATGGACACATCCACCTCCCCCCCCAGACCGGTGGCCTGACGGAAGGCGGCGGCGGCCACCTGGGCCAGGTTCTTGCCTCCAGTGGGCAGGAAATGGAGATCGGACAGGGCCTGACCTTCCACCCCTCGGGCGGGGACGACGGTGAGGGTGTCCGCCAGCGTCACCGCTTGCATCACCATTTGCAGGTCGTGGTAGCCGTCCTCCCGCTTGCGGAGAATGTCCAAGGTCAGGTTGATTTTTGCGTTGGCTGAAAGCTCCATAGCCGCCTCCTTATCTGTCTAAAAAGTCCTTGATCTCCGCCGCGATACGCGCATACTCAAAATCGTGGACGTAGTGGCCGCAGTCTAAGTAAATAATCCGCGCGTCGCTGCAGGTTTCAGCGAACCCGGCCTGAATGGCCCGCCAGTCCTCCTTGGTGAAGCCAGTGCCGCCGCTCCCGTCGGAGCAGAACAGCAGATAGGGTACGCCGGGGACGCCGCCCCGGGCCACCTGTTTGGCGTTGTCCTTGACGCACAAGGCCTCGTTTACCATGTCCTCCGTCATGGTGCGGCGGTAGAATACGGCGCGGTAGATATCCTTTTCGTCCTCCCACAGCGTCCCGTGCTGGATGGCGTCGCTTTCGGACAGTCCGGGGATCAGCCGGGTGATGCCGATGGAAGCGCCGAACTGCATCAGCCGCAGGAGGGGAGCGCTGATTTCCATCTCCTTATAGGCGGCGGGAACGGACATATCCAGGCCGATGATGGCGGACACCTCGTCCGGGTATGTTTGCGCCCAATACAGCGCCTCGATTCCCGACATGGAGTGGGGGCACAGAACATACGGGGGCGTCAGGCCCGCTTGCGTCAGTGCTTCGCGGGTATTTTGCAGAATCGTGGCGATGTCCCGGCTCTTGCCTGTCACGTCGCTGCACCCATAGCCGAATTTCTCCACCACCGCGATCTTGCAGGTGTCAGTGAGCAGGGAATACAGGGATTTGAAGTCCAGGATGGGAGAGCAGGTGCCGCTGCCGGACATGAACACGATGGTGTCCTTGCCCTCGCCCCGAATATAGACGCTCATCTGCGCACCGTCCACCATGAGCGTCTCGCCGAGGCTGTAGTAAAGAAGGTCCTCTCTCTTGAGCTGAAACTGATGGTTAAGGGCGCATATGGCCAGGAGCAGAGCAAAGGCCCCGCCGATGGCCGCGAGGATTTTGAGCACTTTTTTCATGTTCCCTCCCCGCGCAGGGCGTTTGTGGCGACGGCGGCCATTGGCCTCCGGTCCAGGGAACGGTCCAGAAAATGCTCCAGGGCCAGCACAGCCTGGTTCACCAGCATGGGCAGGCCGTTCAGCGTCCGCAGGCCCCGGCGGCGGGCCTGGGCTAAAAGCTCCGTCTCAGCGGGGTGGTAGATGAGGTCGAATACCCCGGCGGCTGAGGGCAGGGCATTCAGGAAAGCGAAATCCTCGAACTGGCTGGGGCAGCCCTCCATGCCCAGGTTGGTGCAATTTACTAAGAGCTGGGACTTTGCCGCCAAATTGGACAGCGTATCCACGTCAAACGCGGCGGGAGTCAGGCGCTTGAGCGGGTCGTGGGCACACAGCTCTTCGGCGCGGCCGAGGGTGCGGTTGCAGATGAAAACCTGTTTTGCCCCCGCCTGGGACAGCGCCAGGGCTGCCGCTTTTGCCGCGCCCCCCGCCCCCAGCAGGGTGACGGTGAGACGGTTGGGGTCCATGCCCAGACCGTCCTTGAGCGCGGCCACGGCTCCGCCGCCGTCGGTGTTGAAGCCGGTCCATCTCCCGTGTCGGAGACAGACGGTGTTGACCGCGCCTACGGCCTTTGCCGCCGGGTGGATTTCATCCAGCAGAGGGATCAAATCCTCCTTGTGGGGCATGGTGGCGTTGAAGCCGGTGACGCCGTTCGTCTTTGCCCAGAATAGGTATTCGGGCAATTCCCCCCGGCGGACCACATGGGCGGTATAGGGGATATCCAGTCCCAGTGCCGCCAGCATGGCCCCGTGGATGACCGGGGACTTGGAGTGCAGTACCGGGTCGCCGATGACTTGCAAGCTCATTTGCCGCCCTCCAGGAAGTGGTCCATAGCCATCAGATAGCCCTGGAAGCCGTGGCCATAGAGCTGGCCCACACAGGCGGGGGCGGTGACGGAAATGGAGCGGAAGGGCTCCCGCTGATCGATGTGGCTGATGTGCACCTCATAGGCGGGCACGTCCACCGCCTTCAGCGCGTCCAGGATAGCGTAGCTGTAGTGAGTGTAGGCGCCGGGATTGATGACAATGGCGTCATAGACGCCGTCAGCGGCATGGATCTGGTCAATGATGGCCCCCTCGTGGTTGGACTGGAAGCAGTCGGCGGTGGAATCGTGGGCAGCGGCGTAGTCTTGGACAAGGGCGCACAGGGCGCCGTAAGTCTGGTTGCCGTAGATGCCCGGCTCCCGCTTACCCAAAAGGTTTAGATTGGGGCCGTTTATGATGAGAAATTTCATGATTGGGCTACCTCCAGATAGATGGCGGCGATCAAGCGGTCGGCATACTCCGGGCTTTCCGGGTTTCGGACGAGATAGTCTGAGGAACGGCTGTAAATGGGTGCGCGGAGGGTGTAGCGCTGGATAAAATCTTCCCGCCCTGCCTGGGCCAGGGGACGGCCCGATACGTCCAGACTATCGTAGGTCTCGCCGGGGTCCCGGTCCAGCCAGAACACCAGGCTGCTTTGCTTGAGGGCGGCAATGGCCTCGCCCTGCAAGGGCAGACCGCCGCCGCAGGAGATGATAAGCCCCTCTTTTTTGCCCAATTCCCGGCACAACTCCAGTTCCAGGGTTCGGAAATGGGCCTCGCCGTCCGCGGCGAAAATGTCGGGGATGGAACGGCCCTGGCGCTCCTCAATGAGGGCGTCGGTGTCCACCAGGGGGCGCTGAAAGCGCTGGGACAATAGCCTGCCTACGGTGGTTTTCCCGCAGCCCATCATTCCGATCAAGACGATGTTTTTCGGCATGGAGCACACCCTCTTTAGTCTAAATTAGAGCGGAACCACCCCAAAACGCGGAACTCCCCAGTGGTTTGCGCCAGCTCATGGAGGACGTCGTTGACGGTGGGGTTGTCGGGGGCCCCGGTGAACTCCAGGAAAAACATATACTGCCAGCTCTGCTCGGGCAGGGGGCGGGACTCCAGCTTCACCATATTCAGCCCGTGGAGGTTGAACACGGTGAGCACCTCGTGCAGGGAGCCCGCCTCATGGGGCAGGACAAACAGGGTGCTGATTTTATCTGCCCCCGGCCTCAGCTCCAGCCGGGGGGAAACCACCACAAAACGGGTGGTGTTGTGGCTGTTGTGGTTGATGGCATGGGCCAAAATCTCCAGCCCATACAGCTCCGCCGCCCGGTCAGAACAGATGGCGGCTTTTGTAATGTCCCCGCTGTCCGCCACCATTTGAGCAGAACCGGCGGTGTCCGCCTGGGGCACCTGCTTCCAGTCCGGGTGGGTGTTCAGATACCGTTCGCACTGGAACAGCCCTTGCTCATGGGAGTAGACGTGGGTAATGGTATCCAGAGTGGCGCCCTTGGGGGCCATGAGGCAGTGCTCCACCCGCACGGTGGTTTCGCCCACCATGTAGCACTCGTACTGAGTCAGCAGGTCGTAGATCTGCCGGATGGCGCCGGTGGAGCTGTTCTCAATGGGCAGCACGGCGTAATCCGCCTGGCCCTCCCGGAGAGCCAGGAAGCAGTCCTCGAACTGCTCCAGCCCGACGGCGCCGGCGCCCTGGCCGAAAAAGTTCAGCGCGGCCTGCTCGCTGTAAGCCCCCGGCACGCCTTGATACACCACTTTGGGAGCGGCCACGGGCTGGCGCTTCGCGGCCTGAGCCTCCCGCCAGCGGCGGACGCCGGGGTTGTCGGGGCCCTGACCCATCAAATCCCGCTGCTGCCGCCGGGACAGGGCCATAATGGTTTGATAGAGGGTGATAACGGCGGGGCGCAGCTCCTCCCCGGCCAGCGCGCCCTTGTTTTGCAGCACCTGGCGCTCCCGCTCCTGGTCCAGGACGGGGAGGCCCTGGGAGCGCTTGTATTCCCCCACCTTGTGGGTCACATCCATGCGCTGCCGGAACAGCTCCACCAGACGGCGGTCAATGGCGTCGATGTCCTGGCGCAGGGTCTGTAGATTGTCCATTAGCGGTACAGCTCCTTTAATTCGGCGTAATGCTCGGCGTTATTGCGCAGTCCGGCGATTTCCTCCCCGGTGAGAGGACGGACTACCTTGGCCGGATTGCCCAGCACCAGAGAGCCGTCAGGGGCGTCCATTTTGCCCGTGACTACGGCCCCCGCGCCCACCATGCAGTTTTTGCCGATTTTCGCGAAATCCAGCAGAGTGGCGCCCATGCCGATGATGGTGTTGTCCCCCACCACTGCGCCGTGGACGATGGCCCCGTGGCCCACGGACACCCAGTCCCCCAGCTCGGTGGCGTGCTTCTCCGAGTGGAGCACACAGCAGTCCTGGACGTTGCAGCCCTGACCCAGCACGATGGGCTTGCCGTCGCCCCGGAGGACGGCGTTGAACCACACGGAACAGTCCCGGCCCAGGGTGACGTTGCCCACCACCGCCGCGCCGGGGAGGATGACCACATCTTCATTGGTTTGACGTAACGTTTTTAATTCCATAAAAATTCCTCACAGTATTCAAATTCCCATCAGCTCACAAGCCGCTAAGGCCGCCGCCGCCTCAATGACGGGCACCGCCCGATGGACCACGCAGGGGTCGTGGCGGCCCTGGAGCTCCAGCACGGCGTTTTCCTTTTTTGCCAGGTCTACGGTGAACTGCTGGCGGGCGATGGAGGGGGTGGGGCGCATGGTGACCTCGAAGGTGAGCGGCATTCCGTTGGTGATGCCGCCGTTGACCCCTCCGGCACAGTTCTGCTCAGCTTTGACGGAGCCGTCGTCATCCATATACAGCGGGTCGTTGGCTTCGGAGCCTCGCATGAGGGCGAAGGCCATGCCCGCGCCGAAGGCCACCGCTTTCACCGCCGGAACGGCAAACAGGTACTGGGAGAAGATGCCCTCGGCGTTGCATCCGAAGTCCGGCGCGCCCAGTCCGGCGGGCAGGCCGAACACCCCGCACTCAATGGAGCCCCCCACGGAGTCCAGGTCCTTTTTCGCCTCCAGGATAGCCTCCTGCATCTCCTTCCCCGCCGCGTCGTTAAGGACGGGAAAATCTTTCTCCGCCGCCGCCTTCAAGCTGTCCCAGTCCTCCAGGGCGTCGTCGTTGACGCCGTAGATGGAGGCGATGTGGGCGCCCACGTGAACACCCTTTTGGGCGAGGAGCTGCTTGGCTACGCCTCCCGCGAACACCAGCGGCGCGGTGAGCCGCCCGGAAAAGTGCCCACCGCCCCGGTAATCGTTGAAGCCGTCATACCGCACGTGGGCGGCGTAGTCGGCGTGGCCGGGCCGGGCCAGGTCTTTCGTGCGGGAGTAGTCCTTGGACCGTGTATCCGTATTCTCGATGAGGACGCACAGCGGCGCGCCGGTGGTCCTGCCCTCGAACACGCCGGAGAGGATGTGTGGCTCGTCGGCCTCCTTCCGTGGGGTGGACAGGGCGCTCTTGCCCGGAGCGCGGCGGCTCAGCTCGAAACGGATGGCGTCCAGGTCCAGCTCCAGCCCGGCGGGGACGCCCTCCAGCACCACGCCGATGGCGGGGCCGTGGGACTCGCCAAAAATGGAATATCTCATGATGGCACTCCTTTCCTTCCTTTTTTCTTTGAAAAGAAAAAAGGAAGCGAAAAAAGAAACTTTTAGACGTTCTCTCAAGAAAGGGCAATCCAATAACGCTCCAGGTCCCTATGCTCCTTCGGCTCGTGAACGGTGCTCTCATACACGCCGCCGTTGGCTAGGATGGTGCGGCGGCTTCCCTCGTTGTCATTGCGACAGGAGATGAGCACCCTGTCAAAGCCAAGCTCTTTACAGTAAGGCAGCATCAGGCGCAGCTGTTCCTTGGCATAGCCCTTGCGCTGCTCGCTGGGCCGGACGGAGTAGCCGATGTGCCCGCCGAACTTCTCCAGATAGTCGGTGAAGTAGTGCCGCACCTGGATCATGCCCACTAGCTTGCTGTCGGATTCCCGGATGCTCAGGAATTGGGTGGTCTGCGCATACGCTTCCGGAACGGTGCTTCTATCGGCAAACAGGAGGATCTCCGGTAGCCACTCTCTCCAGAGTTTTTCCGGGGCGTCAATTTTATGCAGGGCGCTGGTGCCATCCATGGAGAGGCCGGCGCTGACAAATTCCTGCCGGTAGGCCCACACCTGGTCCAGATACGCCTCAGAGGGAAGGATCAATTTTATCGTGTCCATCTGGTATCACTCAATTCGTTTTTTGAATTTTTCCGCCCAGGACTTCATAGTCCTCCCAGAAATTGGGGTAGGACTTGGCCACGCACTCCGCGCCCAGCACGGTGACGGGTTTTTCGCACCGTGTGGCGGCGATGGCGGCCATCATAGCGATGCGGTGGTCGTTGAAGCTGTCCACGGTAACACCGCCATGCAGCATTCCCCTGCCCCGGATGGTGAGGGAATCCGGCCCCTCGGCCACATCCGCGCCCAGGGCCTTGAGCACCGCCGTGACGGAGGCCAAGCGGTCGCTTTCCTTGATGCGCAGGCGGGCGGCGTTGCCAATGTGGGTGGTGCAGCCGGGACGGAGAGCCGCCATAGCCGCCAGGGGGGGAACCAAATCGGGGCAGTTGGACACGTCAAGGCCCGTGTCCTTCATCTGAGACAGACGGCCAAAAAAGCCGTCGATGGCCCGGTCCCCCTGGGCGGAGGGCCAGTTCAGGCCGGAGAGTTCCACCGGGCTGTCCAGAAATTTGGCAGCGTACCAAAATGCCGCCTGGGACCAGTCCGCTTCCACCGTGAGGCTGTGCGGCTGGTAGAGCTGGTTTCCGGGGATGAACCAGCCGTTTTTCCGTTCCTCGATACGGACGTTGAACCACTGAAGGGCCTCCAACGTCATGTCAATATACCCCCAGCTTTCTAAATTGGAGGTGAGGACAATTTCGGAATCCCCGTCCAGCAGAGGCAGGGCGTACAGCAGCCCGGTGATAAACTGGGAGGACACGTTGCCGGGAAGCTGATAGGTCCCCGGCGTGAGCAGCCCGGCGATGGTGAGCACGCCGTCCTTTTGCTCGTGAAAGACGCCCTTTTCATCGAACAGGTCGAAATAGGGCTTTTGCGGCCGCTCCATCAGCCGTCCCCGGCCAGTGAAAATGCCGCCGCCCCGCACCGCCAGCGCCACAGGAATGAGGAACCGCAGCGTGGACCCGCTCTCCCCGCAGTCCAGCCGGGGGTAGGCCAGGCGCCGCAGGGGGGACATGGCGTTTGCCCCCATGCCCCGGACGGTGACGGTGGAGCCATCCCGCGAAAGCTCCGCGCCCAGGTTTTCCAGACAGCTCATGGTGGCCTCGATGTCCTGAGAGTAGGCCACGTTAGAAATGACACACTCCCCGTCCGCCAGGGCGGCTGCGATGAGGACCCGGTGGGCCTGGGACTTAGAGGGCGGCGGGGTGACAGTTCCAGATAACCTGCCGGGGGTGATAGTGATGTTCATAGCGGCCTCCTTACGTGATTGGCCCCCACAGGGGGAAGGCTATAACAGCTTTAACAGCGCGTTTTTAGAAATCTTGTGGGGGACGGCGTGGCCCATGCGGTCCAGCAGGATGACGGTGATGTCCGCCCCGGCGCCCTTTTTGTCCCGGCCCACGGCGGCGGCGTAGTCCTCGGCGGAGCACGGAATGAAGGTGGGCAGGCCAAGGCCCGCCAGGGTGCTTTCCAGCTGGCCGGACAGCTCCGCCGGGGTGACGCCCAGCGACACGCCCAGCTTGGCCGCGGCGCACATGCCCGCCGCCACCGCCTCGCCGTGGTTCCATTCGGTGTAATGCCCCGCCAGCTCGTAGGCATGGCCCAGCGTGTGGCCGAAGTTCAAAATCATCCGGAGCCCGGTATCCAGCTCGTCATCTATGACCACTTGGCGTTTAATATCACAGCAGGTATACAAAATGTGTTCGATATCTGCCATCAGCGCCTGTCGAGAGGGCCGGACGGCCAGGAAGTTGAAAAAGTCCTTGTCCCAGATACAGCCGTACTTGACCACCTCAGCCATCCCCGCCATGAACACGGGGAGCGGCAAAGAGTCCAGCGTGTCCGGGTCCATGAGAACCAGGCGGGGCTGGTAGAACGCCCCGGCCAGGTTTTTGCCGTGGTCCAGGTCCACGGCCACCTTGCCACCTACAGAGGAGTCAACCTGGGCCAGCAGAGTGGTGGGAATTTGGACAAAGGCCACCCCCCGCAGGATGGTGGCTGCGGCGAAGCCCGCCAGATCCCCCACCACACCGCCGCCCAGGGCCACCACGCCGTCGGTACGGGTCAGGCCGAACTCCATGAAGTCCTCCCACAGCTCGGTGAGCAGGCCGGGGTTCTTGCTGGACTCACCGGCGGGGATGACCGCGCCCCAGCACTGAAAACCGGCCCCCTCCAGGCTGGCTTTCAGCTTGGCAAAGTAGAGAGGGTGAACATTGGTGTCGGTGACGACGGCCAGCTTTTGGGCACGGGGCAGAAGGGCCTGGAGGCACTCCCCGGCCTGGGACAAGACCCCCCGCTCGATCACGATGTCGTACTCCCGGCCCGGAAGGGCTACGGTGAGGGTTTTCATTGCAGATTCCTCCTTAGAGCTGATCCACTACACTGGCTAGGGTGTCCAGGAAGGACTCCTCGCCCCAGGTGTTGATCTTGAAGAACATGGCTTGACTGCCCCCAGCGGTAATGGCGGTGAGATGGAGCTGGTCTCCCTCCCCCGCCAGGGTGAGGGAGAGGGCCACCCGGTTGCTGCCGCTCCAGCTGTACCGTTCGAACATCCGCACCGCCACTTGAACGGGGCCGATGGTGAAGTCCGTGCGGTCCTCCAGGGTGGCGGACATACTGCCGTTCAGTACGGCGTCCTCCAAACGGGACAACACCGCGTTAAAGTTGCCGGTAATGACACGTTCTAATTTAGCCATGACCAAATTCTCCTTCCTGTCTGAGTACAGCATCCTTCACACCAGTTGGCCTTCGATTGACAGCTTGCTCTCGCGGGGAGAGGCCTCGCGCTGTCCTAAGCCAGCGTTTTTCCCATCAGTTCTATGAGCGGATTCAGCTTGCCCATCAGGTGTCGGAACTTCTCCGGAGTCAGGGACTGGGCTCCGTCGCACTTGGCGCAGGGCGGGTTGTTGTGGACCTCCACCATGAGGCCGTCCGCGCCCACAGCCACGGCGGCCATGGCCAGGGGCTCCACCATCCAGTACATTCCGGCGGCGTGGGAGGGGTCCACCACAATGGGCAGATGGCTCATCTTCCGGATGGCCGGAATGGCGGAAAGATCCAGAGTGTTGCGGGTGTAGGTTTCGAAGGTGCGGACCCCCCGCTCGCACAGGGTGACGTTCTCATTGCCCGCGGCCATGATATACTCTGCGGACATAATCCACTCCTCGTAGGTGTTGGACAGGCCCCGTTTCAGCAGGATGGGCTTGGACAGCTTGCCCACCTCTTTGAGCAGGTCGAAGTTCTGCATATTCCGGGCGCCCACCTGGACCAGGTCCACCTTCTCCTCAAACAGCCCGCAGTAGCGGGGGGCCATGATCTCGGACACGATGGGAAGGCCCGTAGCGGCTTTGGCCTCCATCAGGAGATCCAAGCCGTCGGTGCCCATGCCCTGGAAGGAGTAGGGGGAGGTGCGGGGCTTGAACGCGCCGCCCCGGAGCAGGGACGCTCCCGCCTCCTTCACGTCCTGGGCCACGCCGGTGATCTGCTCCTCACTCTCCACCGAGCAGGGTCCGGCGATGACGGCGAACTTGTCCCCGCCGATGGACACGCCGGACACGTCCGCCACGGTGTCCTCGGGGTGGAACTTGCGGTTGGCCTTCTTGTAGGGCTCCTGAACGCGCATGACGCGTTCCACGTCGTCGTTCAGGGACAGTTTGTCCATGTCGATGTGGGCGGTGTCGCCCACCAGGCCCAGGATGGAACAGCCCACGCCGTTGGTGATGCCCACAGTGACGCCGTGATTGTGCTCCAGCTGGGCGACGAGGGTTTGAATTTTTTCCTGGCTTACGCCGGGCTTCATGACGATTACCATAAATTAAGACTCCTCTCAAAATAAAAGGAAGCCCACGGTCCGCAGATACGCGGTCCATGAGCTTCCCAAAGGGTACAAATTCAGGCGGGGCCTGCCGCCCCCTCACTCACGCGCCGCGTTTCTCCATGCCAAAATAGCCGGACAGGATAAATCGAGTCCAGCCAAAGGTAAAGGTGAAGCTGTGGGCGTTGGAATGGGTCATGTGGTTACCTCGCTGATTTTGAGTGGGGTCCATATCACAGGCGCGCGGCGCCGCTGTGATAGGAACTGGAGATATTATATACTTTAATGCGGTGAAATGCAAGTATTAATTTATTTGTGATAGAGCTGGCTCCCCTGATACCGGGGCGTGCAGGTCAGCCGCAGGCCCAACTTGGAGTAGGTCCCGCTGTCGGCGGCGGTGAGGATGACGGAGGAGTGGGCCTCGCAGTCCCGCAGCTTGTCCAGGTTGTCCAGCGCCCGGGTGGCCAAGGGCACCGTAGCGGAGGAGATCGCCAGCGCGATGAGCACCTCATCGCTGTGCAGGCGGGGGTTGCGGCTGCCCAGGTGTCCGGTTTTCAGGGCCTGGATGGGCTCGATGGCCTCCCGTGTGATGAGGTGGACGGCGTCGTCGATGCCCGCCAGCATTTTCAGCGCGTCCAGCAGGGCGGCGGAGGTGGCCCCCATCAAATCTGACGTCTTGCCTGTGACCACCGTGCCGTCCGGGAGCTGGATGGCGGCGGCGGGCTCGCCGGTCTCCTCCGCCTTGGCCTCGGCGGCGGCAATGACCGGCCGCAGCTCCGGGTCCGCGTGGGCCTGCTTGGTCAGCAGCTCCAGCTTGTAGACGATCTCATCGCTCCCCTGCCCCCGGCGGCGGTCGCACAGGGCGGAGTAGTAGCGGCGGATGATCTCCTGCTTGGCGGCGTCGCACACCGCCTCGTCGTCGGTGATGCAGAAGCCCACCATGTTGACCCCCATGTCCGTGGGGGACTTATAGGGACTCTCCCCCATGATCTCCTCGAACATGGCCTGGAGGACGGGAAACACCTCCACGTCCCGGTTATAGTTGACGGTGGTCTCCTCATAGGCTTGCAGGTGGAAGGGGTCGATCATGTTCACGTCGTTCAGATCCGCCGTGGCGGCCTCATAGGCCAGGTTCACCGGGTGCTTGAGGGGCAGGTTCCAGATGGGGAAGGTCTCGAATTTGGCATATCCGGCCATCACGCCCCGGTTGTGGTGGTGGTAGAGCTGGGACAGGCAGGTCGCCATCTTCCCGGAGCCGGGGCCGGGGGCGGTGACCACCACCAGGGGGCGGGTGGTCTCGATGTAATCGTTGCGGCCGAAGCCCTGGTCAGACATGATATGCCCCACGTCGTGGGGATAACCGGGGATGGGATAATGCAGGTAGACTGTTACGCCCAAATCCTCCAGACGGCGCTTGAAGGCGTCCGCAGAGGGCTGGGCGGCGTAGCGGGTGATGACCACGCTGCCCACATACAGCCCTTCCCCGCGGAAGGTGTCGATGAGGCGCAAAACGTCCTCGTCGTAGGTAATGCCCAGGTCGCCCCGGACTTTGTTTTGCTCAATATCGGCGGCGTTGATGGCCACCACGATCTCCGCGCTGTCCCGCAGCTCCAGCAGCATCCGGATTTTGCTGTCCGGAGCAAAGCCGGGCAGGACCCGGGCGGCGTGGTAGTCGTCAAACAGCTTGCCGCCAAACTCCAGGTACAGCTTGCCGCCGAACTGGGCGATGCGCTCCCGGATGCGGGCGGACTGGGTCTCCACATAGCGCTGGTTGTCAAATCCGACCTTGGACATGATTTTGGGGCCCGCTCCTGGCGCGGCCCCGTCCCCCCTCTCGTCTGTAAACGAACACGCATACTATCTTATCACATCCGGGCGCTTTGGGCAAGGGTGTTTTCCCACCCGCCGCCCTTGACAGGGACCGTCCGGCCCTGTAAAATAGGAGGACAAAACATGGAAAGCAAGGGAAGATTATGCGCGAGATTATCCTGCTCAAGCAGGGGGAAATGGTGCTCAAGGGCCTGAACCGCCGGGGCTTTGAGGAGAAAATGATGGGCAACGCCAAGCGGCGGCTGAAAAAGTTTGGGTCCTTTAAGGTGCATACCCGCCAGTCCACCACCTATGTGGAGCCGCTGGACGACAACGCCGACTTTGAGGGCGCGTGGGAGGCCATGGGCAAGGTGTTCGGCGCGGTGGGGGTGTGCCGGGCCCGGGCTTGTCCCAAGGACAAGGACGAGATCGTCAGATGCGCCGTGGATTACCTGGGGGACAAGCTCAGCGCGGCGAAGTCCTTCAAGGTGGAGTCCAAGCGGGCGGATAAAACGTTCCCCATGACCTCCATCCAGCTGTCCCAGTACGTGGGGGGTGAGCTCCACGACCGTTACCCCCACCTGACGGCGGATATGCACCACCCGGAATTGACGGTCCACGTGGAGGTCCGGGACTTCGACGCCTACATCCACGCCGACCCGGAGCCGGGAGCGGGGGGCCTGCCCGTGGGCATGGGGGGCCGGGCGCTGTCCCTGCTGTCCGGCGGCATCGACTCTCCCGTTGCCTCCTGGATGGTGGCCAAGCGGGGGGTCATTGTGGACATGATCCACTATTACTCTTACCCGTACACTTCGCCGGAGGCCAAGGAAAAGGTGCTGGATTTGGCCCGGCTGCTGGTGCCCTACACGGGGAAGCAGTGCGTCCATGTGGTGCCGTTCACGAAAATTCAGGAGGAATTGCGGCGGTCCTGTCCGGAGGAGCTGTTCACCATCCTCATGCGGCGGTTCATGATGCGCATTGCCTGCCGGGTGGCGGAGAAGAACGGGATACAGGCGCTGGTGACGGGGGAGTCGGTGGGCCAGGTGGCCAGCCAGACCCTGGACGCGCTGGCGTGTACGGACGCGGTGTGCACCATTCCCGTTCTGCGGCCCGTCATTGCGATGGATAAGGAGGAAATCGTCCGGGTGGCCCGGAAGATCGGGACCTTTGAGACCTCTATCCTGCCTTATGAGGACTGCTGTACCGTATTTACGCCCAAGCACCCCCGGACCAAGCCGAAAATCGAGGAGCTTGAAGAGGCGGAAAAGGTCCTTGACGTAGAGGCCATGGTGGAGGAGGCCGTCAGCGGCATCGAGCGGGTTATGCTTGACTTGTGAGCAGTTTCACCGCGATTTGGAAACCGGAGAGAAACAGGGCCCGTTCCTCGAAAAAGGCCATCAGCTTCCGCTCGTCCAGAAAATCCTCCAGACGCTGAGTGTTCTCGCCGCCTAACAATTCGCGGAGCGCATGTTCCTGCCGGTTGGCACAGTGGGCCGCGTTTGCATATTAGGCTCCCGGTCCAGCAGGCCGCGAAGCATATAATCCTGGGCGTGTCAAGAGGCAGGAGAAAAATAATGGTCCCATTTTCAATACGATTGCAAGAAGCTCGCAAGCGAAAAAAACTGAGACAAACAGATATGGCGGAACATTTCAAAATCGCCAATCGCACCTATCAAAACTATGAAGGTGGTCAGCGCCGTCCTGATTATGAGATGTTAGTTGCTTTGGCTGATTATTTGGAAGTAACCACTGATTATTTGTTGGGCCGCACCGACCAGCCCGATTAAAAAGAGCCCATCCCCTTGGGGAGAATCCCATAAGGAAGCTAACGCCCGCTGAAAAGTAGTTGCTTTTCGACGGATGTTTCTTTACAATGAACTCACTGACAAACCAGACCAGGCAATTATGGAGGCCGCCATGAGACTGTTGTTTGAAATGGACGAAAAGAACTACGATAAATGTACCCATTCGTTTGTTCGCAACTCTGCCAGAAGCATTATTATCAATGGAAAAAAGGTAGCAATGATTTATAGTACTAAGTATGACTACTATAAATTTCCGGGCGGGGGAATTGAGGATCACGAAAATCCCGTGGATGCGATGATCCGGGAAACCCGTGAAGAATCGGGGTTAGTCGTTCTGCCCGATACCATTAAAGAGTACGGATATGTGCATCGGATTCAAAGAAGCGACCAGGACGAGACGGAGTGTTTTATTCAGGATAACTATTACTATCTTTGTGAAAGAGCGGATGAATCCGTTCCCCAAGAGCTTGACGACTATGAAGCGGAAGAAACCTATACTTTAGAGTATGTTGAGCCAGATGTTGCGATCAGGAAAAATCGCCATGTAGTACAGAGCCCATATAATCCAATCATGTTTGAACGCGAGGCCCGTGTACTTGAATTGCTGATTGCAGAGGGGTTTTTTGAACGATGAAACAGAGATTGATCGCTCAACCCACTATGACACTTTCCCCGAAAGTGTCATAGTGGGTTACATAGTATAAAAAGGGCACGGCAAACCATTATGGTCTGCCGTGCCTTAACTTCTTTATGAGATCCTGCCGTTCGGGATGGGCTCTTTTTCTCACGAAGCTAAGATAAAGCTGGGGCAGTCGCTTGATAGATTTGACAGTTTTCCTCATCCATGGCGCTCAGTGCGCTCCTGAGAAAAGCCGCGCCGTTCGCGCCGCATTCCAGCTCCACATAATTCATCCGCCGGGAGTTCAGCCCCCGCATCAGAGCGGAACCGGAGGCGTAATTTTCCCCCTTCACAGAGGCGGACCAAGCCACGAACCCTTCCTGTTCCAGCGCTTCCCGCCCCTCGCTGTCCAGATTGGGAGCGCTGACTACCAGAGCGTGATACCGCGCGACGGCGGCAAGAAGCGCTCTCCCCCGCCCCGCTTCCGCCAGACAGCCCGTCAAATTGTCCTCCATCAAGGCCAGCCCCACGGTATGCCCCGCCCCCACCACATGGCGGACGAAATCGGCCTCCTGCGCCAGCTCCTCGCAGGTGAACAGAAACAGCGCCCGCTGATCCCGTCCCTCCAGCAGCTGGGCGCAGTCCTGAGCGGACACCCCCGGATGCAGGGCAAGGTACAGCTCCGCTCCGCTGGGCGGAGCGGAGGACTCCACGCCGCCGGAGGGCAGAGGACTGCCGCCGCCTCCCAATCCCCCGGCGTCCAGGTAGCGGCGCAGGTTATCCGCCAGCTGGGGGCCCGCCGCGTCCGCGAAGTCCTGAGCGCCTAAAATGGCCGCGCTGTTGGTCACCCGGATGAGGGTGCCGTAGGGTGTGCGGGTGCGGGTACAGCTGATGGAGCCGAAATATTGGCACAGCCAGTCAATGGGCAGGAACACCATGCCGTTGCGCACCATGGCCCGGGCAGAGACCGGCACATCGTTCAGATCGGCGGCAGTGTTGCTTTGGATATCGAAGATCACGCCCTGCTGGTTATCTGTCACCAAAACCGTGCGCCGGGTGGTGCTGTACAGGGCGCTGACCCCCAGGTTGATGCCGCTGACTTGGTTGGACAGCATGATGTAGGGCACATACAGCACGCCGCCCACGGTGCGGGGCATATTCTCCGGGGTGATGTCCAGCACCCGGTCGTTCACCGCCATCAGATTGACGTCGGAGGTGGTGCCGAAGGCCGGGACCAGCAGTCCCAGCAGGAGGGCGGCGGATACCACCAATGTCAGGATCTTTTTCCGGCGCTTCAACCCTCGGCCTCCTTACAGTCCTTGTCCGGATTCATGCCGGCCAGCCAGCGGCGGACCATGTCCAAGGCGTGGTTTGCCGCCAAATTCCGGGTACGGTCCCGCCGGGCGGCCTGGCTGGCCAGGTTCAGCTGCTTCACCCACACGCCGTCGGGGGCCGCCAGGGCGGTGAACACCAGCCCCACCGGATTTCCCCGCTCGTCGGGGTCGGGACCCGCCACGCCGGTGGTGGACACCGCCAGGTCACAGCCCAGCACCGTCCGCGCGCCTTGGGCCATCTGCTTTGCCACCTCGGCGCACACCGCGCCCTTTTCGTCCAGCAGGGCCTGGGACACCCCCAGCACGCCCGCCTTTACCTCGCAATGGTAGCTTACCACGCCGCCCTTGAATACGGAGGCGGAGCCGGAAACATCGGTGATGCGCTTGGCAACGAGCCCACCGGTGCAGCTCTCCGCAGTGCCCAGGGAGAGGCCCCGTTCACGGGCGCCGTCCAAAACTACCTGCTCCAGGCCGGACACATCCGCGCCGTAGATCAAGTCGCCCAGCAGGGTCCGGACCTCCTGCTCCACCGGGACGATGAGGGCGTCGGCCTCCTCCGCCGTCGTAGCCTTGGCGGTGATGCGCAGCTCCACCTCGCCCTCCTTGGCGTAGGGGGCCAGAGTGGGGTTGGTCAGTTCGTTCATGCGGTTGCGCAAAAGGGCCTCCACAGCGGATTCACCCATGCCGAACACCCGCAGGGTGCGGGAGCGGATGACCCCTTCGCTGAGCTTGGCCAGCCAGGGCATGGCCCGTTCCCGGAACATGGGCAGGCACTCACTGGGCGGCCCCGGCAGCATGACCACGTAGGCGCCGTCTGCCTCGAAGGCGCAGCCGGGGGCGGTGCCCCAGGCGTTGTCAAGGACCTGGCAGCCCTCGGGCAGGTACGCCTGCTGGAGGTTGTTTTCCGTCATCTCCTTACCCATGCGGTGGAAAAAGAGCCGGATGCTTTCGGCGCACTCGGGGTGATAAACCAGTTTTTTGCCGAAGCACTCGGCTAAGGTCTGCTTGGTCAGGTCGTCGCAGGTGGGGCCCAGGCCGCCGGTGGTGATCAGCACGTCCGCCCGATCCCGGGCCAGGGCCACCGCCGCCTTCAGGCGTTCGGGATTGTCGCCCACCACGGAGTGATACAGCACGTTCAGCCCCAGGCCAGACAGCTCCCGGCTGAGGGCTTGGGCGTCGGAGTTGACGATGTTGCCCAGCAGCAGTTCAGTGCCTACGGATAACAGTTCAACAGTATGGCTCATGGGAATCAGCCTCCTTGTGGTTTGTTTTCCCTATTTTATCCTTCCCTATCCCCGCTGTCAAGAAAAAGGGAGCGTGTGGGGGTGACGCAAAAAACACTGTCCGGTTTTTATACCGGGCAGTGTTTTTTTGCTGTCTCACGGGGCCGGGTGGGTCACACCTGGTCCTGCTTCTTGCTAAAAGCCTCGATGGCCTTGTCGTTGGCGGCCCGGCGCTCCTCCTGGGCCTCGGCCAGGAGCATATCCTTCACCTTCATCAGCCGGGTGGTGGTGGAGCGGTCGTTTTCGTCCAGCTTCATGGTGATATAGCGGATGTTCTCCTGGGTCTGGGGGATGACCACGTACTCCAGCGCGTTGACGCGGCGGCGGGTCTTCTCAATCTCCTCCGCCATCAGCTGGGCGGCCTTCTCGGTCTGGGCCAGCTTGAGCATATTCTGGAACACCTCACCCAGAGCGGCCACCGCCCCGTCCAGCTCACCGCTGGTGGCTGCGAAGCCGTAGGGGAAAATGTCGCTGGTGTCCTCCGTGCGGGTCTGGTAATGGTACTCCGGCACGTTCACCGACATGACGTTTTTGAACGTCATAGTCAGCTCCACGCTCTGCTTGGGGTACATCAGCGCCTGCTCCATGGCCTGGGCGCTCATCAGCGCGGAGGCCACGGTGAAGGAACTGTGCACCCGCATCAGGTCCTGCTCTACCTGGGAGCGCAGTGAGCGCAGTTCCCGCACGGTGTCCAAAAACTGCTTCATCAGCTCGTCCCGCTTGTCCTTGAGCAGCTTGTGGCCCCGCTGGGCGGTTTTCAGCTTGCCCTTAAGCCGGGTGAGCTCCATTCGGGTGGGGTTTACCACGGTATTTGCCATGAATACCCCTCCTTACTCTTCGTCTTTCTTGGGCATATACTTGTCGATATACTCCTGCTTAATGCGCTTGAGTTCGGCGGTGGGCAGGATGGACAGCAGCTCCCAGCCCAGGTTTAGCGTCTCCTCGATGGAGCGGTTCTCCTCGTAGCCCTGGTTGACGTAGCGCCGCTCGAACTCGTCGGCGAACTTGGCGTACAGCAGGTCGGTGGGGGTCAGCGCCGCTTCGCCCAGAATGGACATCAGCTCCTTGTTGTCCTTACCGGTGGAGTAGGCCGCGAAGAGCTGGTTCATGGTGTTGGCGTGGTCCTCACGGGTCTTGCCCGCGCCGATGCCCTTATCCTTCAGACGGGACAGGGAGGGCAGCACGTCCACGGGAGGATTGATGCCCTGGCGGTAAAGCGCGCGGGACAGAATGATCTGGCCCTCGGTGATATACCCCGTCAGGTCGGGAATGGGGTGGGTCTTGTCGTCCTCGGGCATGGTCAGGATGGGAATCATGGTGATGGAGCCGGATTTGCCCAGCTGGCGGCCGGCCCGCTCGTAAATGGTGGCCAGGTTGGTGTACAGATAGCCGGGGAAGCCGCGGCGGCCCGGGACCTCCTTCTTGGCGGCGGAGACCTCACGCAGGGCCTCGGCGTAGTTGGTGATATCGGTCAGGATGACCAGCACGTGCATATCCTTCTCAAAGGCCAGATACTCAGCGGCGGTCAGGGCCATCCGGGGGGTGGCGATACGCTCCACGGCGGGGTCGTCGGCCAGGTTGGTGAACAGCACGGTGCGGTCGATGGCGCCGGTGCGCTTGAACTCCTGGACGAAGAACTCGGACTCCTCGAAGGTGATGCCGATAGCGGCGAACACCACGGCGAAGTTGGCGCTCTCGTCCCCCAGCACCTTGGCCTGACGGGCGATCTGGGCGGCCAGGTTGGCGTGGGGCAGGCCGGAGCCGGAGAAGATGGGCAGCTTCTGGCCGCGGACCAGGGTGTTCAGGCCGTCGATGGTGGAAATGCCCGTCTGGATAAACTCGTTGGGGTAGTCCCGGGCCGCGGGGTTCATGGGCAGGCCGTTGATGTCCCGGTACTCCTCGGCCAGGATGGCGGGGCCGCCGTCGATGGGCACGCCCATGCCGTTGAACACCCGGCCCAGCATATCGCCGGACACGCCCAATTGCAGGGGGTGGCCCAGGAAGCGGACCTTAGACTGGGCCAGGTTGATGCCGGCGGCGGACTCGAAGAGTTGGACCACGGCGGTGTCGCCGTTGACCTCCAGCACCTGGCCCCGGCGGATGGAGCCGTCGGGCAGCTCTACCTCGGCCAGCTCGTCATAGGTGACGTTGTCCACCATCTTGACCATCATCAGCGGGGACGCGATCTCCTGGATCGTTTTATACTCTCGGATCACAGCTCCTCACCTGCCTTTCTGACGACCTCGTCGATCTCCTTTTCCATGGAGGCGGAGATATCGGCGTATACCTGGGCGTACTGGTCGGCGGGCACGCTCTTGGCGCGGCCGATGCGCTCACGGGCGGGGATCTCGAACAGCTTGGCGGTGGAGGCGCCCTTGTTGATGGCGGTCCGGCACAGCTTGTCGTAATCCAGAATCATGGCCAGCAGCTTTTCCTGCCGGTCGTAGGTGGAGAAGGAGTCGATGTCCACGAAGGAGTTTTGCTGGAGGAAGTCCTCCCGGATCATACGGGCGGTCTCCAGAGTCAGCTGGTCCGCCGGGGACAGGGAGTCCTTGCCCACCAGCTGGACGATCTCATTCAGGCTGGACTCCTGCTGGAGTACGCCCATGGCCTGCTCCCGGTTCTGGAGGAACTCCTTGCCCAGGTTCTCGTCAAACCAGGGCTTGAGAGAGTCCAGATACAGGGAGTGGGAGGTCAGCCAGTTGATGGCGGGGAAGTGGCGCTTGTAGGCCAGGGAGGCGTCCAAGGCCCAGAACACCTTGACGATACGCATGGTGCCCTGAGACACGGGCTCGGCCAAATCGCCGCCCGGGGGGGACACGGCGCCCACGGCGGTCAGGCTGCCCCGGCGGTCCTCCTCGGAACCCAGGCAGGATACGGAGCCGGCCCGCTCGTAGAACTGGGCCAGACGGGAGGCCAGGTAGGCGGGGTAGCCCTCCTCGCCGGGCATCTCCTCCAGACGGCCGGACATCTCGCGCAGGGCCTCGGCCCAGCGGGAGGTGGAGTCGGCGATGACGGCCACGGCGTAGCCCATGTCCCGGAAGTACTCGGCGATGGTGATGCCGGTGTAGATGGACGCCTCACGGGCGGCCACGGGCATATCGGAAGTGTTGGCGATGAGCACCGTGCGCTTCATCAGCGTCTCGCCGGTGCGGGGGTCCACCAGCTCGGGGAACTCACGCAAAACGTCGGTCATCTCATTGCCGCGCTCGCCGCAGCCGATGTAGACCACGATGTCCACGTCGGACCACTTGGCCAGGGCGTGCTGCATCACGGTTTTGCCGGAACCGAAGGGCCCGGGGATGGCGGCGGTGCCGCCCTTGGCCACAGGGAAGAACGTATCCACGATACGCTGGCCGGAGGACAGGGGCTTGATGGGGGGATACTTGTGCTTATAGGGGCGGCCCACACGGACAGGCCACTTCTGGCTCATGGACAGCTCCACATCGGCGCCGTCCTCCTTAGTGAGGATTGCCACCGTCTGGTGGACATTGTACTGCCCGGCGGGGACCACGCTCTTCAGCGTGCCCTTCAGGGTGGGGGGCACCATGATCTTGTGGAGCACCACCGACGTCTCGGGGACGGTGCCGATGATGTCGCCGCCGACAACGGTGTCGCCGGCCTTAGCCACGGGGGTGAACTCCCACTTCTTGTCCGGGTCGATGGGGGGGACCTCCACGCCGCGGGGGAGGTTGTTGCCGTGGACCTTTTCCATGATCTTCTCCAGCGGGCGCTGGATGCCGTCATAGATGTTCTCGATCATGCCGGGGCCCAGCTCCACGCTCATGGGGGAGCCGGTGGTCACCACTTCGGTGCCCGGGCCCAGGCCGGAGGTCTCCTCATAGACCTGGATGGAGGCGGAGTCGCCGTTCATGGTGAGGATCTCACCGATCAGGCGCTCGGGGCCCACGCGGACCACGTCGGACATATTGGCGTCCGCCATGCCGGTGGCCACCACCAGGGGGCCGGAGACCTTAACTACTTTTCCCATAGGCTCTAAAACCTTCTTTCATTTAAGGTCATTGTTAAAACTCATATGCTTATTACGATACCAATAAATATGCAAATCATGCCGCCGATGCCGACCAGCACGCACATCACGCCGCCAAATCTCGTGGACAAGAGGTATGACTTCGACGGTTCGCCGCCGCCGTCGTGTTTCCAGCGTTCCATCAGCTCGCAGGAAAACTCCGGCTTCCAGATCAGCGCGACGCCGTAAATGGCCAGCGCTAGGAAAATCAGACCAACAACCATAGGAACTCTCCTACAGAATATCGGCGCCCACAGCCCGTTCCACGGACTTCTTGATGTTGGCCATGCCCATGCCCAGGCTGCCCTCCTTGCCGGGAATGAGGATAACGGCGGGGGTCAGCTCGTCCTTATACCGTGCGATGTCCGCCTCCATCTGGGCGGCGAACTGCTCGGTGAGGTAGACCACCGCGTAGTCCTCCTTGGCAATGCGGTGGAGGGTGTGGCGGGCCTGTTCCACGTTGTCCACGGGGAAGACCGTCAGCCCCAGGGCCTTGAAGCCCATGACGCTGTCCTGATCGCCCAGCACGGCGATTTGATAGCTGTTTGCGGCCATATGCCTCCCCCTCTCTTAACAGTAGGCCCGGCGCAGGCGCTGCCGGATGGTGTTTCCATCGATGCCCGCCATGCGTCCGGTGATGATGATGCGGATGGCGGTGGCCTCCGCCTCCCGGGCGTAGAGATAGGCCACCACGGGCTGCTCCCCGAAGGGGATCGTCCGTGCCCTGGCGAGGTAGGCCATCACCGCGTTGTCGCACATCCGCTCGAAGTCGGTGAGGGAGCCTCCATTGGGGACGGCCAAGGCGGCTCCCGCTTCAGCGGCGGCCTTGAACGCGGTGTCCTTGAACACCTTGCCCAGCTCGGAGCCCTTCGCCTTGGCGATGGCGTCCGGGGACACGCTGCCCCCCTCCACCAGCACGGAGCGCAGGAATTCGCCCGCCTTGTCCAGCCTCGCGGCGCGGACCGCGGAGCGCAGGTTGGCCCCGTCGATGAGGGTGGTGACGTAGCCCTCCAGGAACTTGCTGCCGGACTGGTTCGCCAGCGCGGCCAGCTCCTGGAAATAGGCCCGGTCCAGGATGATGTCGGCCTGCTGGGGGTCGCCGGAGGAACCCAGCACCTCCCGGGCGTGGGCAATAGCCTCCTGGAAAGTTTCCGCATAGGCCCGCAGATCCTCCTTGCGGTAGTCCTCCGCCAGCTCGGCGGGGGCGTACCGCCCGCCGCCCAACAGGAGCCTATCCTGGTCCAGCTTCAGCGCCTCGGCCTTGACCAGCGTCTTGGCGTTATGGTAGTCGTACTTGCAGCGGAACACGTCGATCAAGTCGTCGTTGCCAACGGCCTTGCCCATATCCGCGAACAGCGCGGCCTGAGCGTCGGCCAACATGGCCTCCAAGGCGGGGAAGGTGACCTCGGGCAGGTCCGGATAGCCGCACTCGCCCAGCACCTTGGCCGCGTCGTTTGCATCCTTGGCGTCGATCATCCGCTCCATCCGCTCGGCGGTGAGCAGCTTGGTCTCCAGCACCCGAATTCGGGCGGAGATGGACAGAAAGTCGTTTTCTTTGATCTTCTTCACTTTTGACAAGGTTTTTCCCCCTTTCCTTTTAAGTTGAAAGGGGTTTATCAGTCAAACAGCACTTTGGCCACCTCGCCCGCCAGCGCGCCGCGCTGGAGCCGGATGAGGGTGTCAAAGGTGCAGTTGACCTCCACCGCGCCGTCGCTGAGGATGAATCCGCCGTCCATGGGGCGGGTCTCCTCCGCCAGGGTGAGCATCCCGGTGCCGTTGAGGATGGCGGAGGCGCCGGTGACCACCTTGTCCAGGATGGCCCCGGCCTTGGAGTCGGTGACCTCCTCGGGCAGCTTGGGGGAGACGGACTCGGCCAGCTTCTTGTTGGCCGCCGTCACCACCGCCTTGCCCACCTGGGCCCGGTGGCTGGGGGAGAAGATCAGCTTCTCCTTCCCGGTGGTGGACGCCTTCGCGGCCAGGTCGGCCAGCAGGGCCACGTACTGCTCCGTGGGCAGCTCCAGCAGCTTTTTGTGGGCTGCCTGGAAGGCCTCCTCGATCACGTCCTGCTTGGCGGCCAGCGCCGCCTTGCGGCACTCCATCTGAGCCATGGAGTCCAGATGGCGGGCGCGGTCCTCGGCGGCGGCGCGGCCCTGGGAGAGCACCTCGTCCGCCTCAGCCTTGGCCTGGGCCTGGTACTTGGCGGCGATCTCCGCCGCCTGAGCCCGGGCCTGGGCCAGCAGAGCGTCGTTTTCCGCCCTGCCGTCCTCTGCGATGCGTGCGGTAATTTTTTCAATTCCGTTCATGTGTTTGGCTTACCGCCTTTCTGAAATCAAGTCGTGAGCCATTACAGGCTGTTCATCAGCAGCAGGATGGTGCCCACCAGGGACAGAATGGCGTAGAACTCTACGATACCGCACATGATAACGCCCTTCATGTAGTCGTCGGGCTTCTTGGCTACGATGTTGATGGAGGCGGCGGCCACGCGGCCCTGGGCGATGGCGGAGAGCAGACCGCCCAACATGATGGGCACACAGGCGAACAGGATGGCCATGCCGCCGGCGACGGTGAATTCCACGGCCTCGCCGGTGAAGGGGCTGACGCCGCCGGAGAAGAAGCCCATGGCGAACAGGCCGAAGAAGCCGGCGGCCAGGCCGTACAGGCCCTGGGTGCCGGGGAGGGCCTGGAGAATCATGCACTTGGTGAAGTGCTCGGGGGTCTCGGACAGAACGCCGGTGGCAGCCTCGCCCACCATGCCGGTGCCCTTGGCGGAGCCGATACAGCAAAGACCGATGGCCAGGGCGATGCCGATGAAGGCCAGAGCCTGACCGCCTACCATTTCAAAAAAAGCAACCATTTTACATTTCCTCCTTCAAAATATCTACGTATTTGGTTTCTACTGCCAGAGGACGGAAGGCCTTGCCGCCGTCCTGGTAAAAACGCCCGAAAAATTCCAGGCATTGCAGGCGCATGGTGTGGACATAACAGCCCAGCAGGTTGAGCACCAGGTTCAGGGTGTTGCCGATGATGGCCACGATGATGAAGGGGACCAGCCCGAACACCGAGCCCAAGGTGTTGAACACCGAGGCAATGATGGAGCCCGCCATCATCAGGGCCATGAGGCGCAGGTAGGACAGGATGTCGCTGAAGTAGCCGGAGACGCCGTTGTAGATATCGCCGCCGAAGCCGATGATGCCGCCCAGGCCCTTGGCCCGGATGATGTTGCCCGCCAGCAGCAGGACTGCGCCCGCTACCAGCGCCACGGCGCCCACCGTGCCCAGCGCGGCGGGGGCGCCCGGGATCATGGGGCCGCCGATGGCCAGGGCCGCGCCAAGGAGGATGCAGTACCAGGCGATCTCCTGGGTGATGGCGTCCAGCGGGTTGCCGTGGCGGAACTTCTCCTCCACGCTGACGGCCATGCCGGTGAACACCTGGGCCACGCCCATGAGCATGGAGCCCACCATGACCAGAATGATGTCGTTGATGGGGGTGAACAGGGGCTTCCAGAACCAGACGAAAGCGCCGGAGGCGTCGTGATAGCCCGGCACGGAGGCGGACACGCCCAACAGGTCAAAAAGCTTGGGCAGGAAGTCGCCGAAGAAGCCGCCGGTGAGACAGCCCCAGAACGCGGAGGCGATGCCGCACATGAAGAACATGGACATCATGTTGTGCATACCGCCCTTGGGTTTGGCCTTCAGCAGGAAAAAGGCGGTGCCCAGCACCATCAGCACGCCGTAGCCGATGTCGTTCATCATAAAGCCGAAGAAGATGATGAAGAACGGGGCCATCAGCGGGTTGGGGTCCACGGTGTCATAGGCGGGCATGGCGTACATCTCAGTGATGGCGGTAAAGGGTGCGGTGACGGGGTTGTTTTTCAGCTTGATGGGGACCTCGGGGTACTCGTCGCGGGTGGGCTCCGCGATCTCCCAGGCGCATTGGAAGCCGCCCAGCACCTTTTCCAGCTGGCCCTCGTTCTCGGCGGGCAGCCAGCCGTCCAGAAGGAAGGCGGCGTCGGTGTCGATGAGCCGGAGCTTGTTCTCCTCCCGGCTGATCTCCTGGGACGCCCGATCCACACAGCTGCGCAGCAGGTCCCGCTTGCCGCCCAGGGCGGTGATGTCGGACTTGGCCTGCTCCGCCTCGCGCTCCAGGGCGGCGATGCGGTTGTTCAACAGGGCGATGTTGGCCGCCGCCGTCCCCGTCCAGCCCCGCAGGGTGACCCGGGATATACCGAAAGCCCGCATGGCCTCGTTGGCTTGGCTGAGGGCAGAGTGGTGGCAGATCAGCAGGAAGTATTGCAGCTCCCGATCACTGCCTGCGCGGATGAGCTGGGCAAGCTCCGTAGCCTGGCCCACCGCCGCCTCCAAAGCGGCAAAGCTGGTCTTGACGGGGACCGAGCAGAAATGGATGGGCACGGTGACCGTCCCCTCCTCCTCCAAGGATACGTCCAGAGAGGACCAGGGCTCCAGCGACGCCTTCTGGGTCTGGAGCTTGGAGCGCTCCGCCGCTTTGGCAGCCAAGGCCTGCTCCGCCTCCAGCACCTGTCGGGCGGCGTCTAAGCCGTCGGCGTAGGCGCGGTCGTCGAAGAGCTGTGCCTCAGTGGCCTGGGGCAAGGGGGTGAACAGGCCGTCCTTGGCGGGGGCATACCGCCGCAGTACCTCCAGGGCGCTGCTGAGCTGTAAGCTCTGCTCTTTAGCCTTCTCCAGCCCCCCGGAATCCGGCTTGCCAAGACCCTCCCACTCAGGGTCGGACAGGTCGATGGCGGGCTCCCGGATCTCCACGCAGCCCAAGTGCTGGAGCGCGCGCAAGAGCTGTTCCCGCTCGGGGCGCAGGGCCAGCAGCCGCAGCCGTTTCATTTTGACAATGGCCATCAGCTGTTCCCTACCCTTCCGACGATGAGCCCGGCGGCCTTGCCCAGACGCTGGCGCGCCGCCTGCTTCAGCGCCTCGCACTTGGCGTCGTTATCCGCCAGAGTCTGCTTCGCCTTCTTCTCCGCCTGGACCTCGGCGTCGGCCAGCATGGCCTTCGCCTCCTGCTCCGCCTGGGCGCGGCTGTCCTGGACAAGCTGCCGGCCCGCCCGTTCCGCGTCGGCTACGATGCGCTTGGCCTCCTCCGCCGCCTCGGCCCGCCGCTCCCTCGCGGCCTGTTCCGCCTCGGTGACCTTTTGGATGGCCTCTAAAGACATAACACTTCACCTCTCTTACTTTCAGGGGGGGACGCACTGCACAAATCTCCCCCCATTTTCACAAGTGATTTTACCATTCCGGCCCCAACTTATCAAGCCTTGATTTCAAATAAAATAACTGAGGAGCGGATTTGGCAAGTGGTCTTGTTTTTGCCGTTTGATTTTGGTATAATCTATTATCTATGGAATGGGCCCCTGCCCTGGGGGCGGAGAAAAAGAGGTGGTCAAGGTGTATCAGAAGCTGACACGGATGCTGGCTCCCCGCATTGGGTTGTATTTCGGTGTGATGCTGGCCTTTGCGGGCGTCACCGCCCTGCTGGGAGAGCGGGAGGCGGCGGTGGCGGAGCTGACCGTCATCGTGGCGCTGCTGGTGGCCTACCTGGCCTCCGCCTTCCGGCGCAAGCGGGAGGCGGACCGGTGCCTCAAGGAGATTATGGACAGCATGGACCAGGCAACCCGGGACAGCACCCTGAACTGCCCCCTCCCCCTGGTGATGTTCCGACCGGACACCGACGAGGTGGTGTGGTCCAACGATCCGTTTTTGAAGCTCACTTCCGACCAGGAGCGGATGTTTGACACCAAGCTGGCCGACCTGGCCCCCAATTTTGACAGCCGGTGGCTGCTGGAGGGCAAGAATGAGTGCCCCCAGGAGGTGGAGCTGGGCGGGCGGCGCTACCAGGTGTTTGGCGACATGGCCCGGCCCGCCGCGGGGGATGAGGAGGGGCTGCTGGCCACCACCTACTGGTTGGATGTCACCGACCTGGCGGATACCAGGGACATTTACAAGGCAACCAAGCCCGCGCTGGCCCTGCTGCTGCTGGACAACTACGAGGATGCCATCAAGGGGCAGGACGAGAACATCCGCTCCGCCATGCTCAGCGGCATCGTCCAGCGGCTGGACGAATGGGCGGAGCGCTCCCACGGGGCGTTTCTGCGGCTGGACCGGGACCGTTACCTGCTTCTTTTTGAGGAGCAGTACCTGGAGGAGTATAAAGAGGATAAGTTTTCTCTGCTGGATAGTGTGCGGGAGGTGGTCAACCCCGCAGGCATCCCCGCCACCGTCACCATCGGAATTGGCATGGACGCGGACACCTTCGAGGAGCTGTACCGGTTTGCCAACCTGTCTGTGGAGATGGCGCTTTCCCGCGGCGGAGACCAGGCGGTGATCAAGAACCGGTTTACCTTCGAGTTCTTCGGCGGGCGCAGCAAGGAGACTGAGCGGCGCACCAAGGTCAAGAGCCGGGTCATGGCCTCCGCCATGGGCGAGCTGGTGGCGGACGCCTCCTGTGTCATGGTCATGGGCCATAAGTCGCCGGATTTCGACGCCGTGGGCGCGGCGGTGGGCGTGTGCGCCATCGCCCGAATGAAGGGGGTGCCGCATTATATTGTAAGGGATCATGCGACCACGCCCGCCGACGACCTTTACGAGCGGGTGGCCAAAATACCCCAGTACGAGGGTGTGTTTCTGGACAGCCAGGAGGCCATGCTCCGGGCGGATTCCCGCTCCCTGCTGGTGGTGGTGGACACCAACCGGCCCGAGCAGGTCCAGAGTCAGGAGCTGTTGGACTCTTGCAATAAGGTGGCGGTCATCGACCACCACCGTCGGGCGGCCACCTATATTGAGGGCGCGGACTTGAATTTCCATGAGCTCTACGCCTCCTCCGCCAGCGAGCTGGTGACGGAGCTGATCGGCTATCTGATGGAGCCCGCCGATCTGCTGGTGGGCGAGGCGGAGGCGCTGATGGCCGGGCTGATGCTGGACACCAAGAACTTTACCATGCGCACCGGCGGGCGGACCTTCGAGGCAGCTGCTATGCTCCGCCGGGCGGGGGGCGACACTGGAGAGGTGCGCAAGCTGTTCCAGACCGACCTGGACGACGCGGTGGCCAAATACGGCATCATCCAGAACGCTAAGATATACCGGAACGACATCGCCATTGCGGTTTCCCGAAACCAGGTGGGCCGGGTGACGGCGGCCAAGGCGGCGGATGAGCTGCTGAACATCGCGGGCATCGGCGCTTCCTTTGTGCTCTACCCTGAGGAGGGGCGGGTGGTGGTGTCCGGGCGGAGCTTCAGCGCCACCAATGTGCAGGTCATTCTGGAGGCGCTGGGCGGGGGCGGAAATGCCGGGGCCGCGGGAGCTCAGATCCCTGACAAGACGCTGGAGCAGGTGCTCTCCGAGCTCCACGCTTCGCTGGACCGGTATTTCGACGGCGAGAGGGAAAAGAAGCAGGAGCAGTCATAACACATACCCTTGGGGCGGAAGCCCCATACCGAAATAGGAGGAACTGAACAATGAAAGTCATTTTACAGCAGGACGTGAAGGGCCAGGGCAAGAAGGGCCAGATGGTGGACGTATCCGACGGCTACGGCCGTAACTTCCTCCTGCCCCGGAAGCTGGCGGTGGAGGCCACCGCGGAGAACATCAACACCATGAAGATGCAGGACAAGGCCAAGGCCGCCCGCATGGCCGAAGAAAAGGCCGCGGCGGAAGCGGCGGCGGAGCAGCTCAAGGGCTGCCAGGTGAAGATCAAGGCCAAGGCGGGCCAAGGAGGCCGTCTGTTCGGCTCCATCACCAGTCAGGAGATCAGCAAGGAGCTGAAGGCCCAGTGCGGCATCGACGTGAACAAGAGCAAGATCGTGCTCAGCGACCCCATCAAGTCTTTTGGGACCTTTGAGGTCAAGTGCAAGTTGGGCAGCGAGGTCAGCGGCGTCATCAATCTGCTGGTCATTGAGGATAAATGAGAAGCGCGGAGAAGCGGCCGAACGTCCTGGCCGCTTCGCGGCGTGACAATGCAACGGAGAAGGGAGCTGAGCCTGTGCCCGGCGAGGAACTGAACGAATTGCAAATGCCCCATTCCGTGATGGCGGAGCAGGCGGTGTTAGGCTCCATGCTCATCCAGGAAAAGTGTATCGCCAGGGTCATTGAGAAGCTGCGGGCCGAGGATTTTTATATGCGGCAGAATCAGGATTTATTTCTGGTGCTGTTCGATATGTTCAACCACTGCGAGGCCATCGACCTGGTGACGGTGGTGGCCCGGATGAAGCAGTCCGGGGGCTACACCGAAAGCGCGATCGTGCCCTACCTTCAGCAGCTTATGGAAATCACTCCCACCACGGCCAACGTGATGGACTACGTGGATATCGTGGCGGAGAAAGCGCTGCTGCGCCGTGTGGGCGAGACCGCCGGAGAGATTGCGGAGCTGGTCCGCCGGGAGGAGGGGACCGGGGACCAGGTGCTGACGGCGGCGGAGCAGCGCATTTATGCCATCCGCCAGGGGCGGTCCGCCAGTGGGCTGACCCACATCTCATCCATCATGAGCGAGGTGTATGAGACGGTCAAGACCCTCCAGGCCCAGGGGGGCGAGTTCCCCGGTATTTCCACCGGGCTCGTCGACCTGGACCGGAGAATTTCCGGCCTGAACAACTCTGACCTGATCATTCTGGCTGCCCGTCCCGGTGTGGGCAAGTCGTCTCTTGCCATGAACATCGGTGTGGAGGCGGCCAAGCACTCGGGCAAGAGCGTGGCGGTGTTTTCCCTGGAAATGAGCAAGGCGCAGTTAGGTATGCGCCTGGTGTCCACGGAGTGCTTGATGGACAACAAAAAGCTGTCCACCGGCCGCATCAACGGCGAGGACGAGTGGGGGCGGGTGGCCATGGCCGTAGCCAATCTGAGCCAGGCCAAAATGTATATTGACGACGACGCCTCCCTGTCCGTGGCGGACATCAACGCCAAGTGCCGCCGCATTGAGGATTTGGGACTGATCATTATCGACTACCTCCAGCTCATGACTTCCGCGGGCGGGGTGACCCGGGCCAGCGACAACCGCCAGCAGATCGTGTCCGATATGTCCCGCGCCTTGAAGCTGATGGCGAAAGAGCTGAATGTGCCGGTGATCTGCTTATCTCAGCTGTCCCGCGCCAATGAGACCCGGGGTACCACCCAGAGACGGCCCATGCTGTCCGACCTGCGCGACTCCGGCGCCATCGAGCAGGACGCGGACATCGTGCTGTTTTTGTACCGGGATAGCTACTATGACGAGGACACGGACGCACCCAATCTGGCGGAGTGCATCGTGGCCAAAAACCGCCACGGCGAGACAGGTACCGTCCAGTTGGAGTGGCGGCCGGAATTCACCACCTTCCGCAACTACTCCTACCGGGACGACGAGGATGACTACTGATGGGAGGGCTTTTTCGCTTTGGCCTGATTCCTCCCGGCAGCGGGGTGCTGTGCGCCCTGTCCGGCGGGGCGGACTCCATGTATCTGCTGTGCCGCTTGCTGGAGGGGCGGGAGAAATACGGCTGGACGGTATACGCGGCCCATTTCAACCACGGCCTGCGCCCCACCGCGCAGCGGGACGAGGACTTTGTCCGGGACTGGTGCGGGAGGCAAAACGTCCCGCTGTACACCTGCCGCGATAACGTGGAGGAGTACGCCGTTCGGGAAAAACGTTCCGTAGAAGAGGCGGGGCGGATTTTGCGCTACCGCTTTTTGGAGGGCCTCGCTTGGGAGACGGGCTGCTGTGAGCGCCCCGCCTTCATCGCCACCGGCCACCACGCCGGGGACAACGCCGAAACGGTGCTGATGAACCTGATCCGGGGCTGCGGGCTCAAAGGGCTCACCGGCATTCCGGAGCGGCGGGACAACATCGTCCGGCCCATGCTGGAGGTGTCCCGGAGGGAGATCGAGGCCTATTTAGAAGCCAACGGCGTCCCCCATGTGGAGGACGAGACCAATACCGATTTGACCTACACCAGAAATAAGGTGAGGCGCCAGCTTTTGCCTCTGCTGGAGGAGCTGAACCCCCAGGCCGCGGCCCACATTGCCGCCGCCGCCCGCCGCCTGCGGGAGGACGAGGAGGAGCTGAGCCGTCAGGCTGCGCCCCTAGCCGGGCAGGGGCTGGATATCCCAGCTGGTGTGGCCATCCCCGCCCGGGTGCCGGGGGAGGCCCCGCGCCCCTTGGCCCTGCGGGCCTGTGCCATGCTGCTGGAGCGGGCGGGGCTGGGAGGAGAGGCAGTCCACCTAGAAAGCATCCTGTCCATCGCGGCGGGAGACGACTCCTCTGCCCGTTTGGATGTGCCCGGAGGAAGCGTCTGGCGGGAGTATGATTTGCTGGTGTTTTCGCCCGGTCCGAACCCAGGACCGCCGGAGCCGGTGGAGTTGGAAATGGGCGAGACCCATTGGGGAAGCTGGTCTGTCGCCTGCGCTCAGGCGGTCTGTCCGGAAAAAGCGTATCTCAGCCCCTGGGAGTTCTATTTGAAGCTGGACCGCTACCTGATCCGCCCCCGGCGGGAGGGGGATAAAATCACCCTGGGAAAGCGCCCCGAAAAGACGGTGAAAAAGCTGATGATCGAGGGCCGGGTGCCGGCCCGTCATCGGGAGCTGGTCCCCGTGCTGGCCGCAGGGGAGCAGGTGGCCGCCGTGGGCGGCTTTGGTCCGGAAAGAGTCTGTCTGGCGGCGCCGGGCGCGTCCGCTTTGCATATCATCTTAAAAGCAGAGGAGAAATGAGAGATGCACAAAGACGTAGAGCAGATCCTGTACACTGAGGCGGAACTCCGCCAGCGGGTGAAGGAGATTGGATGTCAGATCACCGCCGACTATGCCGGGAAGAACCCCATGCTGATCTCCGTCTTGCGGGGGTCCTACATCTTCATGGCAGATCTGACCCGGTCCATCAATCTGGACGTGACGGTGGACTTTATGGTGGTGTCCTCCTACGGGGCGGGCACTGTCAGCTCGGGGCAGGTGGAGATCAAAAAAGACCTGTCCGACTCTATCGAGGGTCGGGACCTCATCATTGTGGAGGATATTTTGGACTCTGGCAACACCCTTTATTACCTGATGGACGTGCTTAAGGCCCGGAAGCCCGCCTCCATCCGGCTGTGCACCCTGATGGATAAGCCGGACCGCCGCACCAAGCCCATCACCGCCGACTATGTGGGCTTTACTATCCCCGACGCCTTTATCGTGGGCTACGGGCTGGACTACGGCGAGAAGTACCGGAACCTGCCCTATGTGGGGGTGCTCAAACACTCCGTGTACGAAAAATAAGCGGGAACGCCCCACGGTCGGGGCCGGCCGCGTTTAAGGAGAACATCTATTTTGAATCGCTATAGAATCAGGAATATCGCTTTGTATGTAGTGGTGGTGCTGATCCTGCTGTGGGCGCTGACCATGTTCACCAGCCGGAGGAACGATCAGATCACCTACTCCTCCGCTGTGGCCTGCTTCCAGCGGGAGCAGGTGGTTCGGTTTGTGGTAGACGACGGCGGGATGCTGTCCATGGAGCTAAAGGACGGCGCCATTCAGCGTCATGCTCTGGCGGATGTGGAGGCCTTCCGGCAGGAGGTGGGCCCCCTCTATCTGGATCAGTACCAGCGGGGGATCATCAAAAATTACGATTTCCGACAGGGGTTTGAAATGCCCCTGTGGCTGATTGTGCTTATCCCCTGTGTGGCGTCCGCCCTGCTGGCCATGGGTATTTGGATGCTGCTCAATGTTCACCAGCAGTCCAGCCAGAGCGGCGGAGGCGGCGGCGGTGGACAGCCGGGCATGAGCCGCTTTGGCCGGGCCCGCACCGTAGAGGGCGGCAAGGACGGCGCCGTCACCTTTGCCGATGTGGCCGGGGCGGACGAGGAGAAACAGGAGCTCCAGGAGCTGGTGGATTTTCTCAAGGAGCCGCAAAAATTCATCGACCTGGGAGCGCGCATCCCCAAGGGCGTGCTGTTGGTGGGCCCTCCTGGCACCGGTAAAACGCTGCTGGCCCGCGCCGTGGCCGGGGAGGCGGGCGTACGGTTTTTGTCCATCTCCGGTTCCGACTTCGTGGAGCTGTATGTGGGCGTGGGCGCGTCCCGTGTCCGGGACCTGTTCGACCAGGCGAAAAAGGAATCCCCCGCCATTGTGTTCATCGACGAGATCGACGCCGTGGGCCGCCAGCGCGGCGCGGGCCTGGGCGGCGGCCACGACGAGCGGGAGCAGACCTTGAACCAGCTTTTGGTGGAGATGGATGGGTTTGCCGCCAACGAGGGGGTTATTGTGCTGGCCGCCACCAACCGGCAGGACATTTTGGACCCCGCCTTGCTGCGTCCGGGCCGGTTTGACCGGCAGGTGTACGTGGGCAGGCCGGACATGAAGGGCCGGGAGGAGATCTTGAAGGTCCACACCCGGAAAAAGCCCCTGGCTGAGGACGTGGACCTCAAGGAAATCGCCCGTGAGACCACCGGATTTACAGGTGCGGACCTGGAGAACCTGATGAACGAGTCCGCTCTGCTGGCGGCGCGGAAGAACCAGCCCTATATCACGTTGGAAAATATCCAGGAGTCGGTCATCAAGGTCATCGCCGGACCGGAGAAGCGAAGCCGGGTGAAGCTGGAGGAGGACAAGCGGATCACCGCCTATCACGAGGCGGGCCACGCCGTGGTGAGCCACGCCCTGCCCACCCAGGACCCGGTGCACCAGATCACCATCATCCCCCGGGGGGAGGCGGCGGGCATGACCATCAATCGGCCTGAGGAGGACCGGGACCATGTTTCCCGCCAGCGCCTGGTGGAGACCCTGTCTACCCTGCTGGGCGGGCGGTGCGCCGAGGAGACCGCTTTGGGCTTTGTGTGCACCGGCGCGGTGAGCGATTTACAGCGGGCCACGGGTATTGCCCGTGACATGGTGAGCAAGTACGGCATGAGCCGCAACCTGGGCCACGCTACCTTCACCAGCGGGCACGACGAGGTGTTTATTGGCCGCTCCATGGCCCAGGCCAAGCCCTATTCGGAGCAGACCGCCGCCCTCATCGACCAGGAGGTCAAGGATCTGCTGGACGCGGCCTATGCCCGGTGCAAGGAGATTTTGGAGCGGGACCGGGACAAACTGGAGCTGGTGGCCCAATTTCTGCTGGAGCACGAGACCATGGACGCGAAGCAGTTCCAGCTGGTATATGACGATCCGGAGGCGCTGAAGGCCGCCGCGGAAGATACGGAGAGCTGACGCATGGAAAACTGGGAATCGGAAGTGGAACAGAATAGGGAGGAGCTGTCCTCGGAGAATCCACCGGAGGGCGCCTCCGGCGAGCCGGAGAAGCAGGGCGGCAAGGCCAAGAAGGAGGCCTCCGACGGGCGGGACCTGTACCTGAACATCCGGGTGCTGGTGGGCATGATGACGCTGTTTGTGCTCATGTTCACCTTTATCGCCCGGATCATCGTGGTCAGCGGCGAGTCCATGGAGAACACCCTTCACCATGGAGACCTGCTCTTTGTGTGGTCCCTGGGCTACAACCCGAAGCAGGGGGATGTGGTGGTGCTTACTCAGGAAAGCTATCAAGAGGACTCCATTGTTAAGAGGGTCATCGCCACCGAGGGCCAGACGGTGGATATCGACTATTTCACCGGAACCGTCTATGTGGATGACGCGCCCTTGAAGGAGGACTATATCCGGGAGCAGATGCTCCTGCCCTCCTACGGTGAGGGGCTCAATCACGTTACGGTGCCGGAGGGGTGCATCTTTGTCATGGGGGACAACCGCAACCACTCCGCGGACAGCCGCTTTCCTGCCATCGGTATCGTGGATGTCCGGTGCGTCATCGGGCACGGTATTTTTGTGATGTTCCCCTTCCACCACTGGAAGGGGCTGGGCTGATGCAGTGCTTCAAGTTTTTGTTCCAGCGTCTGGGGGAGGTTTTCCATGGATAGTATAGTCAAAAGATTGGCGGAGCGCACGTCCTGGCTTCTATTTGCCGTGGCGGCAGGCTTCGTGTCCGCCGCCCTGCGGCGGTGGCAGCTGAGCACCGCCTTTGAGGACGTCACCGGGTTGGCAATTCCAGGCGCCCAGGCCAGCGTCATCCTCGCCTGTGTGCTAGTGATGTCGGCGGCATGGTTTATCCTCTCCGCCATCCACCAGCCCATGGCCAAGCGCCCCCCGGTGGAGGGACAGGCGGAGCGCTGGGATCTGGTGTTTTTGGATGCGGGCGACCCAGTTTACCCTATTTTGGTCATCCTGGCGGCCTTTTTGGCCCTGGCGGCCACGCCCTTCTTTTTGAAGCTGGGCATTGACCAATGGAGGGTGTATCAGGAGCTGCTGGCCGCCAAGGCCGAGAACCCCAGCGTCCAGCTGCCCAGCAGCAATGGGGCGCTGACCATTGCCACGGCGGTGGGGGCCCTGCTGTCTTTCCTGGGTCTGCTGCAAATGGGCCGGGACGGTTTCCGGCCCGGACGGCGGGGCAAGGGCGGCTTTTCCGCGGTGCTGCCCGGCATAGCCGGATGCGTGTGGCTGATGGAGAGCTTCCGGGGTCACGCAGCGAACCCGGTACAGTGGGATTACGCTCCCTTGCTGCTGGCCATCGTGTGCGGGATGCTGTTTTATATGGACTTCGCCGGGATGTCCGCCGGGGCGGGGCGGCCCAGGCGGCTGCTGTGGGTGTCGGCTATGACGCTGGTCATGTCCGCCCCCGCGCTGGTGTCGGCGCTGGCGGATATGTCGCTGGGCGATGTGCTGTTGTTGTGTGCCCAGGGGCTGACGGCGGCGGCGGCGCTGTGGCGGCTGCCCCCCAATTTGGAGCACCCGCCCAAAATCAAAGGAACCCCCATCCCCCGCCAGACCGGGGCAGCAACCATACAGGAGGAGACCACCGATGAATGACAAGAAGTTTTATATTACCACACCTATTTACTACCCCTCGGATAAGCTGCACATCGGCCACGCCTACTGCACCGTGGCCACCGACGCCATGGCCCGGTATAAGCGGCTGTGCGGCTATGATGTGATGTTCCTGACCGGCACCGACGAGCACGGCCAGAAAATCGAGGATAAGGCCAAGGAGGCGGGCGTCACCCCCAAGGAGTATGTGGACAACATCGTAGAGGGTCCCAAGGGCGTGCTGGACCTGTGGAAGCTGATGAACATCTCCAACGACCGGTTTATCCGCACCACCGACGGCTACCATGTGTCCGCCATTCAGAAGATCTTCAAGCAGATGTACGACAACGGGGACATCTATAAGGGCACCTACAAGGGCAAGTACTGCAAGCCCTGCGAGTCCTTCTGGACGGAGTCCCAGCTGGTGGACGGCAAGTGCCCCGACTGCGGCCGGGACGTGGTGGACGCGGAGGAGGAGGCTTATTTCTTCCGCCTGTCCATGTATGCCGACCGGGTCCGGCGCCTGCTGGAGGACACCGATTTCCTGGAACCCCGTTCCCGGGTCCACGAGATGGTGAACAACTTCATCAAGCCTGGCCTGGAGGATTTGTGCGTGTCCCGCACCTCCTTCACCTGGGGCATCCCGGTGGACTTTGACCCCGGCCATGTGGTGTATGTGTGGATCGACGCGCTGTCCAACTATATCACCGCCCTGGGCTTCATGAATGACCGGTATGACGACTATGAGAAGTATTGGCCTGCCGATGTCCACTTTGTGGGTAAGGAGATCGTCCGGTTCCACTCCATCATCTGGCCCGCCATGCTCATGAGCCTGGGCGAGCCCCTGCCCAAGAAGGTGTACGGCCACGGCTGGCTGCTGCTGGGCGGCGGCAAGATGTCCAAGTCCAAGGGCAATATCGTGGACCCCTATCTGCTCAGTGAGCGGTACGGCGTGGATGCCCTGCGGTTCTTCCTGCTGCGCTCCTTCCCCTTCGGGTCCGACGGCAACTTCACCAACGAGCTGCTGATCCAGACCATCAACGTGGACCTGGCCAACGACCTGGGCAACCTGGTCAGCCGCACCACCGCCATGGCGGAGAAGTATTTCGGCGGAAAGCTGCCCGAGGCCAAGCAGAGCGCAGAGCTGGACAAGGAGCTGATCTCTCTAACCACCGGTTTGCGGGCCCGGTATGAGGAGCAGATGGAACGGTTCCAGTTCCAGAACGCCCTGGAGGAGGTCTTCAAGGTCGTCCAGCGGGCCAACAAATATATCGACGAAAACGCTCCCTGGACCCTGGCAAAGGATATGGAGGCCAACGGCCCCCGGCTGGCCCATGTGCTCTACAACCTGCTGGAAACCGTCCGGGTGTGCACCGTGCTGCTGACCCCCTTTATGCCCGAGAGCTGTGAAAAGATTTTCGCCCAGATCGGCGCCGGCCCTGACGCCCAGACCTGGGACAGCGCCGCGCAGTGGGGTGTGCTCCCTGCCGCCGTGTCCGTCGCCAAGGGCGAGAACTTGTTCCCCCGCATCGACCTGAACAAGGAGCTGGCCGAGCTGGACCGCATCCAGGAGGAGGCCAAAAAGGCCGCCCTGCCTGCCATCGAGATCGAGCCCCAGCTGGAGGAGAAGGTGGACTTCGACACCTTCTGTAAGTCCGATTTCCGGGCTGTGAAGGTGAAGGACTGCCAGAACGTGAAGAAGTCGGACAAGCTGTTGAAGTTTACCTTGGACGACGGCACCGGCGCCGACCGCCAGATCCTGTCCGGCATTGCCAAGTGGTATAAGCCGGAGGAGCTCATTGGAAAAACACTGGTTGCCATTGTCAACCTGCCCCCCCGCAAGATGATGGGACAGGAGAGCCAGGGGATGCTCATCTCCGCTGTGCATACGGAGAAGGGCGAGGAGTGCCTCCACCTGCTGATGGTGGACGATGCCATCCCCGCTGGGGCGAAGCTGTGCTGAAAACCAAAGGCGGTTTGAGAAGTTGAGGAGGAAATGTGAGTATGAAAAACCGGCTAATTTTATTTTTCTTGGCGCTGACGATGCTGATGTCCCTGACGGCGTGCGGAGAGAACGGACTGAGTCTCAGGCCCGGTGGAAGCGGCAGCCCAGAGGATGACGTTGACGTCGTCACCCCCGACGAGGAAGGCGTGGCCGTGGGCTATGAGGGCGACACCCTGCGCACCAAGTTTTTTGACATGAAGGTGGAAAATCCCAAAACCTCCACGGAATTTGACGGCCTGACTCCGGAGGAGGGATATAAGTTCCTGGCGGTGGACCTGACTTTGTATAACTACACCAGCAGTTCCGTGCCCATGTATGACACCGATTTTGAGGTGGTGTGGGATTTGGATGACGACGACGCCTGGGCCTGGCCCGAGTGCGACGAGATCATGGACGAGAATGGTGAGGAGCAGTATACCGTCAGGTCCGAACAGCAGATCCCGGTGGAGTTTTCCCTGGGCATCCACAAGACGGTGACCGGTGTGCTGCTCTACCAGGTGCCCGAGGACAGCACTGACTTCATCATCGATTTCTATGAGATCTTTGAGCCCGAGACGGAGGGCGGCGACCCCGAGTACGGAGACGCCTTCTACGTGATGTTCAGCGCATGAGCATGGCGCTGTTCGATACCCATGCCCATTACGACTCCCACAAGTTCGACTCCGACCGGGACGAGGTGCTGTCCGCCCTCCCCGGCTTCGGGGTGGAGCTGGTGGTGAACCCCGGCTGTGACCTGGAAAGCTCCCGAAAGGCCGTGGAGCTGGCGGGGCGCTATCCCTTCGTCTATGCCGCCGTGGGGGTCCATCCGGAGGATTGCGGGGATTGGAAGGATGAGGATGTGGAGGAGCTGCGCTCACTGGCGGCTGAGCCCCGTGTAGTGGCCATCGGGGAGATTGGGCTGGATTACTATTGGCCGGAAAACCCGCCCAGGGAGCTGCAAAAACGGGTGTTTCGGTCCCAGCTGGTTCTGGCTCGGGAGCTGGATCTGCCCGTCATCGTCCACGACCGGGAGGCCCACGGGGACAGCATGGACATCGTCCGGGAGTTCCCCGGCGTGCGCGGCGTGTTTCACTGCTTTTCCGGCAGCGCTGAGATGGCGAAGGAGCTGGTGAAGCTGGGGTGGATGATCTCCTTTACGGGGGTGCTGACCTATAAGAACGCCCGCAAGGCGGTGGAGGCGGCTCAAGCCATCCCGCTGGAGCGGATCATGATTGAAACTGACAGCCCCTATATGGCCCCCGTCCCCTGCCGGGGCAAACGGAACCACTCCGGCTATGTGGGCTATATCTGCGAGCGGCTGGCAGAAATAAAAGGGATTTCGTCGGACCAATGTTCCAGGATGACCCGGCAGAATGGAGTGGATTTTTTCCGCATTCAGGAATGAACTGGAAGCAACAGAGAAAAGGAGGTTTTTTGTGGAAGAGGATGAAAATTTGTTCCAAAATGCCGCGGTTTTCGGTTTTTTTTCAAAGTGTGCTTGACAGTATGACAAGCTGGTGTTATACTGACAATGGTTTTGATGTATGAACTGATTTGTGCCCGCTCTTTCGTACACGAAAGGGCGGACTTTTTTCTTCTACTTTCAAAACGAAATTTTTACAAATAAGGAGGATATAGGAAATGAACGGTACTGTGAAATGGTTCAACGCTGAGAAGGGCTACGGCTTCATCACTCCCGACGACGGCACTGAGGACGTGTTCGTGCACTTCTCCGCCATCGTGGCCGAGGGCTACAAGAAGCTGCTGGAGGGTCAGAAGGTCACCTTTGAGACCGAGCCCGATCCCCGCGGCGCCAAGGGCGTGCGCGCCACCAACGTGGTCGCTCAGCCGGAGTAAGAACCGGAAAAGAAGGCCTGCCATCTGGCAGGCCCTTTTTTTGTTCAGAGGGAGAAGAGCACCCCGCCGGAGATGCGGCGGGGCTTTTCTATTTCTTTTTCAGCTTGTGCTGGGCGCCGTCCGGGTCCACGAAATAGGTGCGGTCAAGCTGGTCGGTGAGGCTGGCCTTCACGCTGGCGATATACTCCTTACGCAAGGCATCACGTTCCGCCAGCTCAACGGGGGTCAGGGTCTCCCCTGCCTTCACCCGGCGGGCGAGTTCGTTGATGCGGTCGATTTTCTTCTGCTCCATTACAGATACCTCTCGATTTCGATAATAATGCGGCCCTTTCGAGACTGCCCGCCCACGGTCTTGACCACGCACTTGCCCAGTCCCCGGCCGGTGAGGACGTCGCCTTCCTCCACCGGTTTGTCCGGTTTGAGGCATTCCCGGTGGTTGAGAGACACCCTCCCTCCGGTGATAGCGTCCGCCGCCTTGCTCCGGGCCAGGGAAAAGCCGGAGGCCAGCACCGCGTCCAGACGAAGGGCAGCGACGGTGTCGTGGATGACCTTCACCTGCGCCGGAGCGGGGGTCAGTCCGGTGAGTGGGATTTCCTTCAGCTTCAGGCGGTATCGCCCCGCCTGGTCGAATTGGGACAGAATAATGGGAGCAGTTTCCTTCAGGCAAACAATTTGGGCGGAGGCCTCATTCACCAGGATGTCGCCCACCTTTTCGCGGGTCAGGCCGATGCCCATGAGGCCCCCCAGCAGGTCCCGGTGGGTCAGGCCGGCTCCAGTGGAGGGGTAGGCGGCCTCGACGGCGGAAAGATCCCCGTCCGCCGTCCAGTCCCCGGGCTCCTGCCAGTCGGGAAGAAACACGCAGACAGTGCGCTCCGCGCCCTCGAAACCGCCGTGGAACAAATGCTTCGGATGGCCGGAGGCGGCAAGGACGGGTTCCAGCACCGCCCGCTGAGCGGGGGAGAGGAACTGGGTGGCGCAGGGGATGGAGCGGTTGGCCGCCCGGTCCATCTGGTCCAGTGCCCGGGCCAGGATGATGCGCTCCTCCGGGTCCTTGGAGAATTTGTTTAAAAGCTCTGTTTTATTCACGGCCTGTCAATCCCATTCGATTTCATCGCCGTGCTCCCGGACCAGACGGCACGCCTCCTCTTATAGCCGTTCATGTAGGCCGTCTCGTGGGCGGCATTCATCTGTTCCCCCACATGGAAAGGCTTTTCCGCCTCCACGTCGAAGGATATCCCCACATTGTCCACGTACTGGTAGACCGACACATAATCATTCATCGCAAACACTCCTTTTTATACGATCCGTTTTTGGGCGTTATATAATTGGGCGTACTCCCCACCCGCCGCCAAAAGCTCCTCGTGGGAGCCCTCCTCTAAAATGTGGTTCTCGTCCACCACGATGATGCGGTTGGCGGAGCGGATGGTGGACAGGCGGTGGGCGATAATTAAAGTGGTGCGGCCTTTTGCCAGCTCGTCAAAGGCGGACTGGATGCGGGCCTCGGTGACGGAGTCCAGGGCGGAGGTGGCCTCGTCCAAAATCAGGATGGGCGGATTTTTCAGAAAAATCCGGGCGATGGACACCCGCTGCTTCTGTCCGCCGGACAGCATCACGCCCCGCTCCCCCACGTAGGTTTGGAACCCGTCGGGCATGGACATGATATCCTCGTAGATTTCTGCCCGACGCGCGGCCTCCACCACCTCCGTCTCGGTGGCGTCGGGGCGTCCGTAGCGGATGTTTTCCAGAATCGTCCCCGCGAACAGAAATACGTCCTGTTGGACGATGCCGATGTTATGCCGCAGAGAGCGCTGGGTCACTTCCCGCACATCCTGACCGTCTACCAGGATGCGGCCTCCCGTCGCGTCGTAGAACCGGGGGATAAGCTGGCACAGCGTGGATTTGCCGCCGCCGGAGGGGCCCACCACCGCCACCGTCTCCCCCTGGGGGATGTGAATGGACACGTGGTCCAGCACCGCCGGGCCGTCGTCGTAGTGGAAGGACACATCGTCGATGAGGATATCGCCTTTTGCCGCGCCCATGGGCTTGGCGTCGGGGGCGTCCTGGACGGCGGGCTCCACACGCATGAGCTCCACAAAGCGCTTGAAGCCCGCCATGCCGTTGAGGAACTGCTCCACAAAGGCGGCCAGCTTGCGCACGGGGGTCAAGAAGGTGGAGATGTAGAGGATGAAGGTGCTCAGGTCCACAAAGTCCATCTCGCCCCGCATGATGAAGAAGCCGCCCGCCGCTACCGTCAGCACGTTCATGACGGGCAGGGCGAACTCCAGTCCGCCGTGATAGGTGGCCATGGCTTTGTAATAGTCCCGCTTGGCGCCCTTAAACTGCTCATTGGCGGCGCGGAACTTCTCTTCCTCCTGGCTTTCGCTGGCGAAGGCTTTTGCGGTGCGCATTCCGGAGATGGCCGATTCCAATTGGCCGTTGATGCCGGCCATGGTCTGCTTCTGGCGGACGGAGGCCTTCATCATGCGCCGGCGCTGAATGATGGTGAAAATTACAAAGATGGGTACGATGGCAAACACGACGAGGGCCAGCTTCCACTGGATGGTCAGCATGACGCAGAACGCGCCGATGAGGGTTACGGCAGAGATAAATAGATCCTCCGGGCCGTGATGGGCCAGCTCGGTGATCTCAAAGAGGTCGTTGGTGGCCCGGCTCATGAGCTGGCCGGTACGGTTCTTATCATAGAAGGAAAACGACAGGTCCTGCATATGGCTGAACAGGTCCCGGCGGATGTCCGCTTCAATGCGCACACCCATCATGTGGCCCCAGTAGGTAACGATGTAATACATCACTGAGCGCAGGGCGTAGGCCCCAAGGAGGATGGCCATAACGGTGAAAAAGGCGCGAAACATATTTTGCGGGAGCAGTGTGTTCAGCGCCTCCCGAGAGGCGGCGGGAAATGCCAGATCCACCAGGGCGATGCCCAGGGCACAGAGCATATCCAGGATGAACAGCTTCAAATGGGGTTTGTAGTAGGACAGGAAAATGGAAACATAACCTTTTTGGAAACGCTGGGAAGCCATATGAGGACACTCCTTTTACTGTTGTCTGGGATTGTATAATGAATCAGTATAGTCGAAGGGTCCGGACTTGTCAACGGCGGAAAATTGGCCTATAATACCTTATTATTTGAAATCATAGACTGTGAAGGAAGAGGTGGAGCGGGGATGGAATACACTCAGCTCAACTGGCACGAGCGTGGCCAGCTCTGGCTGCGGCTGGGCCTGCGGGGTGTGCTGACCCTGGGGGCAGTGGCGATGGTGATATGGGTGGGGCTGCCGCTGGCCTCTCTGCTCAGCCCGTTTTTGTTTTCCCTGGTGTTGGCCTGGCTGCTGAACCCGGCGGTGCGGTGGCTCCAGAGAAAGACCAACGGCTCCAGGAAGGTCATCTCCATGATTTTGGTGGTACTGGTGTTTGCGGTCATCGGTGGGATCTTGTTCGGCCTGGGCTGGGTGGCGGTGGACCAGGTCCGGTCCCTGTTCGACAACCGGCAATCCCTGCTGGACGAGCTGCTGGACGGACTGCTGGTGGTGGTGAACAGCTTCCAGCGGTGGCTGGCGGGACTGAACGGCGTGGTGCCAGACGAGTTGATCACCAGCAGTGAGGACCTCATCAACACAGTGGTGGGCTGGGTCCAGGAGCTGGACTTTTCCGGCTGGTTTGCCCAGATGGCGGGACAGGCCCCGTCTATGGTCACCAACGTGTCCGGATTTGCCGTGGCGCTGGTGGTGTTCATGATGGCCAGCTACTTTATCACTGGGGACTATCCCCGGCTGAGATATGAGCTGACCGACCGGGTGCCCATGGTGGCGCGGGACTTTTGCCGCTCGGTGAAGAATATTTTCATGAGCGCCTTCGGCGGGTATGTGAAAAGCCAGCTGATCCTGTCCGCCGGGGTGTTTATGATCCTGACGGTTGGTTTCCTTTTGATGAAACAGCCCTATGGCCTGCTCTTGGCGTTTGGGCTGGCGGTGCTGGACTTTATCCCCATCATTGGCGCGGGCACAGTGATGGTGCCGTGGGCGGTCATCGACATGGTGCTGGCTCAATACGGCGAGGCGGCGGCGCTGATGGCGGTCTGGGGCGTTATTGTGCTGTTCCGGCGGTTTGCCGAGCCAAAGGTTTTGGGCGATCAGACCGGGCTTTCGCCGATCCTCTCCCTGGTGGGTATTTATATCGGCATGAAGATGGGCGGCGTTCTGGGTATGGTGGTGGGCCCGCTGTTATTGCTGGTGTGTATCAATTTGGCCAAGCTGGGGATCTTCCGGCCGGTGCTTGATGATCTGGCGCTGGCGGCGGGTGATATCAATGCCGTTTTGCGCTCAGGACGAAAAAAAGACAGCGAGACGAAAGAGAGCTGAAAACCGCTGAAGCGGTTTTCAGCTTCTTTTCAGCGTAAGTTCAAAATCATTTTGAGACTATGACATACTCTGGACATAATTAGAGTGTATCTTAATCATCAGCAAAAGGGAAACGCCCCCGGCAGGGCGGCGCTCCGGCTTACAAATAGATTTCAGTGAACATTTGGAAAGGAGAATTTCCATGTACGACAACAATGGCTTTGACAACAACGGCAATTACCACTACAACTACAGCGCCCAGCCCTCCGACCCCTGGAACCGCTCGGAGCACATCCCCCCCACCCCGCCCCAGTCCCCCAAGAAGAAAAAGAGCGGCGCGGGTAAGGTGGTGGCCCTGGTCCTGTGCTGTGCCTTGGTGGGCGGCGGCGCGGGCGTGGGGGGCGCGGCGGCTTATGACGCGTTGACCAGCGGTCCCAAGACGGAGACCACCATCTACCGTAACGAGGTGGACCCCACCGCCGTGACGGTGAAGCAGGCCGACGGACTCACCCCCATGAGCCTCAGCGAGATCAGCGCCGCCTATACGGATTCCTGCGTGTGCATCTCGGTGACGGGCATGGCCAGCAACGGCTGGTACCAGCAGCCCACCGCCGGGGCGGGTTCCGGCTTCATCATCAGCGAGGACGGCTACATCGTCACCAACTACCACGTCATCGACGGGGCTACCTCCATCAAGGTCGCGCTGAACAACGGCGACACCTATGACGCCAAGCTGGTGGGCGGCGAGGAGCTTAACGATGTGGCGGTGCTGAAAATTGACGGCGTCTCCGGCCTCAAGCCCGTGGTCTTGGGCGACTCCGAGGACCTGGTGGTGGGCGAGACGGTGTGTACCATCGGCAACGCCCTGGGCACCCTGTCCTTCTCCCAGACCTCCGGCCATGTATCCTCCACCGGGCGCTCCATCACCATGAGCGACGGCACCGTGATGAACAACATGATCCAGACCGACTGCACCATTAACTCCGGCAACTCCGGCGGCCCCCTGTTTGACAGCTACGGCCGGGTGGTGGGCATCACCTCCGCCAAGCTGTCCAATAACGGGCAGTCCTCTCAGGCCACCATCGAGGGCATTGGCTTTGCCATCCCCATCAACGACGTCATCGGTATTGTCACCGACTATATGCAGTACGGCTACGTCACCGGACGGCCCTATATGGGTATCCTGTACCCCAGGACGGTCTCTGAGGAGAACAAGCAATATTTCGGCTGGCCCGCCGGCGTGTATGTCAATGGTGTGGAGGAGGGCTCCTGCGCCGAGACCGCAGGCATCCGCCAGGGCGACATTATCACCAAGATCGATGACACCGAAATCACCGACGTCAGTCAGATGACCTCCGTGAAAAACAGCTATCGGGCGGGGGACACCGTGACCATCGAGGTGTTCCGCTCCGGCGAGACGCTGGAGCTTACCCTCACCTTCGACGAGCAGGAAAACGAGCCTGGCATATCCAATAACGGTCAGGGCCAGGACCCCGCCGCTCAGCCCACCGCCAACGGCGGCTACAACTATCAGTATCCCAACAACGGATCTGGGAACAATTATGACGATTACTACTCCAATCCGTTCAGCAGCTTCCCCTGGAGCTACTTCTTCGGACGCTAAGGGTCCGTTTTGAGATAAAAAGCGCCCCGCAGAGCTTTTCTGCGGGGCGCTCTTGACGTTATGCAGTCAGCTCGGCCAGCTCCCGCTCCGCCTCGCCGCGGGTGTCCGCGGAAAAGCAGAACACGCCGTCTAAGTAGACCTCCACATGACCTCTCACAAATTCCATCTCGTACATACGGGACACTCCTTTCAGGTGGGGATCGCCTCCCCTGTTTTCTGAGACCAGTATACCTGAAATAGAGTCCAATAAAACGGCACTATATAAGCCCCTCTCCATTGGAGAGGGGCTTTTTTCAGAGTGTTATCACGGACACATTGTGGGCGCGGGCCCATTCCGCCTCCCGGCTGTGGCAGGAGAACAGGAGGATTTGGCGCTCCGCGCTTTGCTCCTTCAGAAGCTCCAAAGCCAGGGCCATGCGCTCGTCGTCGAAAGCGGCCAGGGCGTCGTCCAGCACCAGGGGGGCGTCGGGGACGGTGAGGGCGCACAGGGCGAGGCGGACGGCCAGGTAGAGCTGTTCCGCCGTGCCGGTGGACAGGGCCAGGGAAGAATGGGGGAGCGTGTCCCCCTCCCCCGCCGCCTGGGCGGAGAAGTCCCGGGCCAGGGTGAGCCGGGGCCAGCGGCCCCCGGTGAGGGCGGAGAACAATTCCCCCGCCCTCTGATTCAGCGCCGGGGAAAAGCGTTGACGAAGGGCGTCATTGGCGGCACTCAGGGCTTCCAGGGCCACGGTAAGGGCATCGTATTCCTCCAGGCGCTGGGTGAGCTGGGCGCTCAGCTGGCTCCGTCGGTCCTCCACGTCCTCGGGACCGCCCATGTGGGCTAGAATGCCGCCGGTGCGGGCCAGCTCGTCCCGGACGCGGGCCAGCTCCCGCTCCACCGCGCTGAGCTGGGCGGCGGCAGCGGCTTTGGACTGGGCGGGTGGGTAGAGCATTTCCAGGGTGTCAGCCAGCTGGCCGCCCTGGGCGGCGAGATCGTCCACCCGGCGGCGGGCGGCAGCGGCCGCAGCCTTTGCCTGCTCCGCCTTTGCCAGCGCCTCCCGGTATTGGGCGGCCTGGGTGAGCAAATCCTCCCCTTCGGGGACGGGAACGGAATGGATGCCTGCCAGCTTCTGCCGGCTGATTGTGTCCCGCTTCAGGGTAATGGCAGAGACAATCAGTGCCGCCGTGGCAATGCCGCCGGTGCGGGCAAGAGAAGCCGCCCATTTTCCACTCCACAGGGCAAACCCCAACCCGATCAGCAGCATAACAACGGCCAGTATGCCGCAAAACCAAGCCGTCTGGCGCTGTCCGCGGGCGGTTTGCTCCAGATTGTGCCGCTGGGCCTCCCGGCGGCGGTTTTCCTCAAGGGCGGCTTCCCGCTCCTTCTGCCGCTCCTGGGCGAAGGCCCACGCCTCCTCCCCGGTCATGGCGCCGAACACCGGGTGGGGCTTGTCCTCTGGGATGGCCTCTTCAGCCTTCTCCCACTCCATATAAGCCTCGGCATAGCGGCGGTTCAGCTCGCGGCGCTCCAGACGGCCCCAGATTTCCAGGCCGGCTTGAAGCTCCCTCTGCTGTTCCTGCAAACGGACAAGCGCCTGCTCCGCCTCCGCCCTGCGGCGCCGGGTCTGCTCCATATCCCGGAGCGTGGCGTCCAGGCCGGAGATTTCCTCCTCCAGCTGGGGAATGAGGCCGGCGGCCCGATTGGCCCGACGGCGGTTGCGCCAGTCCTTCAAGGTGCGCTCCACGGCGGAATAGGACACGTCCTCCTGCCCGGAGGTGGCAAGCGCCGCCACGCGGGTCTCCAGCTCACGGCTTTCCCCGATGGCCGCGCCCCCCTGACCCACAAAGGCGGAGCGGAGATAAACCTCCTTCCCCGCCCCGGTGAGCTGCTCGCCCGCGCTGGCGGCGGCGAGGCCGGGGACCGGGTCGCCAGTGGCGGTGTACACCGCTTTGAAGGCGCCGAGCGGGTTGGTGCGGGTGGGGGCGCGGCGGATGGTGACGTCTTGGCCCTGCCACTCGATCTGCATCTCCCCCGCCATGGGCGCGCCGGACCAGGGCTGATAGCGGTTTTTATCTGCGATGAATCCGATCTTATCCTGCTCTCGTGTGTTGATGCCATAGAGCATGGCCTTCAAAAAGTCCGCCCAGGTGGACTTGCCCGACTCGTTGGGGGCGGTGATGACCGTGAGGCCGGGGGCGGGCTCCAGCGTAGCGTTGTTCAGGGCGCCGAAGGTGGCGGTCATTTTCTTGATCTTCATGGCCGGATGTCCTCCCCTCCCTCCAGCGCCGCCAGACCAAAGCGGGCGGCTAACAGGAGCTTGTCCTTTTCGTCCTCTCCGGCGGTGTCCAGGCGGGCGCGCATCTCCCGAAGGAACAGACCGGTGAGGGAGTCCTCCTCCGCCCTGGCCCACAGCTCGGTGGGTAAGGCGGTCCGGTCCTGGAGCTCCACATGGAAAAAGCGGGGCGCGGCCTGGGCGGTGAGGGCGGACAGGTCTGGGGTGTGGAAGCTCTCGCCGGAGAGGAGGAGGCGGACCAGATCGGGACTCTCCTCCTGAGGCAGGGCGGCGGAAAATTCGCTGACGTCTACCGTCTCAATGCGGTATTGGCGCTGGCAGACGGGGACGAATTTGACCGCAACAGGCTGCGCGTCCAGGTCGGTAGGAGCCATTGGAGGACCGTCCGGGGAAGTGATAGCCAGTTGGGCGGGCTCCCCGAAGGAGACAATGAGGGCTCCTTTGGGACCAAGCTCGTCAAAGCCGCGGCCCTCTGGACAGCCGGGATAGGCCCAGAGTGTTTTGCCCGCTTTGCCGCTCCCGGCGGCATGGATGTGGCCCAGGGCGGCATATATGACACCGCTGTTTTCCAAGGATTTGGGATCGATGGGGGCATAACTGCCCGTCAGGCCCACTTCGCCGTGGATACAGAGCAGGTGGATTTTGCCGTCGTCTGGGGCGGTGAAGCGGGAAAGGGGGTCGTCCTCCCGGTGAGGGGCAGTGAAAGCACAGCCGTGAATTACGCAGCTGAGGGCGGGGAGCGCCACTGACTCCAACTCAGGGCTTGTAAAAATATGTACGTTTTCTGGCCAATCGGCGGCATAGGGAGATTTGTCATGGTAATAGTCGTGGTTGCCGGGGGCAATGAATACCGGGACTGCCATATCCTCAAGAGCTTGGGCCAGGGCACGGATGGTCTCGGGGTAGACCCGTACGCTGTCAAAGAGGTCGCCGGGGAGGAGGGCCAGGTCCACGGCTTCGCTTTTGGCCAGGGTGGCTAGGTGGGCAGGAATGCTGCGGAGTTCCCGGCGGCGGAGGGCGCTCTTTTCGGGGGACAGGCCGGACAAGGGGGAATCGAGGTGCAAGTCGGAGGCGTGGAGCAATTTCATATCAGTTCTCTCCATCCTATTTCAAGTCAGAATTAGTTTTCGTCACCGTGTGGAAACGGTGCTCTATTACCTACAGCGGGGGCTAGCTGATGTCGATGCGGTGGACGCCGGCGCAGTACTTGGTGGAGGTGTCGATGGCAAAGAGGACGGCGTTGAGCTTGCAGGGGCCGTCGGCGGGTTGAAAGCGGCGGGGCAAGCCGCCCATAAAACGGTTGATGGCCTGATCGGGCCTGATGCCGATGACCGACTGGCTGGGGCCGGTCATACCCAGGTCGGTGACAAAACCAAGGCCCTTGGGCAGGATCTGGCCGTCAGCGGTGGGGACGTGGGTGTGGGTGCCCCAGAGGGCCTGCGCTCGACCGTCCAGGTGCCAGGCCATGGCCCCCTTCTCGCTGGTGGCTTCGGCGTGGAAATCCACAAGGGTCAGGTCGGCGGCGTCCAGCGTCAAAATCTCGTCGATTTTGGTGAAAGGATTGTCAAAGTTGGAGTCCATGGCCACCCGGCCGATGAGGTCCACCACTCGGATGCGCAGACCACGAGGGCCATCGAAAATGCCCCAGCCCCGGCCAGGGGCCCGGCGGGTGTAATTGGCAGGGCGTATGATATAGGGGTTTTCCTCCATGAATTTAACGATTTGTTGTTTATCCCAGGTGTGGTTGCCCATTGTTATCACATCTGCCCCGGCAGAGAAGATGCTCTCCGCCTGCTGAGGGAGCAGACCGTTGCAAGCGGCGTTCTCGCCACAGACCACGGTGAAGTGAACGTCGTGGAGCTTCCTCAAGGTAGGCAGGTGGCGGCAGAGAAAGTCCACTCCAGCGTCTCCTACCACGTCGCCCACGGCCAAAATATGAATGTTCATCGCAGCGCCTCCATAAAATGATGAGAGGGAGAGGGCTTTGCCCGCTCCCTCATTGTTCGTTTATGCGTCCTGCTCCACCAGCATGAGGCAACCGTCCTTGTCGTACTTCAACAGATGGATGTCTGCCTTGGTGTTGCGGGCAATGTCCCGCATTTTCACCGCCTCCGTGACGGAGGCCATCAGCGTGTAGGACACGCCGTGCTTTTTTGCCCGGCCCGTGCGGCCGATGCGGTGGATGTAATACTCCTGCTCGTCGGGCACATCGTAGTTGAACACCGCGTCCACGTCGTCGATGTCCAGCCCGCGGGCAGCCACGTCGGTGGCGACCAGCACCCGGAGCTTGCCGTCTTTAAATTTTTGCAGAGTCCGCTCTCGCTCCCGCTGGGGGATGTCGCCGTGGATGGCCTCGCAGGAGATACCCCGCATTTTCAGCAGGCCTGCTAAGCGGTCCGTCATATTCTTGGTGTTGCAGAAAGCGATGGCCCGGTCATAGCCCCCGTTTTCCACCAGGGCCACCATGGTGTCCAGCTTTTGTTCCCGGCCCATAAGCTCGATGGCGTACTGCTGGATATCCGGACGGTTCTCCTCCACCGGACGGACGGTGATCTCCGCCGGGTCACGCTGGTATACCCAGGAGATATCCATGACTTCCCGTGATATTGTGGCGGAAAATAACCCTAGGTTTCGTCTCTGGGGCATTTTGTCCAGGATACGGGTCACATCCTGGATGAAGCCCATGTCCAGCATCCGGTCCGCCTCGTCCAGCACCACCGTCTGCACCTTGTCCAGCTTGACGGTGCGGCGCTTCATGTGGTCCATCAGCCGCCCCGGCGTGGCTACCACGATCTGGGGTTTGGCCTTGAGCTGGGTGATCTGCTTCTCAATGGGCTGGCCCCCGTAAAGGCATACGATGCGCACACCCTCCCGGAAGGCGCACAGGTCCCGGAGCTCGTCCCGGATTTGGATGGCCAGCTCCCGGGTGGGGGCCAGAATCAGGGCCTGCACTGCGTCCGACTCGGGTTCGATGTGCTCCACCATGGGGATGCCGAAGGCAAAGGTCTTGCCGGTGCCGGTGGGGGCCTTGGCAACGACATCCTTCCAGTCCATAAAGCAGGGAATGGCCCCGCCCTGGATGGGTGTGGCCTGGGTGAAGCCCTTCTTGTCCAGGGCCTTCATGGTGGCATCGGAAAGCCCCATATCCTTATAATAATAAGTCTCTTGCACTTGTGAGCCGTTAATTTCCATACAGCCGTTCCTCTCGCATATTGATATCGTGGCCGCCCCGGCCGGGACAGCGCAGCCCGTTACGGGCAGGGAGACGGTTCGCCCTGACTCTGCCGTGCGTTCTGGCGCTCAACCAGGTCGGCTAGGGTGGTGCCGTCCACCACCGCGGACACCGCCTTGTGGATGTCCTGCCACAGCTCCACCGTCACGCAGTCGCAGCTGTGCTCACAGTAGCCGTCGTCGGTGGCGCATTCTACAGGGGCCAGGTCGCCCTCCAGGGGACGCAGGATGTCGCCGACAGAGTATTCCTCCGGCTTGCGGGTCAGCAGATAGCCGCCCCCCGCGCCCCGCACCGACCGCACCAGCCCCGCCCGGGCCAGAGGGGTGACGATCTGCTCCAGGTACTTGTCGCTGAGCTGCTGCCGCCGGGCGGCGTCCCGCAGAGACACCGGGCCGTCCTGGACGTGCTGGGCGATATCCACCATCAATCGGAGAGCATAACGCCCCTTTGTGGAAATTTTCATAAAAAAGTCCCCCCATTCGTCCAAGTATAAAATACCACAAAATCAATAGGATTTCAAGGCCCAATGGGTTTGTTAAGATTTTGGCAATATTTGACGGGAATTCAATGGATTTTCCCTTGCGTTTGAGCTGAAACGTGATATAATAAACTCTACATGACCAGGCGACTCCTGCCCGTGGTTCCGGAAAGGGGGACGCCGTCTGTCCGTCTGGTCCCCCGGTTTGGCGGGCCGAGACGGAAAGTAGAAACAAAAAAGAGGAGGAGACATTGTGAAATTGCATGGCATCCATGCGCCCCATCGCAAAAACACGGTGGACAGCGCGCCCACACGTCTTCCGGTGCCTCCGATGATCACGGTGCCCATGTCCATGAACATCGGCGCCCCGGCGAAGCCTGTTGTCAAGCCGGGGGACGAGGTGAAGGTGGGCCAGATGATCGCGGAGGCGGGCGGCTTCATGTCCGCGCCCATCTACTCCGGCGTGTCCGGCAAGGTGAAGCGGCTGGATGAGATCGTCAGCGCCAACGGCCGGTTCGACACCATCATCGTCATTGAGACCGATGGTCAGCAGACCGTGTGGGAGGGCGTCAAGCCCCCCGAAGTCACCGACAAGGACAGCTTTGTGGAGGCGGTGCGCCAGTGCGGCTGCGTGGGCCTGGGCGGCGCCGGATTCCCCACGTCCGTCAAGCTCAACGTGGACCCGGACCGGGTGCACAACATCATCATCAACGGCGCGGAGTGCGAGCCCTACATCACCTCCGACACCCGCACCATGATCGACAACGCCGAGGATGTGATCTACGGGGCCCAGCTGCTCCAGAAGTATTACACCGCCGACAAGATCGTCATCGGCATCGAGGATAACAAGCCCCAGTGCGTGAAGATCATGCAGGACGCGGGCAAGGGTGTCCCCGGCTTCGAGGTGGCGGCGCTGCCCGCGCTGTACCCTCAGGGCGGTGAGAAGGTGCTCATCTACAACACCACCGGCGAGATCGTCCCCGAGGGCAAGCTGCCCATCGACGTGGGCGCCATCGTCATCAACTGCACCACCCTGGCCGTCATCGCCAAGTACATTAAGACCGGTATGCCCCTGGTAGAAAAAGTGGTCACCGTGGACGGCTCTGCCGTGGCCAACCCCCAGAACGTCGTTGTCCCCGTGGGCACACCCATCAAGAACGTGCTGGACTTCGTGGGCCTCAAGTGCGAGCCCAAGAAGGTGCTCTACGGCGGCCCCATGATGGGTACCTCTGTTCCCAGCTTGGAGAACCCCATCATGAAGAACACCAATGCAATCCTGGCCTTCGACGAGAAGGAGGCTGTGGACCCGGCGCCTTCCGCCTGCATCCGCTGCGGGCGCTGCGTGAACCACTGCCCCTTTAACCTGATGCCCGCCGAGATCGAGCGGGCCTACACCAACAACGAGCCGGAGACCCTCAAGTCGCTGAAGGTCAACCTGTGCATGGAGTGCGGCTGCTGCTCCTTCAGCTGCCCTGCCCGCCGGCCGCTGGTGCAGGTGAACAAGCTGGCCAAGGCCATGCTGAACAAGTACAACGCCGAGCAGAAGGCCGCTGCGGAAAAGAAAGCGGCTAAAGCCAAAGAAAAGGAGGCGGTCTAAATGAACAACATGGTCGTCTCTGTCAACCCCCACATTTACGCGAAGGACACCACCCAGACCATCATGCGGGACGTGCTCATCGCCCTGCTGCCCGCTGTGCTGGCATCCATCATCTTCTTTGGCGTTCAGGCGCTGCTGGTGGAGGTCATCTGCGTGGCCGTGGCTGTGATTTGTGAGTGGGCCTTTGAGAAGATCTGCAATAAGCCCATCACCATCACCGACTTCTCCGCCGCCGTCACCGGATTGCTGCTGGCGCTGAACCTGCCTGTGGATATCCCCATCTGGCAGGCCATGTTTGGCGCGTTTGTAGCCATCATTGTTGTGAAGCAGTTCTTCGGCGGCATCGGCCAGAACTTCGCCAACCCCGCCATCACCGCCCGCGTCATCATGCTGGTGGCCTTCTCCGGCGCCATGACCACCTGGGCCATCCCCGCCTTTACCGACGCCACCTCCGCCGCAACTCCCTTGGCTGTCATCGGCGGCGCGGAGGGCGCCCTGCCCACCCTGGCGCAGATGTTTATCGGCGCCAGGGGCGGCTCCATGGGCGAGACCAGTTGTCTGGCCCTGCTCATCGGCGGCATCTACCTGATTGCCCGCAAGGTCATCTCCTGGCACACCCCCGTGGCCTTCATCGGCACGGTGCTGGTGCTCACCGCCTTGCTGGGCCGGCAGCCGCTTTACCAGGTCATGGCGGGTGGATTGTTCATCGGCGCATTCTTTATGGCCACCGACTACACCACCTCTCCCCCCACCCCTGCCGGCAAGCTGATCTTCGGCGTGGGCTGCGGCCTCATCACCGTGCTCATCCGCGTGTGGGGCAACTACCCGGAGGGCGTGTCCTTCTCCATCCTGCTGATGAACATCCTCAACCCCTACATCTGTGACTGGACCAAGACCAAGCCGTTTGGAGGTGTGCAGGCATGACGAAAGCAAAATCCAATGTGATGACCGACTTCGGGGCCCCCATCATTGTACTGGTGCTGATCTGCGCCATTATGAGCGGCCTGCTGGCCCTGACCAACAAGGCTACCGCCCCCATCATTGCCGCCGCCGAGGCAAAGGCCAAGGAGGAGGCCCGGCTGGAGGTCCTGCCCGAGGCCGACAGCTTCCTCCAGGTGGAGATAGCCGGTCTGCCCGACGCGGTGCAGGAGGTCTATCAGGCCGAAAACGGCGCGGGCTACACCTTCTCCCTCAAGGCACAGGGCTACGGCGGCAAGGGCACGCTGAACCTGACCGTGGGCATCGACATGGACGGCAAGATCACCGGCACCAAGGTGCTCAGTCACAGCGAGACGGTGGGCTTGGGCTCCAAAATCACCACCGACGAGTTTAAAAACCAGTTCCCCGGCCAGGACGCCTCTTATGTGTCCGACATCAAGAACATCGACACCATCAGCGGCGCCACCCGTTCCTCCAACTTCTACCGCTTGGCTTTGACCTACGCTTTTGAAGCCTTCGATATGGTAAAGGAGGCTGCCTGATATGAAAAACAACAAGCTGAAAATCCTGACCAACGGCATCATCAAGGAAAACCCCATTCTGGTGCTGATTTTGGGCACCTGCCCCTTCTTGGCGGTTACCACCCAGGCGTCCAACGCCATCGGCATGGGCGCGGCGGTCACCTTCGTGCTGCTGTGCTCCAACGTGATGATCTCCCTGCTGCGCAAGGTCATCTCCGACAAGGTGCGCATCCCCTGCTATATCGTGGTCATCGCCTCCTTCGTGACGCTGGTGCAGATGATTGTCAAGGCCTACGCCCAGGAGCTGGATAAGGCCCTGGGCCTGTATCTGCCCCTGATCGTGGTCAACTGTATCATCCTGGGCCGGGCCGAGATGTTTGCCAACAAGAACGGCGTGCTCGACTCCGCCCTGGACGCCATCGGCATGGGCGTGGGCTACACCCTGGCTATGCTGGCCATGGCCTCCATCCGTGAGATCTTCGGTGCGGGCACCTGGTTCGGCATCACCATCCCGGTGCTCAGCGAGAACAACATCTCCATCATGACCATGGCCCCCGGCGGCTTCGCCATCTTTGGCATTCTCATCGCCATCATCAACAAGGCCAGCAACGGCAAGGCCATCAAGAAAAAGGACTTCAGCTGTGAGGGCTGCCCCAGCGCCGCGGCGTGCAACGGGCAGAACTGCGCTGAGAAGAGGGAGGCTGCCGCGAAATGAAAGAACTGCTTGCCATCGTAATGGCCGCGATCCTGGTCAACAACTACGTGCTGAGCCAGTTTTTGGGCATCTGCCCCTTCCTGGGCGTGTCCAAGAAGCTGGACCAGGCCGCCGGCATGAGCGTGGCCGTTATCTTCGTCATGCTGCTGGCCACCGCCGTCACCTTCCCTATTCAGTTCTTTGTGCTTGACCCCAACGGCCTGGGCTACTTGCAGACCATCGTGTTCATCCTGGTCATCGCCGCGTTGGTCCAGCTGGTTGAGATTATCCTGAAGAAGTACATCCCCGCCCTTCACGCCTCCCTGGGCGTGTACCTGCCCCTCATCACCACCAACTGCGCCGTGCTGGGCGTGTGCATCAGCAACATCGACAACTACCTGGTCACCGATTTCGGTCCCGGTTTCGTCCAGGCCATGTTCAACTCCCTGGGCTCCGGCCTGGGCTTCCTGCTGGCCATGGTGCTGTTCTCCGGCGTGCGCAGCCGGGTGGACAAGTGCAAGTGCCCCGAGTGCTTCAAGGGGATGCCCATCACCCTGATCTCCGCGGCCATCGTGTCCGTGTCCTTCATGGGCTTCGCGGGCCTTGTGGAAAACCTGCTTGGTTAAGGAGGGATAGCATATGGATCCAATCGTAATTGCTGTAATCGTGGTGGGGGTCATCGGCCTGCTGTGCGCCGTGATGCTGACCATCGCCTCCAAATTCATGGCCGTGGAGGTGGACGAGCGCATCCCCATGGTGCGCGAGTGCCTGCCCGGCGCCAACTGCGGCGCCTGCGGCTTCGCCGGGTGCGACGGCTATGCCGCCGCCTTGGTGGAGGACCCCGACCTGGCCGTCAACCTGTGCGTCCCCGGCGGCGCCACCGCCGCGGGCAATATCGGCAAGGTGCTGGGCCGCGAGGCTGGCGACGTTGCCAAGCAGGTGGCTGAGGTGCGCTGCTCCGGTACCTGTGAGGCCACCTCTGTGAAGATGGATTACATGGGCCTGGAGAGCTGCGCCGCCGCCAAGCTGCTGTTCGGCGGCACTGGTAAATGTGTCTACGGCTGCATCGGCCTGGGAGACTGCGCCCAGGTGTGTCCCGTGGGGGCCATCCATATCAACGGCGGTCTGGCCCGGGTGGACACCTCCGCGTGCATCGGCTGCGGGCTGTGCGCCAAGACCTGCCCCAACACCGTCATCGCCATCCGGCCCGCCGACGCCCACATGGTGGTGGACTGCAACAGCCGCCAGAAGGGCGCGGGTACGACGAAAAGCTGCACCGCGGGCTGCATCGGCTGCCGCCTGTGCGAGAAGAACTGCCACACCGGGGCGATCACCGTCACCGACAACCTGGCGAGCATCGATTACGCCAAGTGCGACGGCTGCGGCAAGTGCCTCGAGGTGTGTAAGCGCGGCTGCCTGTCGGCGCTGAACATCACCAAGGCGGAAGTCGTCAACGGCTGACAAACGAGAACAAACGCCAACGAGGGAAGGCCGCTGCGCGGCCCTCCCTCTGTTGCGGTTTTGGAGGAATTTTGTGAAGTGGTTGAAAACCCATCGAAACGATGTTATACTGGTTGCCGTCCTGATGGTCCTGGGCGGAGCGCTGGCCCTGTTCCTATATGCCACCCGGCGGGATGGGGGGTATGTGTCCGTCCAGGTGGACGGGGAGCGGCTCATGGAGCTGTTCCTTAGAGCGGACACTCAGGTTGTGCTTGGGTCCGGGGAGCACACCAACACCCTAGTCATCGAAAACGGGACGGCGCGGGTGGTCGAGGCCGACTGTCCGGACCAGATTTGTGTCAACCAGGGGGCCGTCCGGTATGAGGGGGAGTCCATTGTCTGCCTGCCCCACAAGCTGGTGATCACGGTGGAGGGCGGTCAGGCAAACGATGTGGACGCGACGGTCAGATAAGGGGGCGGCATGAGGGCATCAAAAGTTGCTCAGTATGGGCTGATTACCGCTTTGGCCCTGGTGCTGTCCTACCTGGAGTCCCTCCTGCCGCCGCTGGGCGTGCCTGGGGTAAAGCTGGGGCTGCCCAACCTTGCCATCGTGTTCGCCCTGTACCGTTTGAGTTGGAAGGATGCTTGCGCCATCTCGCTGGCGCGGGTGGCGCTGGCGACTCTGCTGTTCGGCAATGGGGCGGCGCTGGCCTACAGCGTGGCGGGGGCGGCGCTGAGCTTAACCGTCATGGGCCTGCTGAAAAAAACGGGGAAGTTTTCCTCAGTGGGCGTTAGCGTGGCTGGAGGCGTGGCCCACAACGCGGGGCAGATTCTCGTCGCTATGGCCCTGCTGGAGACCTCCCGGCTGGCCTGGTATTTGCCGGTGCTGTGGGTTTCCGGGACGGTGGCCGGGGTGCTCATCGGCATTGTGTCGGGGGTGCTGGTTAAACGGGTGCCCAATCAAAAATGAGGGATACGACGAAAGAAAAAATATTTCATTTAGTGATGACGATTGTTTGGGGATTGGGTGCGCTGGGCTGGATCGGCGCCTTTATGAAGCATAGAGATCCATTTCAAATTATGGCCTGCGTATGCTCGGCGATCAACTTTGCTTTGAATTTGCGTTTCTATTTTCAAGTGCGCAAGCAGAAAGAATGAGGTGTTTACATGAAGAAAATTGACTTTTTTGTGATTCTGGCCGTGGTCACGCTGATCGCGCTGGCGGCCTGCATGGTGTGGCTGTCCGGCGGTATCGTATCCGGTTCGGTGGAGTGGTGGTCCCCGGTTTTGGTGGTCCTCGCCTTCGTCCACCTGTGCTATCAGTTGTATCGGTATTGGAAGGGACTCAAGGTGGAGAAACCCGCGGATGAAATGTCCGTCGAGGAATAAGGAGGCATACCTAATGGATTTGAAAACAACCGGCCTGTTTGACCTGAGCCGCTCCTTGGCGGGGGACTACTTGGCCCGATTTGAATACCCCTGGCAGGCGCTGGATGTGATCAAGGACATGATTCTGGCCCTGGGCCCCACCCTGGGGGAGGAATATGAGGAGATGGGCGCTCAAATTTGGGTTCACCAGACCGCTAAGATCGCCCACTCCGCCTTTTTGGGCGCGCCCTGCATCATCGGCCCCCATACCGAAATACGCCACTGCGCCTTCATCCGGGGCTCCGCCCTGGTGGGGGCAAACTGTGTTGTCGGCAATTCCGTGGAGCTGAAAAACGTGATTTTGTTTGACAATGTGCAGGCGCCTCATTATAATTACGTCGGAGACTCCGTCCTGGGCTACAAGAGCCACATGGGCGCGGGGTCTATCACCTCCAATGTGAAGTCAGACAAGACGTTGGTGGCGGTGAAAAACGGGAGCGAGGCCATTGAGACGGGCCGGAAGAAATTCGGCGCGATCCTGGGCGACTTCGTGGAGGTGGGCTGCAACAGCGTGCTCAATCCGGGCACCGTCATCGGCCCTCACAGCAACGTCTACCCCGTCTCCTGCGTCCGGGGTGTGGTGCCGCCGGAGAGCATCTATAAGACGGGCGGAGTCATCGTCCCCAAGCGAAAGGAAGTCTAGTTTATGGGTAAATATTTCGGCACCGACGGGTTCCGGGGCAAGGCGAATGTGGAGCTTACCGCCGACTACGCCTATGAGGTGGGCCGGTTTTTGGGCTGGTATTACGGGCGGGAGCACAAGGCCCGTATCGTGGTGGGCAAGGATACGCGGCGGTCCAGCTATGTGCTGGAGTACGCCATCAGCGCGGGTATGGCCGCCTCCGGGGCGGACGTGTACCTGCTCCATGTGACCACCACGCCCTCCGTGTCCTATGTCACCCGGACGGATGGGTTTGACTGCGGCGTGATGATCTCCGCCTCTCATAACCCCTACTATGACAACGGCATCAAGCTGTTGAACCGCGAGGGGGAGAAGATGGACGAGTCTACTATCCGGTTGGTGGAGGACTATCTGGACGGCCATCTGGAGCTGTACGGCCAGCCGGCGCCCAAGCTGCCCTTTGCCTCCGATGAGGCAGTGGGCAGCATTGTGGACCATACCGCGGGGCGTAACCGCTATATGGGCTACCTGATCTCCCTGGCGGTGTATTCCTTCCGGGGAAAGAAGATCGCCCTGGACTGCGCCAACGGCTCCGCCTGGGCCATCGCGCCCAACGTGTTTCGGTCCCTGGGGGCGGATGTGTATGTCATCAACGACCACCCGGATGGGCTGAACATCAATCTGAACGCGGGGTCCACCCACATCGACGGGCTGAAGAAATATGTGGTGGAGCACGGGTGCGACGCGGGCTTTGCCTTTGATGGCGACGCGGACCGCTGCCTGGCTGTGGACGAGAAGGGCGACGTGGTCAACGGAGATCAGATCATGTATCTGTACGCCGTGTATATGAAGGAGCGGGGAAAGCTGTTGAGCAATACGGTGGTGACCACCGTCATGTCCAACTTCGGGCTGTACAAGGCGTTTGACGCGGCAGGCGTGGGCTACGCCAAGACCGCCGTGGGGGATAAGTATGTGTATGAGGAGATGGTCCACGGCGGGCACCGTTTGGGAGGCGAGCAGTCGGGACACATCATCTTCTCCAAGTACGCCCGGACGGGGGATGGCATTCTCACTTCACTGAAAATCATGGAGGTCATGATGGCCAAGAAGGAGGCGCTGAGCCGCCTGGCCGAGCCCGTGACGATTTATCCCCAAGTGCTCATCAATGTGCGGGTGAAGGATAAGAAGACCGCCCAGGACGACCCCGCCGTGCAGGCGGCGGTGAAGGCTGTAGCCGGCGAGCTGGGCGATACGGGGCGCATTTTGGTGCGGGAGTCCGGCACCGAGCCGTTGGTCAGAGTGATGGTGGAGGCTCCGGAAAAGGATCAGTGTCAGGAGCTGGCCCAGCGGGTGGTGGATGTTATCATTGCCCAGGGACACAAAGCAGAATAAACAAACGGCTGGCCGCAAACGCGGCCAGCCGTTTTGCCGTTTCAAGCGTCCCGCTTAGCACCCACAAGCCAAACGGCTCGCCACTGAGGCGCAGGCCGTGCGGCCCGCCAACTCACCAATGCCCAGACACCGGCGGCAGCACAACTAGGAGTACCAGCGCCGAAAGCCTCATGCGCCGGAAATTTTCAAACTGCGCATCGTATAGGGCGTCCCCATTGGGGTATATAGGGGCCTCAGCCCCTATGCGCGTTCTTTGGTTACTTTCTCTCGCGTGAGAGAAAGTAACCCCCCGGAGGGCGAACCCTCCGAGGGGGTGCAGGGGGCTACCTGTCCCACTTGCTGATAAGCGCCCGGATCTGGTCGGCAAATTTGCCGAGATCCTTGTTGGATCCGCCCTTGTTGTGGGCAATGACGTCCATGAGCTTCTGGCCGATGTCCTCCAGACGGCGGTAAGCGGGGGACCCCAGGTCCACCGGCGCCGCCTTGGGCTCCAGCTTGACGCCCTCGGCGATCATCTTGTTGTTCAGCAGGTCGTAAACCTCTTCATAAAGCGGCGCATGGGCCTCGAAACCCATCTCGATCAAGGTATTGGTGTAATTCTCCACCGCCCGGGCGTCGCCGTGGACCACAAACACCTGCTGGGGCTTGGGCGTATAGTTGTTGATCCACCGGACCAGCCCGTCCCGGTCGGCATGGGAGCTCAGGCCGTGGAACCGGACGATCTTCGCCCGGACGGCGATCTCCTCGCCGAACAGCTTCACGTGCTGGGCGCCGTCCAAAAGCCGCCGGCCCAGGGAGCCCTCCGCCTGATAGCCTACGAACAGAATGGTGGACTCCGGCCGCCAGAGATTGTGCTTCAAATGGTGGCGGATGCGGCCCGCGTCGCACATACCGGAGGCGGAGATGATGACCTTGGGCTGAGGGTCCAGGTTCAGGCCACGGGACTCATCGGTGCTCTCTGTGATATTCAGCCCTGGGAAGCGGAACAGGGCCCCGCCCCGCAGCTTTTCCGCCGATTCCTCGTCCAGATAGCCGGTGAGGTCGCCGGAAAAAATCTCGGTGGCCGCCCCCGCCAGCGGAGAGTCCACGTAAACCTGAAAATCAGGGTTGCTAACCACCAGATACTGCTCTTTGATCTGACGGATAAAATACAGAAGCTCCTGAGTGCGTCCCACGGCGAAGGAGGGGATGACCAGATTGCCGCCCCGGGATAGGGTGTCGTCGATGACCTCGGCCAGCTCGGCGGAGTAATCCGGCTTTTCCTTCACGTTGTGGAGCCGGTCGCCGTATGTACTCTCGGTGACCACATAATCTGCCTCGCAAATGGGCTGGGGAGAGCGGATGATAGGGGTTTTTTTGTTGCCGATGTCGCCGGAGAAAACGATCTTCTTGGTGACGCCGTTCTCCGTCAGCCACATCTCCACGCAGGCGGACCCCAGCAGGTGTCCGGCGTCTATGAAGCGGATTTTGATGCCGTCGGTGATCTCCACCTCCTGGCCGTACTCCACTGTGACGATGTGCCGCAAGGCTTTTTCCACGTCGGGCAGGGTATACAGCGGTTCCACCGGGGGCTTGCCCGCCCGCTTGCCCTTCTGGTTTTCATAGGCCGCGTCGTTCTCCTGGATCTGGGCGGAGTCCCGGAGCATGATGGACAGCAGCTGGGCCGTCAGCCGGGTGCAGTAGATATTGCCCGCGAAGCCCTGCCTGACCAGCAGGGGGATGCGGCCGGAATGGTCGATGTGGGCATGGGTGACCACCATGTCGTCGATGTAGGAGGGGGCGAAGTCCAGCTCCCGGTTGTCCGTCTCGTCCTTGCCCTGCTGGAGGCCGCAGTCAATAAGGACCTTATGCCTGTTGGCCTCCACACAGTGACAGCTGCCTGTGACCGCGTGGGCCGCGCCGAAGAATGTCAGTTTCATCAAAAACACCTCTGATCTCTCTGCTGATATTGTGAAGTTTCCCTAATTGCATTGTAGCTCAATCGAAGGAAAATGTAAAGGGGGCGCGGGGCATTTTCTGCAAGGAATCACCCGGACAAATTCCAAAGTCATCCTTGTGTTTCCCCCTGGAGCTGTGTTATAATAACAGATATCGTGAAGTCCTATGCCCTGCCGCTGAAAAGGCGGAGGGTCAAATGGACTGGCCAAGGCCCCTTACGGGCATTGCGCCACACGGCTATGCTCAAAAAAGGGGTTGGGGACCTTGGAGAGAATGGCTGACAAACAGACCATACTCATTGTAGATGACTCAGAGATGAATCGCGCCATCCTGGCAGATATGCTGGGCAATGAGTTCGCCATCCTGGAGGCGGAGAACGGCAGCGAGGGCGTGGCTATGCTGCAAAGGCACGGCACGGAGATCTCCCTGGTTCTGCTGGATATCGTCATGCCCGTGATGGACGGCTTCGGCGTGCTGAACCTGATGAACAAGTACCACTGGATTGAGGATATTCCTGTCATCATGATCTCGGCGGAGCGGGGATCCAGCCATATCGAGCGGGCCTTCGAGCTGGGGATCACCGACTTCATCAGCCGGCCCTTCGACGCGCTCATCGTCCACCGGCGGGTGGTGAACACCATCCTGCTGTACGCCAAGCAGAAGAGGCTGACGGCCATGGTGGCGGATCAGATCATCGAGAAGGAGCGCCAGAGCAGCCTGATGATTGACATACTCAGTCATATCGTGGAGTTCCGCAACGGCGAGAGCGGGATGCACGTGCGCCATGTACACACGCTGACCGAAACGCTGCTCAAGGCGCTGGTGCAGAAGACGGACAAGTATCATTTGAGCCAGGAGGACATCGCCATCATTAGCACTGCCTCTGCCCTCCATGACATCGGAAAGATTGCCATTCCGGAGGAAATTCTCAACAAACCGGGGCGGTTTACCGACGAGGAGTTTGCCATCATGAAGACCCACTCCATGGTGGGCGCGGAGATGCTGGAGGCCCTGCCTTTCTATCAGAACGAGCCCTTGGTAAAAGCCGCTTACCAGATCTGCCGCTGGCACCATGAGCGGTGGGATGGCCGGGGCTACCCCGACGGGCTGAAAGAGGATGAGATCCCTATCTCTGCCCAGATGGTGGCGCTGGCTGATGTGTATGACGCGCTGACCTCCGAGCGGGTGTACAAGCCCGCCTTCAGCCACGACCAGGCTGTCAATATGATTCTCAACGGGGAGTGCGGCACCTTCAACCCCCTGCTGATGGACTGCCTGCGGGACTGCGCCGACGAGATCCTGGTGGAGCTAAACACTGACAACGTGGAGGGCCGCAACCGCCGGGAGATGCAGAATGTTGCCCGGGAGCTCCACAAGCACGAGGAACTCAACGCCTCTGAGCGCACTCTGGAGCTGCTGGAGCATGAGCGGATGAAGTACAGTTTCTTTGCATCGCTGACCAAGGAGATTCAGTTCGAGTACACCGTTACCCCGCCGTCCCTGCTGCTGAGCACCTGGGGAGCGGAAAAGCTGGGCCTGCCCGAGACGATGATGGAGCCCTATCAAGACTCTCAGGCCAGGGCCCGCATCAGCGACAGCGACCTGGAGAACCTGGCAGATATGCTCCACTCCACCACGCCGGGCAATCCGGTGGTGACCTACGATTGTAAGCTGCCTGTGGAGGGCGAGGAGCGGTGGCACCGGATCATCGCCCGGGCCTCCTGGTCCTCCGAGGAGCCGCCCCGCTACATCGGCTGTATCGGCAAGGCGCTGGACATCCACTCCTCCCGCCTGCAATTGGAAAATCTGGAGCAGGAGGCGTCCCACGACGCGCTCACCGGCCTCATCAACCGGGCCTATGCCAGAAAACGGATCTGCGAACGTCTGGCGGACCGGCCCGCGGGCCGCTACGCCCTGGCGATTCTGGACCTGGATTATTTCAAATCCGCCAACGACACCTACGGCCATATGTTCGGCGACCAGGTGTTGAAATTCCTGGCGGAGCGGATGCGCCGCAGCATCCGGGGCGGCGACATCGCCGCCCGGGTGGGCGGGGACGAGTTTCTCATCTTTCTGGAGTACAAGGACGATCTGGAGTCCACCATTGAGGGCATCTACAACCGGGTCAACGGCGGGGTGTACGAGGATTTCAAAATCTCAGTGAGCATGGGCGTGGCCAGTACGGAGATTGTGGACGGGGAGTATGAAACGTTGTTCCGCTGTGCGGACGAGGCGCTTTATGTGGTGAAGAACAGCGGCAAGGGCCATTACAGCTATTACCATAAGGAGCACGCTCATGTGGGCGGGGATATCTCGGCGGTGTCCCCCATCGACGGGGCGGACGAGGCCGGAGAGGCAGAAGATAAGGAGGAGAAGGCATGACGCTGAAGGAGTGTTACGCTGCCCTGGGCGGCGACTACGACGAGGTGATGGGCCGCCTGCGCAGTGAGCGGCTGGTGCAGAAATTCGTGCTGAAATTCCTGAATGACGGCAGCTACCAGCTGCTGCTGGACTCCTTGGCCGCGGGCGACCGGGAGGAGGCATTCCGGGCCGCCCACACCATCAAGGGCGTGTGCGCCAATCTGGCTTTTAACGACCTGCTGGCGTCCAGCGAGCAGCTGACTGAGGCACTGCGGGATGGAAAGCCCGCCCAGCCTGGAGAGGAGGCGCTGCTGGCCCGGGTGAAGGCGGACTATGATTGCGCTTATCAGGCCATTTCGGCCTTCCAGGAAGGTGTGGGGGGATGAAGATCAAAACGACCCGGTTTTTAGCGACCAGCCTGATCGGGGTGGCGCTGCTGTGTGTTTGTGTGTTCTCCTTTCTCGCCCTCCACATGGGCGCCCGGAGCTCCCGCACCATCAACGAGGTGGGGTCGCTCTATATGTCCAGCATGAGCCAGCAGATATCCACCCACTTTGAGAGCATCATTGACATTCAGATGAACCAGCTGGAGGCGCTGGCGGGCACCATTACCTCTGATGCGGTCCACCGGGACGAGGCGCTTCAGCAGGAGCTCATCGACCAAGCCAAGGCGCGGGATTTTACTTATCTGGGCTTCTGCGGCCAGGACGGCAGTGTGGAAATGCTCTACGGATCCCAGCTGACGGTCATCGACGTGGAGCCTTTCCTGTCCTCTCTGACCGCCGGGGATAAAAAGGTGGCCATCGGTACCAATGAATCAGGAGAAAAGGTGGTCCTGCTGGGGATGCCCTCCCCCCACGAGCCCACAACGGACCATACCTGCGCGGCCCTGGTGGCGGGGCTGCCCATCACCTATATCAGCGACCACCTGCCCCTGGAGGAGAACAATGAGCGGGCTTATTCCTTTATCATCCGCCGGGACGGCTCCTTTGTCATCCGCAGCAGCACCGCTTACCGCAACAACTATTTCGAGCGGGTCCGCGCCATCTATGAGGACGTGAACGGCATGACGCCGGACCGGTATTTGGAGGAGCTGGGGGCCGCGATGGAGGAGGGCAGGGACTACTCCAACGAATTTACGATGAAGGGGGAGCGCTTTCACCTGTACTGTACCCGCCTGCCCTCTTCGGAGTGGTACCTGATCACTTTTATGCCCTACGGCGCCATGGACGTCATCGTCATCGGCTTCAGCCGGGAATGGGCCAGCCTGACCGTCTTCAGCGGGGTGCTCATTCTGACGGCCCTGCTGCTGGTGTTCTACAAGTATTTCGGCCTTACCCGCCAGCAGCTGCGGGATGTGGAGAGCGCCCGCGCCGCCGCCGAGGAGGCCCGCCGGGACGCCGAGCACGCCAACCAGGCCAAGAGCGAGTTCCTGTCCAACATGAGCCACGATATCCGAACACCCATGAACGCCATCGTGGGCATGACGGCCATTGCCACCGCCAACATCGACAATCAGCAGCAGGTGAAAAACTGCCTGAAAAAGATCACCCTGTCCAGCAAGCACCTGCTGGGGCTCATTAACGACGTGCTGGATATGTCCAAGATCGAGAGCGGCAAGATGACGCTGAACCTGGACCAAGTCTCGCTGCGGGAGGTGGTGGACGGTATCGTGTCCATCTGCCAGCCCCAGGTGAAGGCCAAGCACCAGCAGTTCGACGTGTTTATCCACGATATCTCCACTGAAAATGTGCTGTGCGACAGCGTGCGGCTCAACCAGGTGCTGCTGAACCTGCTGTCCAACGCCATCAAGTTCACCCCCGAGGGCGGAGAGATCCACATGGCCCTCTATGAGGAGGACTCCCCCAAGGGGGATGAGTTTGTGCGCACCCACATCCAGGTGAAGGACAACGGAATCGGAATGTCTGAGGAATTCCAGCGGCACATCTTCGACTCCTTCGCCCGGGAGGACAGCATGAGGGTCCACCGCACCGAGGGCACCGGCCTTGGCATGGCCATCACCAAGTATATTGTGGTGGACGCTATGGGCGGCGCCATTACCATGGACAGCAAACAGGGGGGCGGCACCTGCTTTAACGTCACCCTGGACATGGAAAAGGCCCTGGTCATGGAGGAGGACATGATTCTCCCCAACTGGAATATGCTGGTGGTGGACGACGACCAGCAGCTGTGCGAGTCCACCGCGGCCTCCTTGAATTCCATCGGCGTCAATGCCGAGTGGTCCCTGGACGGGGAAACCGCCGTGGACATGGTGGTCAAGCGCCACAACAGGGGGGACGATTATCAGATCATCCTGCTGGACTGGAAGCTGCCCGGCATGGACGGCATCGCCACCGCCCGGCGTATGCGCCAGGAGCTGGGGAAGAACGTGCCCATCCTGCTCATATCCGCCTACGACTGGGGGGAGATCGAGCACGACGCCCGGGAGGCCGGGATCACCGGGTTCATCGCCAAGCCGCTGTTTAAGTCCACTTTGTTCAATTCCCTGCGGCACTTTGCCGACCTGCCTGAGGAGACGGAACAGGAGAAGCTCCGCGAACGCGGCCGGGACCTGACCGGAAAGCGTATCCTCCTGGCCGAGGACAACGAGCTCAACTGGGAGATCGCCTCCGAGCTGCTCAGCGAGGAGGGGCTGGTGCTGGATTGGGCGGAAAACGGCCAAATCTGCGTGAATATGATTGAGGACGCTCCGGTGGGGTACTACGACGCGGTGCTCATGGATGTGCGTATGCCAATTATGGGCGGGTACGAGGCAACTCGCGCCATCCGGGAGCTGGACCGGGCCGACAGCGGTCTGCCCATCATCGCCATGACGGCGGACGCCTTCGCCGAGGACGTGAAGCGCGCTCTGGACGCCGGGATGAACGCCCACGTGGCCAAGCCCATTGATGTGGGGGAGGTCATGCGGCTGCTGGAGAAGTATATAGAATGAGGGCAGGGCCTCCGCAGTTTGCGGAGGCCCTGAAATTTTTTCTAAAACCACTTATTTTTATGAAAAAACGGACGATAAATGGAGTGTGGACGGCAGGAGCCGCCCGCATGAGGCTGGCGGGGATTGCCGGCCCATTCCGAGTTGGTTTCAGCTGGCCGACGGGTCGGTTGGAATAGAAGCGCACCCCAAGGCCCGGACAGTCCGGCCGGTTGGCCGGGAGGCGGGGGCATCCACCCAGCGGAGCGTACGCAAGGATGAGCGGACGCTTACAATACTATGGAGGTATTTTATTATGCGTATTCAGCACAATATTATGGCTATGAACGCCTATCGCAACTACACGAACAACGTGTCCGCGATGAAGGCCAACCTGGAGAAGCTCTCCTCCGGCTACAAGATCAACCGCGCCGGCGACGACGCCGCTGGTCTGGCCATTTCTGAGAAGATGCGCGCTCAGATCACCGGCCTGGAGACCGCCCAGAAGAACGCCAAGGACGGCATCTCCCTGGTGCAGACCGCCGAGGGCGCTCTGACCGAGGTCCATGATATGCTCAACCGTATGGTGGAGCTGGCCACCCAGTCCGCCAACGGCACCTACGACAACGAGACCGACCGTTATCAGCTCCAGAAGGAAGTCGAGCAGCTCAAGAGCGAGATCAACCGTATCGCCGACTCCGCCAACTTCAACGGCATCAAGCTGCTGGACGGCTCCATGGACGCCGACGGCCGCGTGGCCAACACCTCCACTGTGTTTGCCGGTGAAGCCGCCAGTAGCAATGTCAACGGAACTCTGCAGACAAACGGCGCTAACGCTGGTTTCGGCAGCGCGAACGCTAATGGCACCCTGAAACTGACCGGCTCAGATTTGGCCCAAACTAATGGAGAGCCCGAAAAGAGTGACGACAGCGTCCGCTATCACAAGGATGCTGTCGAGGCCGGTAAGACCACCTTTACAGTCGATTTGGATGGTGTGAACTACAAAGCCGCCGCTGGCAACAAATACGCGGACCTGGTCTTCGGCCTGGCATCCGGCAATAATGCTGATACAACGGGCGGCACCAGCAACAACGGTAAGAACGTGCTGTTTGCTGGCAAGACCGGGAATGGCGAGTTGAAATATACTCTCGTTTCCGATGGTGAGCTCTCTTCCGAAGAGATTGCTAAGAGCATCTATGACGCAATCCAGAAGAACGGCGGCACCGTGTGGGTGGATGCCACTGGCGACGGTAATCGCATCGAGTACAATGTAACCCTGGAGAAGGATAAGCTGAAATTCGAGATGAGCGATGACGGCTACGAAGCAGCCGTGACTAACACTGGCGCTACCCCTGCTAATAACTACTTCCAGGGCAATTTCAACTTCTCATTGGATGCCACTGCGCCTACTACTGGTGCAAACGCCGGATTTACCACCGACAAAGCCGATAAGGAGCACTGCGCTACCTCCAACGTCAACGAGGGCAGTACTCCCGCCGGAACCATTTACGCCGAGGCTCTGATTCGGTTCAAGGAGACCGGGGATACCAACACTAACACAATTTCGGACGTTATTGCGGACGGCCACGGCCTGAAGCTGGGTGACGATTATTATCTCTTTGCCGCCAGCGACGCTACCTACAACACCGAGTACGCTGACAACGTCCATGTGGTGGATATCCGTGATCTGACGGATCTGGGCACCACCAATGCCAAAGCTGATGACCATCTGCGTCTGGCTTTGGATCGTCTGTCCGTGGCCGCCAAGGATAACGCCATGTTTGACGTTCAGGTCTGCAAGGGCGGCGACGCCATTGCTGTCACCGAGCGCACCACCTACACCGGCGGCGCCAACCTGACCATGAAGGACTACGGTCTCGAAAACCAGATCAAGACCTTTAGCAGCGCTAGCAGCACCACTGACGTGGTCAAAGAGGCGGGCAAGTCCCTGACCCTCCAGATCGGCGACACCGCCGAGGACTTCAACCAGCTGTCTGTCAACATCAAGGACATCCACACCAGCTCTCTGGGCATCGCCGACCTGGACATCAGCACCCAGCAGGGCGCTCAGTCCGCCATCGACGTCATCAAGTCCGCCATCAACAAGGTGTCCGACATCCGCGGCACCCTGGGCGCCACCCAGAACCGTCTGGACCACACCATCAACAACCTGTCCGTGATGA